>DASQMG010000224.1:0-2922 GCA_035645595.1 Flavisolibacter sp. | reverse complement strand
TACCCTGAACGATCCGCTGCTAATGTATTTTAATGCGCTGGCAAGGCAAGCCTCATTTAAATCCCCCCAGTTTTTGTCAAGTCCATCGGCCGTTCTGTTATCCAAAGTAATTCCGTTGAAGTAGCTGCCCTCCCCGTTTTTATTGACCGTACGGAACGAAACAGGAAATACATACCATTCGCCAACGGGTATTGGAAAAAACCCTACTGGTTTGCCATGCGTATTTGAAGGCCCAACGAGTTTGACGTCGAGATAAGGCTTAAGGTTATTTATAAGCAGTTCACTTGCAGAGGCCGTGTTGTTGCTAACAATAAAAATCACCCGGCTTATGTTCAAAGAGCCAACCTTATTGATCCTGGTTGTTTCGTTGTACTGCGAATACTTATCATTGAATTTCTGGGTCATCATAACGTCCTTGTCAGACGATACACCAACAAGATAATTGGTCAGTTTTTCGCAAATACTGACATAGCCACCACCGTTGTAACGAAGGTCTACGACTACGTCCTGCACATTTTGGTTGCTGAAGCCACTAAATATCCTTTGGAAATTGTTGTAGATTTCTGTTGTATCCCCCAAAAAAGAATTCAAGGCAAAATAGCCAACCCTGCGGTTGCCTGCTGTGTACACGGAGTCCAAAATAATGGGATGTTCCTGGTAGGTAGCGGCATTTAGTGTTATATCGCTAAGCGTGCCGTCGGGCTTTTGAAAAGTAAAGCTGGTTCTGCTGCTCTGCAATATATTCTTTACAACAAACTCAGTGTTGCTTGTGGTGATATCGGTACTGCCGTTTACTTTAATTATCCTCCATCCCCGCTGTATGCCGGCGATACCTGCCGGTGATTCCCGTTCTACAATTTTTACTCTAAGGTCGTCTGCGGTACGAAAGAATATATTCAAGCCAAAGTCTTCTACTATACCGGAGCTCACGTTGTCCCAGTCCTGCTGCTTGTAAGCAAAGCTCCACCTATCAACCGGGGTACTAAAACCGGGCTCATTGCTATAAGCCCGTATCCCTTTTAATAGGGCGTTTGGGTCGGCATAACTTTGCGCATTAAACGTGGAAGGAATTTGTGAGTGCCATAGATAGAGATCGCGGGCATATAAAAGGGCTGAGTCATTTGTTTTAGAGCCACGAAGTTGAGTAAGCGCAGGTGGTTTATCCTGAACATCTTTCTGACAGGCAGAAAAAACTCCCAGTCCTGTCATAAGTGCGAGGGCCAATTTTACATTTGAAATTCGCATACTTAAAAAATAAAATGATTGATCGATCAATTGCACCTGTAAACGTAGAACTGCAGGAAAATATTTCGATCTGCCTCTGTTTAACACAGCGTAAATAAAGGATTGTTAACAGTGCGTTTCTACACAAGTGCTCGGAGAGGATGACCTCAAGCCGGTGACGATACAAAATAGTACGTGGAAGTGTTTGCCTGCCAATGGTTTTGAATTATAAAAATGAGACTAAGTGACAAAAGAGTGAAGTATCCGATGTACGATGCGTCGTAGTTTTAAAGCTATCGATTCGGCAGTTAGAATGCACTCGAAAAGGGGAGAAGACAAAACAATATTTATCAATTAGCCGCGCTACCACAATAAGGAGTTCTGCTGCGTCAGTAATAAATAGAAATTGCTTCTTTTAATTAGCACCGAATGCATCCTTATGGCATTGTTATGGCTATTGGTTGGTAAATTAACATATGAATTCCGATCAGCTGCATATGAAAAAGAGGCTTGCTCTGATAGCTCACGACAACAAAAAAGAAGATTTGATTAAATGGGCATCTGAAAACAAAGATTCCTTATTGCACCACGAATTATCGGGCACTGGAAGTACGGCTACATTGATACAAGAAAAGACAGGATTGCAAGTTGAGAAATTATTGAGCGGTCCCCTGGGAGGTGACCAACAAGTAGGCGCTTTGATTGCCGAACGGAAAATTGATTTTCTGATTTTTTTCTGGGATCCTATGGAAGCACAGCCGCATGATAGCGATGTAAAAGCATTGTTACGGATTGCCGTAGCTTGGAATATTTTAATTGCTAATAACCGGACTACGGCTGATTTTCTGCTTGCCTCAACGTTAATGAATAAAGAATATAATATGGAGTTGCCCGACTATAGCAAGTATTGACTTTTTATAGCAGTTTTACAATGTACTACTCTGTACAGGGTACGTGAGATTCAAACACCCTTTATCCCGAATCTATGAAACAAAACATAACAGGTTGTGTTGATAGCCTTATAAACCCGCCCTGATTGGCTATTGGCAATGGTGTAAACACATTAACAACACCTGATAACGGCATAACCTGCCAGTAACGTAGCGTTATCAATGTGGTGGGTAATTACACAGTTGGTAACAAGACTTTGGATGTAGTGCCTTTCTCCCCTAATGGTATCAACCCTCTGTTACTATTCGTTCACTAATGGTATCTGCAACAACACTACCGTTCCAGCTCCAGGAGTGCTTTTAATTAGAAGGGTGCCACCCACACTCTCTGCGCGGGTTCTCATATTGTGCAGGCCAATGCCGCTGCATCTTTCCTGCGTATTAAATCCTTTACCATTGTCCCGAATGGCCATTGATAACTTACCTTCTGCAAAGTCGAGCGCGACATCCACCTTGTCCGCCCCTGCATGTTTAGAAATGTTGGTGAGCTGTTCTTGTACAATGCGGTAGACCGCCAGATGCACCTCTTGCTCCACTTCCAGCTCTTCTATATTGTGTACGTTTAAGGTGATATGAGTCTTGTGAGTTTCTTTGAACAACAGGATCACTTCCCGCACGGAGTCGGACAGTTTTATGTTTCCCAATGAGGGTGCCGATAAACGTTTGGTGAGATTACGAATTTCAGTGATCACAGCCTGCTGCAATCCAACAGCCTTTTCCAATATTTCTTTGATCAGCTCAGGTTTAT
>DASQMG010000223.1:0-4565 GCA_035645595.1 Flavisolibacter sp. | reverse complement strand
GGAAACGGCTTCTCCTACCTGGCCTATTTTTCTAATTACCTGGATTCCGATTACCCAAAGGTGCTTCGTCTGCTCCAGGATGCACTGGTCCATTACAAACGGGCTAACGATACGATCGGCATTTCCAAATGTTACGGCAACCTTGCACTGACACATGAGATCCTTAACCAAAATGACAGTGGGATTATTTACCGGATGAAGGCGATTGCTTTACTGGAAAAAAAGCCAAGCCGCCAACTCGCAACTCATTATATCAACATGGGGGTACAATTCAATAATCGTTTATATAACCCTGACAAGGCCCTGTTCTATTACAAAAAAGCGGAAGAGATTGCACTTCAGGTAAAAGACTCCGGCAGGATTGTGATGGCACGGGGTGGCATTAGCCGGATATACACAGAGAAAGGCATGCTTGATGAAGCGCTTCAGTATGCAGAGAAGGGGATTGCCATGGGTAGGGTAATTGATGATTACATCGGGTTGAATTATGCATTGGAAAGTTATGGAAAAGTGTTGCTGGAACTGAAACGTTACAAGGAAGCGATGGATGCCGCAAAGGAAAGTGTTCACTATGCAGAGCTGGCAAGTTATCCCGACGGTTTCCTGACGGGATCAATTACATGGGCGCAGGCCCTGGAAAAGCTTGGTGATTACAAAACAGAAGCTGGTGTACTGGAGAAGGCCTTGCAAAAGGCAAAACAAATTGACAATATTCAAATGTACCAGTTTGTGTACCAGGGCTTGTCCGAAGCATATTATCATCTGGGCAAATACAAAGACGCCTATGACTACCGTGTACTGGCAAGTCAGTATGCAGATTCTAACACGCTGGAAAAAGACAACCGTATTTTGGCCGAGCTGGAAACAAAGTACCAGGCAGCACAAAAGGAAAAGACAATTACGCAGAAAAATCTGGAGATGGCTAAAAAAGAAGTTCAGCTTCAGAAGAGCCAGCAAATGTCAGTCTATGGCATCGGCTCCGCGGTTGTTGCCATTCTGGTAGCCTTGCTTATTTACCTGCATTTTCGGAGCAAACGCAAACTTCATCAAAAACAAATGCTAAGTATACAGCAGGAAAAAGAGCTTCAGCTTTTGCAAGCGGTGATGCAGGGTGAGGAAAGAGAACGAAGTCGCATAGCCAAAGACCTGCACGATGGCGTGGCAGGAATGCTTGCTGCTGTAAAAATGCACTTCACCAGCATTGCGCTTAAGATAGGTGGGGTACTGCAAACCGAGGGGTATCAGCAAGGTGTTATGCTCCTGGATGAGGCCTCGCAGGAGGTGCGCAAAACTTCGCATAACCTGATGCCTGAAGTGTTACTCCGTCACGGCCTGGATGAAGCGCTGCGGCGTTATTGCAGCAGCATTAACAACAGCAGCCAACTTGTGGTGCAATACGATTCACTGGGAGAAGCCGGCCGGTTTATGGACAGCTTTGAACTTTCCGTTTACCGCATTGTACAGGAGCTGCTCAATAATATAGTAAAACATTCCAGGGCAACGGAGGCTATAGTGCAGGTGAGTTTTCAGCCTGATTTTTTCTCTATTACTATTGAAGATAATGGTATTGGTATTTCAAAAGACAGCCTGCTAAAAGACGGTATGGGACTGCATAGCCTGAGGTCGAGGATAAAAGCCATCAATGGTAAAATAGAAATGGATTCAGGTGAAGGCCGTGGTGTGAACGCTTACCTGGAATTTGAAACCGCAGGACTGGAAAAACAGACAGCAATGGCCACCTCATAGATTGTGAAGGTTACATTCAAATAAAGCAACCTAATATGTCCGTAATAAAACTTGCTATCATCGATGACCATGAAGTAATAATTAATGGGCTAAAAGCCATGCTTTCGGCCTATTCTCATTTCAGTATTATTTATACGGCTAACAATGCCAATGACCTATTATCTCTTTTGAAGAATGAGCAGCCTGACGTGTTGTTGATGGATATTCAAATGCCCGAAATGAATGGTGTTGAACTTTGTAAACACGTGCACAAACAATACCCGGCAATCAAGATCATTGCTTTCAGCAGCTTTGATGATTCGCACTATGTAAAACAAATCATCCGCAATGGCGCTTCCGGATATTTACTTAAAAATGCGGAACAACAGTCTATCATTACAGCTATAGAGAAAGTAGTGACAGGTGAAGAAGTGATTGATGAAGCCATAAAAAAAATACTGATCGGGGAAAGCATTACTGGTCACCGCCGTTCTATATTCGATATTCCGCTTACCAACCGGGAAAAGGAAATCCTAAAACTTATTGCCGGCGAATTAACCAACCAGGAAATTGCTGACCAGCTCTTCATCAGCCTGCGTACTGTTGAAACACACCGTTTTAATCTTACTCAGAAATTAGGGGCAAAAAATACCGCCAGTCTTGTAAAAGAAGCAATGAAGCGTGGACTAATGGAGTAGAATTGAACTCAACCTTATAGCCTGTGAATTAATTGAGTTTGCTCATAGTAGTAAACTTCCGAAATAGGTACACAATTACTGCTTACTGATACTGCCCATCTTTCAATAGATAATTGCTACTTCTTAGTTTGTGAAATTCGTACTTACCACAATTTTAGATAACCCGTCGTCGTAAGTAGCAATACAGTCTTATGAAAACACGTTGCAACCTGCACACTTTTCTTCTGGCCATTATTTCTTTAGGCGTCATAAAATAATTCTGTTATAAAAACAACGATGCTTGTTGAATTTCTAAATGAAATTAAATAGGCATAGCCTGTTTAATTTACCGGCACTGCTTAGTGAAATAGATAACACTTCAACCATATCCAAATGGCATCCTGCTTATGATAGAAATTCAGTTGCTGTTATGGGTTGGCACTTTGGGAGATACTCCTACATTCGTGCCCTATGCATGGTTTGTTTGAAGGCTCAATTCTTAACTGGTTCCTGATTGCCTTTGGCGCGTTTATCATCGGTCTCTCCAAAGCAGGCCTCAAAGGAATTGATATGCTGAACATAACAATTATGGCGCTGGTTTTTGGCAGTAAGGCCTCCACAGGTGTTGTACTTCCTTTGTTATGCATAGCAGATGGGTTGGCCGTTTTATACTACCACCGGCATGCGCAATGGGCACATTTCTGGAAGCTCCTGCCCTGGATGGCGGCGGGTATAGTAGTGGGTGTGGTCATTGGGAAAGATCTGAACGAAGCAGTGTTTCGAAGGGTCATGGCCGTTATTATCGTTATTGCGGTAGTGATTGTAGTGATGTTAGAATTTCGTAAACGGCCTTTCATTCCGCACAATCGCTTTTTTGTTGCCGGCACCGGGCTGGCTTCGGGGTTAGCTACCATGCTGGGAAATCTTGCCGGGGCATTTTCCAATCTTTACTTTCTTGCCCTGCGTATGCCCAAAAACGAATTCATCGGCACGGCAGCCTGGGTGTTTTTGGTTATCAATTTATTCAAATTGCCTTTTCAGGTTTTGGTTTGGAAGAATATTACTGAGCTTACCCTTTGGGTTGATTTTTTACTTTTACTTCCCTTACTCCTTGGCTTTTTTTTGGGCATTCGCATCGTATCAATGATCAAAGACAACAGCTATCGCAAAGTTGTTATTGCCCTTACGGTTATCGGCGCCTTCTTTATCTTTTTTAAATAAAAAAGGTTCTTATTTTAAGAATCTTGGTGTTCACAAGAACCTTTGATTTATGCCCTCTTCTGAATAACTCTATTTGAATAAGGCAGAGTCATGCCACTGATTTCCTACTCAGGAAATGTGCAGTCATTATAATTACACAACAAAAAACAACATGAATTCACCAGAACACCGGATGCAGGTTTAGTAGACAATAAGATACTTCTTAGAATTTATAATCGTCTCTTTCCGGATGAAAAACATCAAGGAGTTCGCAGGCTGTGATAGCACGGCCGCCGTGTGGTACAAAAGGCGGAATAACCGCCGCCATTCCGGGTTGAAGAAGTTGGGTTTCGCCATTTATATTTAGCTCAAAATTTCCGTTAAGTACATTGGCCACCTGCTCGTGCAGGTGCGAGTGCATTGGCATAGTGGCACCTGCTTCCACTTTCCAGTATAGGAATGTCATGGTACCGGTGTGAATGGCCCTTGCAGTGTACCCCTTAATCACTTCCTTCCCAGGTAAAGAATCTACATCAATAAAAGCCATGACAGTTGTAAATTGTTTAAGCAAATATAACAGCGCTGTGTTAGGTTATTTCCGTATGTGTACTAGATAAGTACGTCGAAAATCCTAATCCTATTATTCGGCTGGCCGGTATAATAATTTCAATACGTACCAGGTTGTAAATGCTGTATTTAATGCTACTGGCAAACGATTCCGGAGTTTGCCGGATAAAGTGATGACTGTAAAAAGACGTCTTTACAGCTGTAATGAGCACTACAGGCATGACACCTTGAGTGTAAAACATATCGGTAAGCCAATCAATTGGCTATAAGAGGAGTGATCCTAAAAGTTCCTCCACCCGCGTGCCTCACATATGATAGACCATGATGCGCAAATTTTTTTAAAACTTACTTTTAGTTTTCATTACTTTCTATACTGAAATATTTATGGGAGTTATC
>DASQMG010000222.1:0-3857 GCA_035645595.1 Flavisolibacter sp. | reverse complement strand
CCAGTCTTTCAGGCCAAACTTATGAATAAAATCAAACCAGTCTTGTTGCTTTACCCCGGCGGTTTGTTTGGCTACAGCAAATAACTTAACGCCCATGCTCTTCCATTTGCTGTGGTAAAGAGTATCCATTTTAGGCAGGGTTTCTTTGCAATGGCCGCAGGTAGGGTCGTACATAATCACCATGGTATAAGGCGATTCCACTCCATATAAACTCACTTTTTTGCCCGTGCTGTCAGGCAGCTCAATTTCTGCCGCCGGTGTGCCCATAATGTTTGCCATTAAACTATAAGCCCTGTCGGTAATCATTTTCTTGCCTTTATCAGTAAGCCATGCATAATTCTTTTGTGCAAAATATTTTTCAAACAGGTGCACAAATACCGCATCCTCCCACATATACTTTTGGTTGAGGTACCGGTTCACAAATTTGAGAAGCAAAAACTTTTGCATTTCCTCGGAAGCCGACGCGTATCCTAACATCCAGTCCAGTTCCCTGATCACCGAGTCGGCAGAAGGGTAAACCAATTGTTCAAAATATTTATCTACGCGGCCTTCAAAAAAAGGTGTACGGGCTAAGCGGTCGTCGTAAAAAGCTACACCATCCCAATAATGATTTTTAAAGTAGCGGTAAGCATACATCGAGTCCTTTTTAGCCGCCGCCGGGTTAGCCGGAACCTCCGGTTCACGCATGGCTTTTAGCATGGCCGCTAATAAACCATTAGGTTCCTTAGCAATGGTAGCCATACGAAAATCCATTACTTTTTTGGAAATGGAATCTATCTGTGATGTAAACTTTAAAGAATCATTTTTATTAGCTCCTTTTCTTTTTACGTTAAGGCCTTCTACAGCCTTACCATTCTGCATCATAAATTCCTGGTAGGTTTTAAAAGAAACATTTTCGGGAGAACCGTTAAAGGCTATTTTATTTATATCGGCCGTATCGGCTATAATAGAAAAATGTTGTTCAGCACCAACCAAAAATTCAAATTTATTAGCCCGGTCGGGGTAACCGATTAAGTAAATACCCCCCCCTAATTTTTTGGGGCCTTTAAAAATGGCTTCGCTCTTTTCGTTCAGCTTTACCGAATCTATGATAGGAAGCTGCTTACCGTAGTAATGGCCAAGATAGATATACTGATTTTTAAAAGGCTTTAGGGTAACTTTTATTTGATAACCGGTTTGCGCCCATGTAGTGCAACTGTAAATAATAAAAATAGCGGTGGCGATTTGTTTCATAAGAAATAAATGGTAGCGGTAAAAATAATTGAAACGATTTTTAGAAGTGGTTAAAAAAAGACGAAAGCGTTTGGGTAATCCGTAATTCCATCAATCGCTATTTATGGTTACCAATTTAAAAGTTCGGACAACACTACCTCGCCGTGAAAAACAACTGTTCCTACTTTTATTTAAATATATCCAACCCGGGAGGCTCACAATTTAAAGAACTATACTGGCCCTAAATAACCCTGAACCCTTACCACTAAACTCCTAGCTCCTAACCCTTATCTTCGTTTAACCTTTCGTTAACCGATTGAAAAATACATTTGTTGCCTTTAACTCTATTTATGAGAAAAATTGTTTTCAGTGCTTTGGTCCTTTGTTTTTCCTTTTCTGCTTTTTCCCAAACCGACTCTACTGCTCCAAGAAGAATAATTGGCCCCATGCAAACAAGGGCTAAAGATCATTTTATGATTCAACTGGGCGCTGCCACCTGGCAAAACCGCCCCGATTCTATTAAAACATCAGGCTTCTCCCGCACGTTTAATATGTACCTGATGTTGGACTTTCCTTTTAAGACATCGCCAAAGCTTAGTGTAGCTTTAGGTCCGGGTCTTGCCACTGACCATGTTTTTTTAGATAAAATGACGGCCGGTATCAAGGATAGAACCCCAAGCGTTGTATTTAAAAATGCGGCTGATACTGCTCATTTCAAAAAGTATAAAGTAGCCACGGCTTTTTTAGAACTCCCTGTTGAGCTGCGCTTTTCTTCTAACCCGGAACTGGACGGCAAAAGCTTTAAAGTAGCTATTGGGGCAAAAGTTGGTACCATGCTGGCCTCCTGGGTAAAAGGTAAAACGCTGGAAGACAAAGGCGGTAATGAGCTTAACGATTATACCATAAAAGAAAAGAGCAAACGCTTTTTTAATACCACCCGTATTTCGCTTACCGGCAGAATAGGATATGGCCATTTTAGTGCCTTTACATCTTATTCCCTGACGTCGCTTTTTAAAGAAGGCTTAGGCCCTAAAATGAATGCAATGAGTATTGGCTTAACCATTAGCGGGCTTTAAAAATAATTTTCACCTGGTAAAGCGATGTTGCCGAAAGGTGGCATCGCTTTTTTAGTTTTACATATTCAAAACTTTTTCATGCTGGATAAAAAAAACAAGATCAATAAAGAAGAACGGGCCGTGCTGGTAGGCGTAGTTCAGAAGGACCAACGGGAACAGGAGGTAATTGAGTATCTGGCTGAGCTGGCCTTCTTGGCAGAAACTGCAGGAGCCATAACAGTAAAAAAATTCATACAAAAGCTGCCCCACCCCGATAGTAAAACATTTGTAGGAAAAGGAAAGCTTCAGGAGATAAAACAATATATAAAGGACCGGGACATTACGCTGCTGATTTTTGATGACGAATTGAGCGGGTCGCAGATCGGCAACATAGAAAAAGAAGTTGAGGTAAAAACTATTGACCGCAGCGATTTGATCCTTGACATTTTTGCCAGTCGTGCTAAAACCGCTCAAGCCAAGGCACAGGTTGAGCTGGCCCAGTATCAATATATTTTACCGCGGCTACGCGGCATGTGGAGTCACCTGGAAAGGCTTGGCGGCGGTATTGGTACACGAGGTCCCGGCGAAACAGAGATTGAAACGGACAGGCGTATTGTTCGGGATAAAATTTCATTGCTGCGTAAGCGATTAAATGAGATAGACAAGCAAGCTTTTACACAGCGAAAGGAACGCGGCGAATTTATCAGGGTGGCTTTAGTGGGGTATACTAACGTGGGCAAAAGCACCATTATGAACCTGCTAAGCAAGAGCGATGTGTTGGCCGAGAACAAACTGTTTGCAACACTTGATACAACAACCAGAAAAATAGTTTATGAGACCACGCCATTTTTATTAAGTGATACGGTAGGTTTCATTCGCAAGCTGCCGCATCATTTAGTGGAGAGTTTTAAAAGCACATTGGATGAAGTTCGTGAAGCCGATATTTTATTGCATGTGGTAGATACTTCCCACCCCGGGTACGAAGACCAGTTAGGTGTGGTAAATAAAACCTTGCAGGAATTAGAGGTGCATGAAAAACCTACAATAACCGTTTTCAATAAAATGGACTTGTATATAAAACACACATTTGACGAATGGCTGAATGATGAAACCAAGGATCAGATTTTAGATGATTTGAAACAACGCTGGCAGGAACAAACGGGTGGCAATGCCATTTTTATTTCTGCACTGGAGCGAACGAATATTGATAATCTGCGCCGTGTGATGTTAGACAAGGTAAGAGAGTTGTACCGGATACGGTATCCTTATAAAACGGAGTTTTTATACTAACCACGGATTACAGGGATTATAAATGGGTTACAGGAATTTAAAAAAGCAGTATGCTGCATTATTTTAAAACGACAGTTTGTTGAGTATGCCAGATAAGATAAGATGGGTGAAAGTAGCAGACAGCATCGCGGAAGTGGCATTAGGCCTGAATAACCTGGCTGAGATAGTTGCGGATGAAAAACGGATTTGCGTTGGGATGTATGGTAAAGAGTTATTTGCATTTTCGGCAAAATGCCCTCATGCAAGTGGTGTACTGGCAGAAGGCTTTATTGATGCATTAGGCAATGTTGTTTGTCCGTT
>DASQMG010000221.1:0-2193 GCA_035645595.1 Flavisolibacter sp. | reverse complement strand
AAAGCTGGATCACTATTATTGTCCACAGGAGTTGAATGCAGCACTGGAAACCTTTGTTCACTACTACAATTATCACCGCTATCGTGAATCAATAAACAATGTCACGCCGGCTGATGTTTACTACGGGAAACGAGAACAAAGCCTAAAGCGAAGAGAAAAGATCAAACAACAAAGCCTGTTGCAAAGAAGAGCGCTGTACCAGCTAGAAAAACAAAACAATTAATCCGGCCCCTTTTGAATACTAAAAAAGAAAAATCACTAACTTAAACAAACAAAACCCTCTCTAACAAATAGTCCACTTTCTTTTGACGACATACATCTTGGAATCGGCTTTGTCAGTTTTGCCTCTTACTACACCCAGGCTGCGCTTGATTTGCAGGGCGTTCTCCAGGCACTGCCAGATGCCTTTTTCATGCAGGAAGCAGTTAAGTTCAAGGCTGTAGATGCCGGTGTTTTCCATGCAGACTTTCCAGTTTTCAATAGGCACTAACTGGCTGTGTTCTTTGATCCATTTGAGAAGTTGTACAAACCCTTTCTTTTGGTTTGCAAATTGAGAGTAGTGGAGTCAGCCTGCAGTGGTGGCTTATGAGCAAGTTTTGACCTTCATTAATTCTATTCTACATTAGAGCAAACGTTGAGCTAAAGTGCAGAAAATGCCACCACTGACAGAAACACCTGTTCCGTTGTAGGCAATTTGCAGCCAGAACTATCATGACAAAAAAGACTTCACTAATTTTTCTGATAATTGGTCTACTTGTTTTTGCTGGACTCTATTTTGCTCGCAGTTTGTTTTCAGCTTTTGCACCTGACAAAATAAAAATCACAAAGACTGAAATTAGCAGTTCCGATGGTTTTGTCAATCCCATCACCATCGAAAGGCTAAGCGTTGACTCCTTCGGTAAGGAGCAAAGACTGTAAGTACCCCTTTTCTCAGACAGTACTAATTAGGGTTTTTTTCGTTTTTTAATAAGTTCTTGTGCCATTCTTCAGGGGTCAGATTATTCAGTGCTTCATGAGGTCTTCTTTCATTGTATTCAATGATCCATTCTTCTGTAAGCTGCTTTACTTGGTATAGATCAAAGAACAGGTAAGCGTCAAGAATGGCTTCTCTGTAAAGACGATTGAAGCGTTCTATGTAGCCGTTTTGCATTGGCTTACCAGGTTGTATGAACTGTATGGTTATGCCTTTTTCAACGGCCCAGAGTTCCAACTCCTTTGAGGTAAACTCTGGGCCGTTGTCGGTTCTGATAGCTGTTGGTTTACCTCTTTGTTCGATTACACGATCCAATGTTCTGATCACTCTTTTCGAGGAGAGAGATGTATCCACTTCAATGGCAAGTGCTTCTCGTGAAGCATCGTCCATGATATTGAGGGTTCTGAACTTTCTGTTACCAACCATGCTGTCACTCATAAAGTCCATACTCCACGTACTGTTTACTGTTGTTTGTTGGATGAGTGGTTGCTTAACCCGTGCCGGGAGTCTTCTCTTGCCTTTGCGCTTCTTGTTTAGTTTTAAAAGCTTGTAGACCCGGTAGACCTTTTTATGGTTCCACTTCGCACCCGACCTGCGGATGTAAGCAAACAACTTTCTGAAGCCGTACGATGGATGCTTAAACGCAAGCTCCTGCAAGGCATCAATTACTTGCCTATCATCCTTTGAAGAACGATAATAAAACTGTGATCGCGGTAGCGACATTAATTTGCAGGCCCTGCTCACAGGTATCTTTCGCTCAAAAACAATCTCCTCCGCTAAATGCCTTTTGGTGGCAGGGCCCAGCCTTTTTTTGTGAACAAGTCCCTTAGGATCTCGTTGTCCATTGCCAGGTTCGCGTACATGCGCTTCAGCCTTGCATTTTCTTCTTCCAGGTCCTTCTTGCGTTTCACATCGGATGCTTCCATACCTCCGTACTTGCTCTTCCAATTGTAAAACGTAGCGTCTGAAATTGAATGTTCGCGGCAGATGTCCTTCACACTGCGACCCCCTTCCTGTTGCTTTAAAATGGAGACAATCTGCGTCTCCGTAAACCTCGTTTTTTTCATGATGACAGTTTTTGAATTTAAGTAGAAAACTCTAATCCTAAACCGTCTGGCTTTTTGGGGTACTTACAAATTCACTAAATGAAAAAGCCTCAACTACTTGCTATCTTTTTTTTATTCTTTTCTCAAATTAGCTTCGCACAAATAGGTATTGGT
>DASQMG010000220.1:0-11984 GCA_035645595.1 Flavisolibacter sp. | reverse complement strand
GTAAATAACATGCCTTCTTTAATGGGTTCGGTTCTTGTTCCCAAATCATGCACATCAATACCTAAATGGTGCGAAATACCATGATATAAATATTTGCGGTAAGCCCTGTTTTCAACGTCTTCAGCCTTAACATCTTCTTCTTTTAACAAGCCTATTTTTAAAAATTGTTGTGTGGCTTCTTCACCAACTTTATCGGTATAGTCAATAATTGAGATGCCGGGCTTCAACAGGCTTTTTGCGTAATTGTGCAGATGCAGGCAGGCATTATAAACTTCTTTTTGCCGCTCCGTAAATTTTCCATTCACGGGGATTGTTCGTGTCAGGTCAGCAGCATATCCTCCATATAAAGCACCAAAGTCCATAAGGAGTAGCTCGCCGTCTTTGCATTCCTGGTTGTTGGATACATAGTGTAATGTTCTTGCCCTGTCACCTGACGCGATGATGCTTCCATACGCTTCGCCGCTGGCCCGCTGGCTGATAAACGAATGAAGTATCTCGGCTTCTATTTCATATTCCATCACACCTGGCTTAACAAACTTCATTACCCGCAAGAAAGTGTTGTGTGTAATGTCTACTGCTTTCTTAACTACTTCAACCTCTTCCGGTGTTTTCACCGCCCTAAGCTCCTTCATAATTTTTGCGGCCCTTTCGTACTGATGCAACGGATAGCGTTCTTTCATTTCATCTACAAAACGATAATCTCTTGAGCGCACCAAACTTGCCTTCCTGTCATTCTCATTCGTGTCCAGATAAATGGCATCTGCCAAATGAATCCAGGGTTGTAATAATCCATCCAGGCTATCTACCCACAAAATAGTCTGCATGCCGCTGATAGCAGTAGCTTCTTCTTTGCGTAAGCGCTTTCCATCCCATTTTTCTTTTGCTTCATTAGGGCGAACCAGTACCAACACTTCACGGTATTTATTATCCGGATTATCCGGAAATAAAATCACCAGGCTGTCTTCCTGCTGTATGCCGCTGAGCCAATACAAATCACTGTTTTGTTGAAATGTGTAGATCGCATCACCATTACGCGGCACTTCATCATTGCTCACAAAAATAGCAATGCTGTTGGGCTTCATCCTTTCTGTAAAACGCTTTCTGTTTTTAACAAAGAGTTCCTGGTTAAGAGGCAAATTTTTCATGCTGATTGATTTAGGCGGAGAACAAAGTAAATCAAATGATAAAAACTATTTGCAAATAAACGCTTCAGCTTCGCAATATGTGTATGCCCTACACAGGTTATAAGTGGAATATTCTTTACCCTTACCTTTGACGCCTAATTAAACGATTGCCCTTTTATGTCAGTACCTACTATTATTCCGTTCTCGGCGGAAACCCTTGTGAAATTTGGTTTACAAAATACCGACAACATTCACTACCAGAGCACCCCCGAAGAATTAGTTCAAGACACTTTGCGATTGGGTGAAGGCACCCTAACAGACAGTGGCGCTTTATCCATCCGAACCGGGGAATTTACAGGCCGCTCCCCCAACGACAAGTTTACCGTAAAGGATGAAATCACAGAAAGCACGGTAGACTGGAACAATTTCAACATTCCAATTGAAGAAAAGTATTTCCACATCATCCATAAAAAAATTGTTAGTTACCTGAATGGTAAAGAAGAGTTGTGGGTACGTGACTCTTATGCCTGCGCCGACCCACGCTACCGTTTGAACATTCGTGTAGTAACGGAAAAACCGTGGACCAATTTATTTGCGTACAACATGTTTCTTCGCCCAACCGAAGAAGAGGTAGAAGATTTCAAAGCCGAGTGGCATATCCTGTGTGCGCCGGATTTGAAATTAGACCCAAAGGAATGCGGTACACGCCAGCATAATGCATCCGTGATTTCTTTTAAGCACAAAACCATATTAATTGCAGGTTCGGGCTATACAGGCGAAACAAAAAAAGGGATTTTTACAATTTTAAATTACATCTTACCGCAAGAGAAGAACGTATTGAGCATGCACTGTAGCGCTAACATGAGTGAAGACGGCGATACTGCTATTTTCTTTGGCTTAAGCGGTACTGGTAAAACAACCC
Source organism: Flavisolibacter sp. (assembly GCA_035645595.1). GTDB lineage: Bacteria > Bacteroidota > Bacteroidia > Chitinophagales > Chitinophagaceae > Flavisolibacter. The sequence goes on along the minus strand of DASQMG010000220.1, from coordinate 9,938 downwards.
TGAGCGCCGACCCGGCCCGTAAATTAATAGGCGATGATGAGCATGGATGGGCTGCTGATAACGTTTTTAATTTTGAAGGTGGCTGTTATGCCAAGCTCATTAATTTATCAGAAGAGAAGGAGCCGGATATTTTTGCTGCGATTCGCCCCGGTGCTATAGTAGAAAATGTTCAATTTTTTCCGGGCACTAATCAAATCAATTTTGATGATGGAACAATAACAGAGAATACCCGTGTTTCTTATCCCTTGAATTTTATCTCTAATACGCAGGAGCCTTCAATTGGAAATAGCCCCCGGAACATTTTCTTTTTAACCTGCGATGCTTACGGCGTTCTGCCGCCTATTTCGAAGCTAACAAAAGGGCAGGCCATGTACCAGTTCATTTCCGGATACACAGCAAAAGTTGCAGGTACGGAAACCGGCATTACAGAACCTAAGCCTACGTTCAGCGCCTGTTTTGGAGCGCCGTTTATGCCCTTGCACCCTGGAAAGTATGCTGAGTTGCTTGGTAAAAAGATGGAAGAGCACAAGGTAAATGTTTGGCTGGTTAACACTGGCTGGACCGGCGGCCCTAAAGGAGTTGGGCATCGGATGAGGCTATCTCACACAAGAGCAATGATCACCGCCGCATTGGATGGCAAACTGGATAACATTGCCACTGATACTGACCCGGTTTTCGGTTTGGCAATTCCAGGGGAGGTGCCCGGGGTGCCTGCCGACATACTAACACCAAGAAACACCTGGGCAGACAAAGCGGCGTATGATGCAAAAGCAGCCTATTTAGCCGGCCTGTTTGTAGCTAATTTTAAGAATTATGCTGCCGGTGTATCGGACGAAATTTTAGCGGCCGCTCCAAAGATTTAAATGCTTTTTCAGGATGAATAATACAAGAAGGCCCTCTTAGCAGGGCTTTCTGTATTTATATAGTGCAAGGCATGATTTGCGTCTTCCTTTTCATCAACTTAACCGCTAGTTGTATTTAACAGAATAAAGCCAATGTACCCCTTTGTTAAATAAAAGGAGCATGTTTGCCTTGATGTGCGTATTTGCCCGAAATTTACGCCTCGCTTAAAAAACGACTAACCTCACGAACCAATAATCAGTAACATGAAATGGACCTTTCTATCTTTTTTCCTGCTTTTGTCTTTGACGCTCTTAGCCCAACCAGACCGCTGGCAACAACGGGTAAAGTACACGATGAGTGTTGATATGAATGTGCAAACAAACCAGTATAAGGGTAAACAGAAATTACAATACTGGAACAACTCGCCTGATACGTTGCAGCGGGTTTTTTTTCATTTGTATTGGAATGCTTTTCAGCCTGGCAGCATGATGGACGAACGAAGCCGCCGGCAGGGCACTATTCAAATTCCGCGGGGCGACAAAAAAGCTGCTGACTGGGATGTTCGTGTGCGAGACCGTATACTGAATTTGAAACCCGATGAAATCGGCTATCAAAGAATTGCATCCCTGAAAATGAATGGCCGTGAGCAAAAAACAATTTTGCATGAAACAATTTTAGAGGTGGTGCTTGATAATCCTATCCTTCCTAAGTCAACAGTTACATTTGATACCGACTGGGATGCACAGGTACCCTTGCAGGTTCGCCGCAGCGGCAGAGATAATCCTTCTACCAATGTTCGCTATACAATGACGCAGTGGTATCCGAAAATATGTGAGTACGACAATGAAGGTTGGCATCCCACACCTTACATTGCCCGTGAATTTTATGGTGTTTGGGGCGATTTCGATGTTACAATTTCCATCGATAAAACCTACATCATTGGGGGTAGCGGCTATCTGCAAAATGCTTCGCAGGTGGGTTATGGTTATGAAGAAAAAGGAGTTAAAGTCCAGCGTCCCGCAGGAGACAAACTAACATGGAAATTTTTGGCGCCCAATGTGCATGATTTTGCCTGGGCTGCAGACCCGGAGTTTGTGCATCTTTCTAAAAAAATCCGCCCCGATTTAACCTTACATGTACTTTATGATAAAGGCGACAAGCGTGTTGCCGATTGGGAACAGATCATCCCCAAAATGGAAAAGGTTATTCCATTTGTTGAAAAGAAGTTTGGAGCCTATGCCTATAAACAATATTCATGGATACATGGAGGTGATGGTGGTATGGAGTACCCGATGGCAACGATGGTGAGCGGCCCGGGAGATGGCGTAACTATTCATGAATTTTTACATAGCTGGTACCAGGGCATGCTGGGTACAAATGAATCGCTTTATCCCTGGATGGACGAAGGCTTTACCACGTTTGCAGAAAACGAAGCAACCGCTTTTTTAAATGGCATCAAGGAGTTTCCGCACCAGGATGATTACAGCAGTTATTTTGCTTTGGCCAGGTCGGGTTTGGAAGAGCCTTTAACTACCCATGCCGATCATTACAATACAAACTTTGCTTATGGCACCTCCTCCTATCGAAAAGGGGCTGTTTTCCTGGCACAGTTAGGTTACATTGTTAGTGATGCCGTGCGTGATAAAATTATGTTGGAATATTATCGTCAATGGCGCTTTAAACACCCGAACGTAAATGATTTTATCAGGTTAGCTGAAAAAACAAGCGGGCTAAAGTTAGACTGGTACAAAGAATATTGGGTAAATAGCACCAAGACAATTGACTATGGAATTGACAGTTTGTGGGAAGGGAGCGGCGCAACAAATATCCGCCTGAGTAAAGTGGGTATGATGCCAATGCCTGTTGATGTTAAGATTACTTTTAAAGATGGCACCGCGGAATGGCACTATGTTCCGGCATATGAAATGTTTGGCGAAAAACCCGCAGATGCGGGACAGGAGAAAAGAAAAGTTTATTCTCCATGGCGTTGGGTAATCCCTACTTATCAGGTTTCTACGGCAAGAAAACTTACGGACATTACAAATGTCGAAATTGATCCTTCCCAACGCATGGCTGATGTGAACAGGCGAAATAACAGGTTAGAATTGAAGTGGTAAGGGTATAAAGCCAATAAGGATACTGTAAAACTCTATCAGTAGGTGTTGTTTGAGGTTTTTGTTTAGCCAGCATTGTACTACTATAAAACTTTTGTGGCGTCGCACTCTTGTCCATTTCCAAGTCTGTTCACTGTTGTGCAGATAACATTAACATATAACAGTTAAATTTAGCTTGAACACGCAAAGGCAATGTACACAAGGTTTTGCTGTGCTTCCGGTATTCCTTCAGCTTTGGGCATGGGGCAGAGTGAGGTGCCGGTACGCAACTTTTACAGATATTTGTTTCGTCTGTGTAATGGCAATTATATTTTATGAGGAAACATTTTATTTGTAGCTCGATTTTATTGGTGATAGCGTTCAGTAGTTCGTTCACTTCAGCAGCACAAAAGAAGTTGACAGAAGGTACTGTTCTTTACGACATTACTATCAATACTGGTACTGACAAGCCGCAAAACGCAGAATTTTTTGACGGGGCTACCAATGCTGTTTACATTAAAGGTGCTAAAACCCGCACCGAGATGGTAAACTCCCTGGGTACACAAAGCACCATCATTAACCAGGCAGCAGGCAAAAAAGAAATTACAATTCTAAAGGAATATGGTGAGCAGAAATATATGATTGCGCTTACACCTGCAGATTGGATGGAAGTAAATGGCAAGTACGAGAGTGTCAGGTTTACTTACGATACTACAGCTACAAAAACCATTCAGGGTTACGCTGCTAAAAAGGCGGTGGGCAGCCTGGCTGATGGTACTACCTTTACGGTTTGGTACACACCCGACATAACACTGGATAATAAAGATTTTCAATACATCAATAGAAATCTGCCTGGTTTGGCTTTAGAGTATGAAACTACGTTTAGCAATTTAAAGGTAACCTATACAGCTTCTAAAATAAGTTTTGCTCCTGTGCCGGCTGCTAAATTTGAATTACCAAAGTCAGGCTTTAGAGTAGTAAGCTACCAGGAAAGTAAAGGAAATAAAGGGAATTAAAATTTAGAAGCAGTAGGAGCGAATTTAATTTTACCCATTAAAGGCAATTTCTTTAATGGCACTACATAAGAGGCGTTTCCCTTTTGATAGGTTATCACCTTGTTCAATAGTATAAAATTCTTTTTCTCAGACCCGCTGAATAAATTATTGCTTTTATAATTGTAGTTGGAGCGAAGGGAAAAATTCTTTGCACTATAAGGCATTAATACAGAACCTCCATTATTCTTCGCCTTTTTACCGCTGTCATCCCCCAACGTCGCAAAGGCTACTACTGAAGCTGACACAAGCACAGCCGTAGCAATCTTTCGCTTTATAAAACGTTTAGTTATTTGGGACGTTAGGTTCATTCTGGTGCAAATATAAAATTTATTATTAACAATCTTTAAACTTACGGCTAAATTCTTTATAACTCCTTTAACGCTGGCCCGAAGATTATAGTATAAATCCTTGGTGCTTTTTACCGGAAAGATTATTTTGTTTTAAATGCAACGATTATGAGATCAGACCCGCAGGAAGACAAAGAAGATATGGATGAATTGCTAAGGCAATACAACAATTTGCGCAATGGCTATAGTGGTTTTCTCGAAGAAGATGCTTTTGAACGCATTATTGAGCATTATGATGAAGCTGAGGAATTAAGTCGGGCACTGGAGGCTGCCAATATGGCGATTGAATATTTTCCATTTTCAGCCCCGTTGCTTATCAAAAAGGCCGACTTGCTGCTGGCTACCCGGAAATATCATGATGCCCTTAGTGTTTTGGAAAAAGCAGCGCTGTTTGATGCTACGGATATCAACCTGTATATTTTAAAAACAGATGCTTACCTGGCGCTAGACAAGCAGGAGCAGGCTGTTGCACTTTTGGAAGAGGCCATTGTGAATTTTGAAGGTCAGGAAAAGATAGAACTGCTTTTTGAACTGGCCGATGTGTATGATGACTACGAGGAATTTGATAAAGTATTTGATTGCTTAAAAGTGATATTGGAAGAAGCGCCGCTAAATGAAGAAGCTCTCTACAAAATTTGCTTCTGGACGGATTTTACAGGTCGTAACGAAGAAAGCATACGAATACACCTGAAAATTATTGACGAACACCCATACAGCGAGCTGGCCTGGTTCAATTTAGGCGCGGCTTACCAGGGGATCAAATTATACGAGAAAGCTGTTGATGCGTATCAATATGCCATTGTAATTGACGAAAAGTTTGATTACGCTTACCGCAATATTGGCGACGCTTATATACGTATCAGAAAATATAGAGATGCCATTGACGCGTTGGAAAAAGTGCTGGAACTTTCTAAGCCCGAAGAAGTCATTTATGAAGCAATTGGCCATTGCTATGACAAATTGAAAAATTATGCGCAGGCCCGTTTTCATTACCGTAAAGCATCACACTTAAATACGGAAGACAGTAAACTCTATTACAAAATTGCCTGCACTTATTTTAACGAGGGTTTGTTTGCCCCTGCCATAAAGCAATTGGAGTCAGCCTTAAAAATACATCGCCTTCAACCGGAATATAACTTACTGATGGGGGAGTGTAAACTGGAAGTAAATGAGGTCAAAGAAGCCATTCAATATCTATCTACTGCGGTAAGGGTACGGCCAAAAAATATTGGTGGCTGGGAAAGTTTAATCCGCTGTTTGTACACTGCGGGCTTTTACACCGAGGCCCGACAGCAGGCCCTTGCAGCTTATAAACATACCAAGGGCAAACCGGTATTTTTATATTACTTAAGTGCGGCATTGTTTGCCATGAACAAAACAAAAGATGCACTTCTTTACCTCGAACAGGCGTTAACAGCAGCGCCCAAAAGCGTAAAAAAATTAATACAGCTCACTCCGTCCATCCTGCAAAAGACGCAGGTGGTAGATATCATTGCCCGGCATAAACGAAATAGAGAGCTGTAAAGGCTTTAGTTCCCTATTTTTGCCGGCAATTTTAATGATAGCCAAACATGAATTTTAATCTGTCACAAATTCCCGACCGCTTTCTAAAGCCGCGCACAGCCGGCATTACCATGGTAATGGACAAAGGGCTGAGTGTAGAGGAAGCGAAAAATTTTCTAAGTGTTTCTCATCCTCACGTTGATATTATAAAACTTGGTTTTGGAACTTCCTTTGTTACACCCAACCTAAAGGATAAGTTAGAAGTATATAAATCGTACAATATTCCTATCTACTTTGGCGGAACGTTGTTTGAAGCGTTTTTGATTCGTAACCAGTTTGAAGATTACATAGCTGTATGTAAAGAATTCGGTGTTAGCTATATGGAGGTGAGTGATGGATCTATCACCATTCCTCATGCAGAAAAATGTGGCTATATTGAGAAGCTGATCCAGCATGGAACGGTTTTGAGCGAAGTAGGTAGTAAAGATGCCGCCCATATTATTCCTCCTTATAAATGGATTGAACTGATGCGTGCCGAACTGGCTGCCGGTGCCACTTACGTAATTGCCGAAGCCAGGGAGGCTGGAAACGTTGGCATCTATCGCGGCAGCGGAGAAGTGCGTGAAGGGCTGGTGCAGGAAATTCTTACACAAATTCCCGGCGAAAAAATAATTTGGGAAGCGCCGCAAAAAGCACAGCAGCTTTACTTTATGGAGCTGCTGGGTTGCAATGTAAATCTTGGCAACATTGCACCTACAGAAGTTATAGCTATGGAAACCATGCGCATTGGTTTGCGTGGCGATACGTTCCACCTTTATCTTAATAAAGATTCAGTAGCATGAAATGCTATGGCTTAATTGGCCGTACGTTAAAGCATTCTTTTTCTAAAAATTATTTTACCGAAAAATTTGAAAAAGAAGGGCTGGCTGATTATAGCTATGATAATTTTGAGTTAGCCTCGGTTACGGAATTTCCCCTTTTGCAAAAGCAACATCCTGACTTGAAAGGATTGAATATTACAATCCCTTATAAAGAAGAAATACTACAATTTCTTACCCATAAAAATAAAGTTGTAGAGGCGATTGGCGCCTGCAATTGTATTAGGCTTGAGGGTGAAAAACTTACCGGTTTTAATACAGACGTTGTCGGTTTTCGCAAAACGCTGGAACCCCAGCTAAGGCAGCATCATAAAAAAGCGTTGATATTAGGAACCGGAGGCGCATCAAAAGCTATTGCCTATGTATTACAGGAACTGGCAATTAACTTCCAATATGTGAGCAGGAAAAAGAGTGCGACTAACCTAACGTACGAAGACCTGGACGAAGAGGCTTTGAAACGCCATCACCTTATTATAAATACTACACCTTTGGGAACGTGGCCAGACGTACATGCCTGCCCCCTCGTTCCTTACCATTTGGTTACCCCCAGGCATTTTTTGTACGATCTTATTTATAACCCGGTCAAAACAAAATTTTTGTTAGAAGGAGAAAAGCGGGGTGCGCAAATTTGCAACGGCTACGACATGCTGATTGAACAGGCAGAGGAAAGCTGGCGAATATGGAACAATAAAATTTAGCTGGTCTTGTTTCCTGATATTAAAAAATCATACGCGTTGTTATACTGGAAGTTGGATTAAGATTTTCATCAAAAATGTTCCTGTCTTTATTTTGTATTCTTCTGTAATAGCATGCCTGGTCTGTAAATTCCCCGCTATGCCTAAGACAATTCATCCTCCAGTAACTTTTCTATTTGTATCTACGAAGACCTATTATAAGCTGATAATTGTATTTTTTATTGATTAGAGTTTCCTGATCAACATAGATAACGCCTATCTTCATAATTACCTTTATGACCAACGAATTACCTAACAGTGCTGCAGGGGTGGCCGATGTGTATATGGCTCTTTTCGATGCGCTGCCAGGTAACAGCCTGCTTCTACAAATTGATGCACCTAAATACACTATTTTAGCAGCTACTGCCGGGTACCTGAAGGACACAGGTACTAATAAAAAAGACCTGATTGGTCAGGGTATTTTTGAAGCTTTTCCATCCCACCCACATGATGATGCCAATACAGGAGAAAAGGATTTATATGCGTCCCTGGCAATGGTACTCCAGCTTAAGAAGCAGCAACTACTTCCTGCCCGGCGCTATAATTTAAAAAATGAAGATGGGAGTTTCACGGAGCATTACTGGCGGGTGGAGAATAGCCCTGTTTTAACACCAAACGGTGAAGTGGCTTATATCATTCATGCAGCAGAAGACATAACTCTCTCAGTAATGGCCAGTAAAAGGGCAGAAGGAATAAAAGGGATAAAAAAAGCCTACGACCTTTTTATGAATGCTCCGGTGATTATTGGCATTTTGCAGGGTGATGACTACATTATTGAGCTTGCTAACGAGGGACTACTGGAAGTGTGGGACAGAACGGCCGACGTTATTGGAAAACCGCTTCTTACGGCAATTCCTGAGCTTAAGGAACAAGGATTCATCACCCTCTTGGATCAGGTGCGGACAACAGGTGAACCATTCTATGCATACGAGTTCCCTATTACGCTTAACCGCCAGGGGAAAAACGAAGTGGTATACTTTGACTTTGTCTATAAGCCCATCTATCAAAATGAAACGGGCAACAAAGCAAGCGGCATTATTAGTGTTGGACATAATGTAACAGCGCAGGTTAAGGCCAGGGCCGAGGTACGAGAAAATGAAACAAAATATCAGGCTTTATTTGAAAGCATGGACCAGGCTTTTTGTATCATTGAAATGATTTTTGATGAAAGTGGCCGGCCCGTTGATTTTCGATACCTGGAAACCAATCCTGCTTTTGAAAAACAGTCAGGACTAAAAGGAGCTACCGGCAAAAAGGTTCTTGACCTGATACCTGATTTTGAGACACACTGGTTACTGGTTTACGGCGATGTAATCCGTAGTGGTGAATCCCTTCGTTATGTTAATGAATCAAAGGCCCTGGGAAAGTGGTTTGATGTTCATGCTTTTCGTTTAGGTGGCCCCGAGAGCCGATTGTTGGCTGTTTTCTTTACTGATATTACCGAGAGAATAAGGGCAGAAGAGGCAATCAGGCAAAGCGAAAACAACCTACGCAACATAATCCTACAGGCACCTGTTGCCATGTGTATTTTAAAGGGGCCTGACCATATCATTGAAATAGCCAATGAGCGGATGATGGAGGTGATGGGCAAACCCGCGGATGCCTTGCTGAACAAGCCTGTGTTTGAAGCGCTGTGGGAAGCAAGGGAAGGATTGGAAGCGATTATGAAACAGGTATATGAAACAGGGAAAAGATTTACCGCTTTTGAAATGCCTGTTAATCTCCCACGGAATGGCAGGGTAGAAACAGCGTTCTGTAATTTTCTGTATGAGCCCTTCATAGAAAATGGAGCCACTTCTGGTGTTATGGCAGTGGTGATTGAGGTTACGGAACAAGTGTTGGCAAGGCAAAAGATTGAGGAAGCGGTATCTGAAAGAACCGGGGAGTTGGCACAGGCCAATGTAGAATTAAAAAGATCTAATCAAAACCTTGAGGAATTTGCTTACGCTGCATCTCATGACCTCAAAGAGCCAATGCGGAAAATTCACCTGTTTGCCGACCGTTTGCAGGAATCTTTAATGGAGAAGCTGTCGCTTCAGGACAAGCATTTATTCGATCGCATTTCCCACGCTGCCCAACGCATGAATACACTTATTGATGACCTGCTGACGTACTCCCATGTGAGTAGGAAAGCTGTGGCGGAAGAAAGTGTAGACCTAAATAAAAAGGTTGGGGCAGTGCTTGAAGACCTGGAACTGGAAATAGAGGAGAAAAACGCCACTGTAGTGGCTGGCGCTCTGCCCACTATTAAAGGACACCGCAGGCAACTGCAACAGCTTTTTCAAAATTTAGTTAGTAATGCAATCAAGTACAATAAACCTGGCATAAACCCGGAGATTCGTATTAGTAGCCGAAGATTAAGTAACGGGGATTTACTTCCCTTCACTACCATAAAAACAAAAGATCAATATTACCTTTTTGAAGTACGTGACAATGGGATTGGTTTCGAACCAAAGGACGCAGAGCGGATCTTTAACGTCTTTAC
>DASQMG010000219.1:0-2898 GCA_035645595.1 Flavisolibacter sp. | reverse complement strand
AAAACATATTAATGAGGCAAGAAAAGCTGATTCATTTTCTGCAAAGTACAGGATTCATTAACCCGCAAAAATCAGAAGAAATTGCAGCTTATTTCAGCACATATGTAATTTCACGAAATGAGTACTTCTTAAAGGAAGGCACTATTTGCAACACTTATCTTTTTTTGGAAAACGGCTTTATGCGTGCTTTTGCATATGATACAGCCGGTAATGATATAACCACTAATTTTTATGAAGGCAGCCAGGTTGTTTTTGAAGTTTCTTCCTTTTTTCATAGGACGAAATCTCAGGAAAACATTCAAGCAATAACTGACTGTGAAGGGTGGGTTATCACCTATGAAGAACTTAATTATTTATTTCATGCTTTACCCGAATTCAGGGAGTTCGGACGCCACCTACTTGTGAAGGGTTTTGCTTTACTGAAAACAAGGATGCTATCGATGATAACCGAAACAGCAGAAGAACGGTATAAACGATTGCTTAACCACAATGCTGAAATATTTCAGTATGCACCGCTGAAGTATATTGCATCCTATCTGGGAGTAACGGACACTTCACTCAGTCGGATAAGAAAAGAATTTTCAAAAAAATAGATGCTCGTAAACGCTTCTTGCCATTTGGCAAGCAGAAAACATCTTCTTAGATTTTCCTTTGCATAATTAACCATCTAAAAAACTGCACAATGGAAAATCTACCTTTGTATATCGGTCTTTTTTTTGTACTCACAACAGCTCTGGCAGTGTTCTTTTTCTACAAAGCCACCCCTTTTTCAAAACTGTCAGTGATATTGATATTGGTCTGGCTTACCGTGATTACTATACTTTCATTGAATGGGTTTTTTACCGTCACCCATACTATTCCTCCCCGCTTTATTGTATTGGTTTTACCGCCTTTGCTTTTAATTGCCGCTCTATTTTTTACAGCACCGGGCAAACAATACCTGGACCAACTGGATATCAGATCATTAACGCTTTTGCACATCGTCAGGATACCTGTAGAACTGGTTCTGTTTTTTTTATCCCTTTATAAAGTTGTTCCTGAATTAATGACTTTTGAAGGAAGGAATTTAGATATTCTTTCGGGGCTAAGCGCTCCGCTGATTTATTATTTTGCTTTTGTGAAGAAAAAAATAAGCAACAAAATGTTACTATTATGGAATATCGTTTGCCTCTTGTTACTTATCAACATTGTTAGCCATGCAGTTCTTTCGGCACCATCCCCTTTTCAACAACTTGCTTTTGCTCAACCTAACATAGCTGTTTTGTATTTTCCTTTTGTGTGGTTGCCCGGGTGCATTGTACCCTTGGTTTTATTTTCCCATTTGGTTGCCCTACGTAGGTTGCTGTTGCCAAATAAAGAAACAACAGCTAACAGCGTATTGCCAAAAGCAGGGCTGAAGCCCTACTTTTATGCAGATAAATAAAATATGAACTATAAACCATTTCAACTGGGACAACGCCAAATTCCCGCCTTCGGCAAAACCTCTTCCGTTAACCGAAGTTTATAGCATCAATCCTGCTGAATTAAAATGAAGTATATGCCAGACTTTATAGTTTACTTACGGTATCTGTGTGGTGTTTTAAGCAAATCACCGTCCTGCTTTGTGTTCGTATTTTTTACCTCAAGGCCATTTCACATTTTAATGATATTTAATTCAACACCTTTAATCACTCGCGTCCGAAACCTGGACATCATCACTTCTGAAATAGTTTTATGAAAAATTTCGTTTTGTTTGTGGCCATTCTTATCTGCCAACTTGCTTTTGGTCAGGAGAAAAAAGAGACTAAAGGACTGCTATTTGAAAACACGTTATCCTGGTCTGAGGTAAAAGCAAAAGCCAGGTCCGAAAACAAAAACATTTTCATTGATGCCTGGACGACCTGGTGTGGCCCTTGTATCTATATGAACAAGAAAGTTTTTCCGGATCAGGAAGTGGGTGCTTTTTTCAATAAGAACTTCATTAATGTAAAATTGCAGCTTGACAGTTCGGCTGCGGACGGCGAGTATGTAAAAAGCTGGTATGCTGATGCTAACAAGCTTATGCAGGAATGGGACATAAAATATTTTCCAACATTCATTTTTTTAAATCCCCAGGGAGAACTGGTACACCGTGCAGTGGGGGGCTCAGATGCAGGAACATTCATTGATCTAGGCAGGGATGCACTGAAACCCGAAAGCCAGTTCTATACCATTAAAAATATATACGATGCCGGCAGAAAAGATACTGCTTTGCTTTATAGCCTGGCACGGGCTTCGAACAGGGCAGGTTTTGATGATTTGGCAAAACAGGTAACCAGCGAGTACTTAGCTACTCAAAAAAATCTCTTCATAAAAGAAAACCTGCAGCTCATTATGGCATCCGCACGTTCAACATCAGATGAAGGATTCAATTTGTTTCTACACCAGGGCAGAAAAGTTGATGCCGTGTTGGGTAAGGGTGAAGCACTCAATTTTGTAAAAAGCACCGTCATTTATCAGTTTCTTATGCCGGTTCTTTACGACGATAAAGGCCCATTAAAACAGCCCAACTGGAAAGAGGCTGAAAAAAGAATAAAGCAGGAGTTGAGACAAACTCGCCCGGAGTATTTGAAAAGCCTGCTGGCGTCTCTAAAAGCTGACCACTTAAAGCAATTGAAAGGCGAATTACATCATTAAAATAGGGCAGGTTTAGGAGTACTCGGCCTTGGCATCTTAGTTTATTCAACTAATCTCCAAATCGTGCAGGAAAGCTCCCTTGCCAAAAAGAGATAGAGGCTGTTTTGTGTCTACGATTTTTTACCCTTTACCGTACAAACGGTGGCTAACATTTACTATTCAATTGTGCTTAATCAATAAATTTTAACTTACGAAACAGGGGCTTGCGCTGTGGCAGCATATTCGTTCCGTTGGCAGATGTGC
>DASQMG010000218.1:0-7857 GCA_035645595.1 Flavisolibacter sp. | reverse complement strand
TACGCAACGTAAGCTTTACTTCAGAACCCATTTTACCACGTATCAGTTTTACCGCATCCTGAACAGTGAAACCGGAAAGCTCGGTGGCAGTGCCTTCTTTGCCTTCAGCAACCCTAACAATTATATCACCAGCTTCCACTTGGGTACTTTTCTGGGCGGGACCACCAGGTAAAACGGATGCGATCTTGATGTTGCCTTCTTCATACGTTAATTGGGCTCCGATGCCGTAAAAGCTTCCGCTCATTGTTTCGTCAAAATAGCGTTTATCCAGTGGTGGCATAAACTCTGTGTGCGGGTCCATTATTTCGGTAATGGTATTTACAAAAACACTGAACTTATCTTCTTCTGTAAACTTATTGCGATAGCGGTCGAAAGTTCTGTTCATCGCAGCAAGCACCTTGTCGCGGGCCTCCTTTTCCAGTTCTTCATCAGTTTTTGTAATAGCACCTTCCTTGCCTTTGTTGCTTTCGCGGCTATCCACTAAATCCGCGTACCGCTGCAGCGTTAGATACTTCAGGTATTTTCTCCATTCATCTTTTCTTGCAGCATCAGTAGCAGGAAAAGATTTTTTGTCACCGTCACCTATATATGTCTCCTCCTTTGAAAAATCAAAAGGTTTTGTGAGCATTTCTTTATAATATCCTTCAGCCTCTTTCACGCGGGAATCAAAAAGTTTTCCCGCTTCCATGAAAAATTGTACGGGAGAGCCTTTTACTTCATCATCAATTCTGGTAGTAAATCTTTCCAGTGACTTTAAGTCACCGGCTAGAAAGATGTTTTTCTCAGGGTCTAAATCTTTAAAGTACTTATTAAAAACCTGGCGCGAAAATTCATCATTTATGTCCTTAGGCTGGTAATGACCCTGGGTCAATATCGCACCAATCATCTGGAGAATTTTCTCGTACTTGGTGGGAGGTGCGGCAGCAGATTTTCCGGAGGAACGGGTAGCGAAGAATACACCGGCAAAAGCCAGTATAAGGATAATTGGAAATCTCTTCATATCAAAAATGTATTTTAATGCTTTGTGCATAGTATCCAAATTTAAGGCAAAAAAGGAGCCTGTTTTTAAATCCCCCGTTTTTAACAAACGTTTTTTGATAAGCGGAAAAAGCAAAAAGGCTTATCTATGAAGCAAACTATCTACAAGGATTAGGACCCTTCTAATGTTAGAAAACGTTAGACCAATTCACCCTTGCAGATTAATGCTTTCATTGCAGGTAACCTTTAACTGCCCATAATTAAATTTTCCCTGCACAATTTTTATATAAGTCAAATCTATATTTTTGCAGTCCCCATACGGTAGCCGTAGCTCAGTTGGTTAGAGCATCAGATTGTGGTTCTGAGGGTCGCGGGTTCGAGCCCCGTTGGTTACCCCCGGCCGCCGAAGTGTATTGTTCGGCGGCCTTTTTATTGTTGCGCCTCTAAAATTTAGCTCGAGTGCAAATGTATCAGCTTTCACCAGTCTAGGTTTACGCGTCAAAGCCATCAATGCAATTGCTTCGTTTCATCGCCAACAAGCACTTACCTATGCTACCAGTAAACAGATACCCTTATTAATCGTTGTCTTTATTCCTTCCTATTCTCAACCTTTAGCAGTTCTTCACGTTAAATATAGTTAACAGAACCTGCACCGCTTTTCTGCACGGTTAACTTTGTGCCACTTATAACTAATAGTACATGACCAAGATTTACGCTTTGATGTTCAGTAGCTTCCTTACACTGATCACTTACGCCCAAAACCCAATGTTTAACCGTGGTGCCCTTGGTGGCCAAATGCCCACCGGACGATTTTATGGTAAAGTAATAGATGCCGCTAACAAAGGAGTAGAGGCAGCTTCTGTGACGCTTATCACCAATAAAATGGATACGGCTGCCAAAAAGATGAAAGAAGTAATCGTTGGCGGTATGCTCAGTTCTAAAAACGGTGGTTTTAGTATAGAGAATGTTCCGCTAATGGGCAGGTATAGCCTACGTATTACTGGCATTGGCCTTAAAACTATTGATAAGGCTGTTACGTTTGATATGCCAAACCGCGATGCTATAAGCAGCGGTGATATGGCGTCTATGCTTGGCGCAATTGATAAGGACCTGGGTAATATTAAAATTGAGGTCGATGAAAAATTATTAAGCAATGTCACCGTTACTTCCTCCACGCCAACAATGACTTTAGGCATTGACCGTAAAATATTTAATGTGGCAGGTAACCTTACCTCAGTTGGTGGGACGGGTGTAGATGTAATGAAAAATGTTCCCTCGGTAAATGTTGATATCGATGGTAACGTTACGTTGCGAAATACAGCTCCTACTCTTTTTGTTGATGGCCGCCCAACCACTTTAACGCTTGAGCAAATTCCGGCTGACGCTATCGAATCGGTAGAAGTTATCACTAACCCTTCAGCAAAGTTTGATGCCTCTGGTGGCACAGCAGGTATTTTGAATATTGTAATGAAAAAGGCCCGCCGTATTGGTTACAGCGGAAATCTTCGTACCAATATTGACTCCCGGGCCAGATTTGGCTTAGGTGGCGACATTAATATCCGCCAGAATAAAATCAACATATTTACCACCGGCATGTACAATCAGCGTAAAACAATCAGTACAGGTTTTACAGATAGAACTACTTTCGGCCGGGCAGATTCTACTCTCGGTTCCCTGCAAACTGACAGGAACGTTGGTGAAGGCGCATTTGGCTTTGGAAGGTTTGGCATTGATTACTTCATAGACATCAGAAACACTTTAACCGTAACCGGCAACTTCGTACGGGGTGGTTTTGACCCTTACGCCACTGGTAATATCGTTATCGATTCGTTCCATAAGAACAATAGGTTTGCCAGTTCATTACAGCAACGCACTACCCGATCAAATAATATTTTCCGCAACAAGGGATTACAACTTAGTTTCAAACATAACTTTCCAACCTCGGGCCATGAATGGACGGCTGACGCTACTTATAATAAAGGCCGGAATGAAAACAGCAGCGATATTTTTACGGATAACTTTGATTTACCTGGTAATGTTTTTAGAAACCGGTACAACCAGTTCCAAGACGGTAAAGGCACCAATCAAAATTTAACCCTTCAAACCGACTATGCCAAACCGCTCTCAGCCACAACAAAGGTTGAATTTGGTGCAAGAGCTCAGATGCGACAAATTAACAGTGAGAATATTATATCTATTGCCGGCACTAATAACGTAACCCTGTTTAATAGTAATGATAATGTTTACGCGGCCTACACAACTTTCTCAAACCGGATTAAAAACTTTGGCTACCAGTTGGGAATGCGTGTAGAAAGTTCTACTTACGAAGGCAAGCTTCCTGACAAAGGGCAAACGTTTAGAATAGATTTTCCCGTTTCTCTTTTTCCAAGCATGTTTCTAAGCCAAAAGTTGGGCGAAACTGATGAATTGCAGTTTAACTATAGCCGCCGTATCAACCGCCCTAATTTTTTTCAGCTATTTCCTTTTATTAATTATTCCGACTCATTCAATATAAGCCGGGGTAATCCCGGCCTGAACCCCGAGTTTACAAATTCGCTGGAGCTTTCTTACTCAAAAACCTTCAAGAACCGTGATAATTTTTTAGCCTCTGCCTATTTTAAGAACACCAATGATTTAATCACCCCCATTCAGCAACTTGAATTTGATACGATAGTAAAAAGAACCATACCGATCAATACCTTCCAGAATGCCAACAACAGCTATGTTACCGGCTTGGAACTAACAAGCCGTAATAAGATGACAAAATTCTGGGACCTAATAACGAATCTCAACTTATTCACTTCTAAAATTGATTTAGTTAACCTGCCTGATCCCGAACAGCTTTTCAGTTATTTTTTCAAAATAAATAATACGTTTAAGCTTCCAAAGAATTTTACTTTTCAACTTACTGGCGATTATCAGTCAAAAGTGATCACCTCTCCGGGTGGCCGTAGTTTTGGAGGCGGCGGCGGTGGATTTGGCGGCGGCGGATTTTTTGGAGGCTCGAGCAATGCAGCGCAAGGTTTCATTCGTCCGAACTATGGTGTAGATGCTGCCCTGCGGTTTGAATTCTTAAAAAATAAAGTTGCTTCACTTTCATTAAATGTGAATGACATCTTCCGTACAAAAATTTTCGATCAATACACAGCTACTTCTTTCTTTGTTCAAAATTCTGAGCGTAGAAGAGATCCCCAGGTTTTTCGCCTAAACTTCAACTATCGTTTTGGTAAGTTTGATGCTTCTTTATTTAAACGTAAAAACACCAAAGCCGATAGCGGCATTGATACCAACAGCGGCGGTAATTTCTAAACCGTATTTACTATTAGAGTTACAAGCCCCGTCTTTTATAACATAGAGACGGGGCTTTGTTTTTAACCCATTATTTTTGAGGCCATGAGACGATTTGCTATTATTGGTTGCGGCCGCATTGCAAAAAAACATGCCATCAATATTTCCCGGATTGGGTTGCTGGTTGCTACCTGCGACGTGGTAGAACGACTGGCGGATGATCTGGCGGGCGAATACCAGGGAACGGCCTACTATAATATCGATGATTTATTAAAAACCGAGAAGGGGTTGGATTTGATAGCCATTTGTACCCCTAATGGCTTTCATGCAGAGCATATAATTAAATCGCTACAGGCAGGCATTAATGTGCTCACCGAAAAGCCCATGTGTTTAACCACTGCGGCGGCATGGCAGATTATTGAAACGGAAAAATTTTGCCGGAAAAAGCTGTTCGTGGTGAAATCATCCCGCTACAATGACACACTCAAACAACTAAAGAGTCTCATTGCCACAAACGCCCTGGGTAAATTATATAGCTTTAACTTAAGTTGTGTCTGGAATCGTTCAGATAGTTATTATACAGACTGGCGCGGCAGGCTCTTCCCCGACGGCGGCACGCTGTACACGCAATTCAGTCATTATATAGACGCAATGCTATGGCTGTTTGGCGATGTGGCCGATGTTAAAGGTTTCAACGGTAATGCAGCCCATCAAAATAGTATAGAATTCGAAGACACCGGAGCCGCCGCTTTGCAAATGATGAACGGAATGTTGGGTTCACTGCATTGGTCGGTAAATGCCTTCCAAAAGAACTTTGAGATTGGATTGACGGTCATTGCCGAAAAGGGAACATTTAAAATTGGCGGGGAATACTTAAATGAGATTATTTATTCGAGTACAGAAAACACAATTTCCGCATTGATAAATAAAGAAAAGGACCTATCGGCCGATAAAACCTCCCCTTCCAACCACCATAAAATCTACTCGCATTTAGCGCGGGTTTTAGAGGCAAATGACGGCTCCTTTCCTGGTGCACATGATGGGCTAAAAACAGTAGAAACGATTGAAAAAATTTATAAAGCCGTTTCTTAACTGTGAAGCATATCTACTTTACTGTTACTAATGATCTGTCATACGACCAGCGCATGCATCGCATCTGCACCAGCTTATCCCAGAACGGTTTCAGGGTAACGCTGGTAGGCAGAAAACTCAGCACTTCAATCGCCCTTGAACAAAGGCCCTTCAAACAAAAAAGGCTGCGGTGCATTTTCAACAAAAGTGCCCTTTTTTATGCCGAGTATAACCTTCGTCTCTTCTTTTATTTGAAAACAAAGAAGATGGATGCCATTTGCGCTATTGATCTGGACACAATACTTCCCTGTCTCGCCATTTCAAAAATCAAAAAAATAAACCGCATTTATGACGCACATGAATATTTTACTGAGTTGAAAGAAGTACGAACAAGGCCCCTTGTAAAAAAGTTATGGCAGAGTATAGAACGCTATGCTATTCCAAAATACACGCTAGGGTATACGGTTTCGGAAGGGTTAGCGCAAGCCTTTAAAAAGGCTTTTAACCGGGACTACCTAGTTGTTCGAAACCTTCCTAAGCTCATGCCTTCCATGCCTGCTTTGCAACGTGAAGAATATATCTTGTACCAGGGAGCAGTAAATGAGGCCAGGGGTTTTGAATACCTTATACCGGCCATGAGGAATATTGATTATCCATTAATTATTTGCGGCGACGGCAACTTCATGCAAAAATTAAGGGACTTGATAGCGAATAATGACGTTACTGACAAAGTGCAATTGAAAGGTATGTTGCGCCCCCAAGAATTGAGAGGCATTGCTCAAAAAGCTTCACTAGGAATTGGTCTTGCTGAGAAGGAAGGCATCAACCAGTTTCATGCCCTTCCAAACAAATTTCTCGAATATATGCACGCCGGGCTGCCTCAGGTTACTATGAATTTCCCCGAGTACCGAAAGATAAATGATCGATACAGAGTGGCTGTGTTGCTGGATGATCTATCGGTAGATGGCGTAAGTGCGTGCATTAATGAAACAATGAAAAACCGGGACCTTTTACAACAGATGAATAAGGCTGCAATGGTGGCACGGGAAATTTACAACTGGCAGGCCGAAGAAAAAGGTTTACTTCAATTTTATCAAAAGCTTTTCTCTTGAAAAACCATCTGCATATTGTCTGTTTGGATGCTCCCTCCCCACCTGATTATGGTGGCGCCATTGATATGTTTTATAAAATAAAAGCTTTAGCAGAAATTGGCTATAAAATAACCCTGCATTATTTTAACTACCACCCAAAAAGAGATACAACGGGCTTAGAACCGTTCTGTGAAGCAATATATAACTATAAGAGAAAAGCGCTTTATGGTGCTCTCCCTGTTGCAGAACCATACATTATTACCTCCCGCGCCAACAAAGATTTAATAGCGAGGCTAAATGCTGATACCAATCCTGTCTTATTGGAAGGACTACATTGTGCAGGAGTTATCCGGCACTTGAAAAACAGGGAAAGGGTAGTAATTAGAATGCACAACGAAGAAGCATCTTACTATCACCATCTTTTTAGAACGACAGCTTCTATTTTGAAAAAAATTTATTACCAACGGGAAAGCAAGCTACTTAGCCGCTATCAAAATAAAATGGATAAGGAGGTACAGCTTGCCTGTTTATCGGAAAGCGACATAGTGTTATTCGACAAAGGTTACGGATTTCGACAGACGCATTTTATTCCTTGTTTCATTCCCTGGCAATTCGCAGCTATCAAAACAGGGAAAGGGGCCTATTGCTTATACCATGGCAACCTACGTGTTTCAGAAAATGAAGAAGCGGCGTTGTGGCTGATTAAGCATGTATTTTCCACAGTAAGAATTCCGCTTATCGTTGCTGGCAAGGGCATTTCGAAACGATTAAAAGAAGCTGCCAAAAATCACCGCCAAATTTCACTGGTTACTGACCCTACTATCCCTATTATAGATGGCTTAATCCGGGCTGCACAAATTAATGTTTTGCCTTCGATGAACAGCACTGGCGTCAAGCTAAAACTGTTGAATGCTTTGCTAAATGGCAGGCACTGTATTACAAATTCCAACGGGATAAAGGGAAGCCACATCAGTGAAGGTGTAAGTATTAAAGAGGCTGCCGAAGACTGGCAAAAAGAAATCGCGACCCTGATGCAGGAAGAATTTACCGCCACTCAGATAAAGGGACGGTTAAAAATTTTACGCTCCTACAATAATGCGTTGAACGCCCATAAGCTTAGTGAGTTATGGTAGCGTTGTCATGCACCCGGCCACCCTCTGTCCGTACCATTCGTGCAGGAAATTTTTGTATCACGATATAGTCATGCGTTGCCATTATTACTGAAGTGCCATAATCTTTGGCAATTGTAATTAAGAGATTCATAATCTCATCCGAGGTTTCAGGATCAAGGTTACCGGTCGGCTCATCGGCCAATATTAATTTAGGAGAATTTAGTAAAGCCCTCGCAATGTCCACACGCTGCTGTTCGCCGCCACTCATTTCAAAAGTCATCTTAAAGCCTTTCGATTTTAAGCCCACTTTATCCAAT
>DASQMG010000217.1:0-10845 GCA_035645595.1 Flavisolibacter sp. | reverse complement strand
GGAACTTACTATGTGAGAGTGTATGGTTATAATGGAGCCAACAATGCAACTAATTGTTATACATTGAAGGTGCAACTAGGCACGGCTACCGTACAGGAATTGCCTGCAGTAGCAGCGGAAAACCTTTCTGTTAAATTGTTTCCTAACCCTACAAAAGATAAAATAAGTGTTTATTTACTAGGAGATAATAGCCGTAAGAACCTTATTGTTTATGATGTTGCAGGAAGAGCTATCTATTCGCAGGTACTTACTGATATGTTTACTACACTGGATCTGAAAAAACTATCACCGGGTATTTATGTAATAAAAATTTCTGCAATTGATGGAAAAGTTTTGTACACCGAGAAAATTGTAAAAGAATAAAAGAAGACTCAACTACTATAAGAGCCACCTCTTGTTTTTGAGGTGGCTCTTATATTTCATCTATGTAAAACAAAGGGGATTTGAAAAGAATAGCTACTCAGCTTTTAATAGATTTATTATCAATATTGTTTTAACCGGTACGTTTCCTGTTACATTTCATGTGGGCAAATTATTTATAAAGATGGAAAGCAGTCACTTCCCTTTACTTGCATAAACACTTCACCAGGATTTATTCACTACACATTAACCGGGCTGTTATGCAAAGTAAAATCCCGCCTTTCAGCGGGATCCAATTCATTGATTCTTTATCATTCCTGTTACTTTGGGCTCGTTGGAGAATTGTCACAGGGGACGTCACTTATCACATACCCTGAAACCGGATTTCCTTTACTAAGTGCTTACCGTTCTTATCCGTCATAAAAAAAGTAGTGCGGTAATTACCGGAACGGGTTCGCAATGTGCCAATACAAAACTGGTTACCACCATTCTCGCCACGATGCTTTACATCGAACGTTGTTACTCCATTATTACTAAAAAAATCCTGCAAAATAATAAGGGCCTGCTGGCGGCTGTAGTTATCTGTTTTCGAAGGCAGGGAAAGCTCAATGTTATTATCTATATACCTGGCTAATTCAGTTGCGTTACCATTTTTAAATGCATTGATCACATCATCTAAAGCGCCACTTGGTTTAAACGCAGTAAGCATGAACAGTAAGGAAACGCAGGCAAGTGTAATTATTTTTTTCATATACAAAAAATTGATTCGGCCTGCTGAAAGCGAATAATATGCCATAAAGAGATTGGTGTTTTAAGCATGCTAATATAAACAAAACCTTCACGAATGGTATAGATTTGCAAGCCATGCAACAAACTCTTAAGTCGAACCGGAAAGTTATTTTATTGATTATGGATGGATGGGGACTAGGCGAGGTGCCGGCCTCCGATGCCATTAAAGCTGCCCAAACACCATTTGTTTCTTCATTATATGCAAAATATCCTAACACCACATTAACTACTCATGGTGAGAAAGTAGGCTTGCCCGATGGACAAATGGGAAATTCAGAAGTGGGTCATTTGAATTTAGGGGCGGGCCGTATAGTTTACCAGGAACTGCAGCGTATTAACGTCGCCATCCGCGATGGAGAGCTGCAGCAAAGTCCTGCCTTATTACAAAGTATAAGCTACGCGAAAGAACACAGTAAACCGCTTCATTTTTTGGGGCTGGTCAGCGACGGCGGCGTGCATTCGCACATAAACCACTTAAAAGCTTTGTTAGATGTTTGTAACAGCCACGCTTTAAGAGATGTTTTTGTACACGCTTTTACTGATGGCCGTGATACGGACCCAAGAAGCGGCTTGCGTTTTATAGCTGAATTAGAAGAGCACATGAAAAAGTCAGTGGGTAAAATTGCCACTGTAAATGGACGTTATTACGCTATGGACCGGGATAACCGCTGGGAAAGAATAAAGCTTGCTTATGATACACTAGTAAAGGGTGAAGGTGAAAGAAAGCGCAGTGCCGAAGAAGCTATCCTGGACTCGTACCTCCAAAATGTTACCGATGAATTTCTAAAGCCAACGGTACTTATTAATGAAAATGGAAGCCCTGTTGCCACTATAAAAGATGGTGATGCCGCCATCTGCTTCAACTTTCGCACCGACCGTTGCCGGGAAATAACAAAGGCGCTAACACAGATGGAGTTTCCGCAGCAGGAAATGAAGCCTTTGCAACTGCACTACACTACCATAACTGAGTATGACGCTACCTATAAAAATGTACACGTGGTTTTTGAAACAGATAATCTAAACCATACACTGGGCGAGGTAATTGAAGAACAGGGCCTAAAGCAAATACGTATTGCAGAAACAGAAAAGTATCCCCATGTAACCTTCTTTTTTAGTGGCGGCAGGGAGATACCCTTTGAAGGCGAACAGCGAATTATGGCCTCATCACCCAAAGTGGCTACGTATGACTTACAACCTGAAATGAGCGCACTTGAACTAACAGATGCAATAGTTTCAGAAATCAACCTCGGCGCAGCTGATTTTATTTGTTTAAATTATGCTAATGCCGACATGGTAGGCCACACCGGTGTTTGGCATGCCGTTATAAAAGCAGTAGAAACTGTGGATAGTTGTGTAGAGCGGGTAGTTACGGCAGCCTTGCAAAATGGTTACACAGTTTTATTAACAGCCGACCATGGTAATGCAGATTATATGATCAATGCAGATGGTACCCCTAACACAGCACACACCTTGAACCCCGTCCCCTTATTTGTAATTGATAAAGAATGGAGGGGCGGTGTTAAACCGGGAAAGTTGGGTGATATAGCGCCTACTATTTTAACCCTGATGAATTTACCCATACCTAAAGAAATGACCGGCGAAATTTTAGTTTCATAAATTCATCTATTACTATTGCATAGTGAGGAACCGCCGGCAACATATTGTATCCCTCTTGTTTACTGCAATTATTTTATTCCCCCTGTTGGCAATTACCTTTCTACAGGTAACGCAGGCTTATATAAAAAGCAATCGCGGCGAAAGGCTGAACTCAGAAAAGCTGGTGCAGGTTATACTTCCCGCCAGGGATGTAATTTGGGAAGAAGAAGGCAGGGAAATATGGGTGGGCAACCGTATGTTTGACGTGGCTTCCTTTTCAATAATAAAAGACAGCTACTACCTAAATGGTGTGTATGACGATGATGAGACGGTGGTGGCCGGTTCTCTATTTCATTCATTACTTTCAAACAGTGGCAAAAATATATTACATCTGCTTCTGTTGCTTCAGTGCTTTACCTGCGGTGTGCTGCTGATGTATAGTATCAAGAGTTGCTTTCAGAGCCTCCTGCATTTTTTACACCACTTTATTTGTTTACCGCACCCTTGTTTTTTGGTTTTAAGCCCGCCGCCGCAAGGCTGAGGCCTCCTCCCCGCATCTATTCTTTATTCTAAACCAAACAGGCAATGACAAAATTTTTATGCCTTGGTGTACTGTTATGCAATTATTTTTTTAGCAGTGCCCAAACAGATACGGCTACAAGAAACATGGATGAAGTCATCATTTATTCCGGCAAATTTGCCGAAAGCAAAAAGAACATAGCACAAAAAGTAGAGGTTATTTCTATGCGGCAAATTGCCCAGGCTAATGCACAAAATATAGGAGACTTATTGATCAACACGGGAAATGTATTTGTGCAAAAAAGCCAGCAAGGCGGTAGTAGCCCAGTCATTCGTGGCTTTGAAGCCAGCCGTGTTTTATTGGTTATAGATGGTGTACGAATGAACAATGCAATCTATCGTGCCGGCCACCTGCAAAATGCAATCACGGTAGATCAAAATTCCCTGGAACGAATAGAAGTTTTGTACGGCCCTGCTTCTACTCTTTATGGTAGTGATGCTTTAGGTGGTGTTGTGCTGATGCGTACTAAGATACCCAAGCTATCTACAACCAATAAAACGTTGTTTACAGGTTCTGCCTTCACCCGTTACAGTTCTGCAAATGATGAAAAGACCGCTCACTTTGATATAAGCATCGGAGGTAAAAAGTTTGCCTGGCTGCAAGCCTATAACTACAGCAATTTTGGCGATACTAAAATGGGCAGCAAATACCCTTCAAAATATCCGGATTTTGGCCGGAGAACGAGCTATGTAACAACCATAAACGGAATTGATTCTATAGTAAAAAACAGCGACGACAGAGTACAGCGTTTCTCCGGTTACAAGCAATGGGATATAACCCAAAAGTTTTTGTTCAGGCAAAACAGCAAACTAACCCACTCACTTAATTTGCAACATTCCAATTCTACAAATGTGCCGCGTTATGATCGTTTGCAGGATATTAGAAATGGAACGTTTCGCTATGCTGAGTGGTATTATGGGCCCCAAAAAAGGTACCTGGCCGCCTACGAATTAGCAGTGGCAGGCATGGCGTTCTTTAATGATTTCAAAGCAAATATTAATTACCAACATATTGAAGAAAGCCGCCACCAGCGAGACTACCGGCGCTATGACCGCCTGGATAACCGTATAGAAAAGGTAGCCGTGGTAGGCTTTGTTATAGATGGCCGCAAACTATGGAACAAGAATGAGTTAACGGTTGGTATAGATGGACAATTAAACGATGTAAAATCCAGCGCTTTTAGAAAAAATATTCAAACCGGCGCCGTAACCGGCTTGGATACCCGGTACCCGAATGGGAAAAACAGCATGAATTATTTAGGCTTATACGCACAGCACTTACTGAAGTTAAAAGCGGGTAAGCTCATTCTGAATGATGGCATTCGCCTGCAAACAGTTTCGTTGAACAGCACAATCAGGGACAATTCGTTTTTTATGCTCCCCTTTACGGAGGTAAAGCAGAAGAACGTTGCGGTAACGGGAAATATTGGAGCAGTATATATCCCTACCGAAAACTTTAGAGTGAACGCCAGCATAGCTTCTGGTTTCAGGGCGCCGAATGTTGATGACGTGGCAAGGATATTCGAATCCAATACTGCATCACGCCAGCTTATTGTTCCCAACGCTGAGATTGGCCCGGAATATACTTACAATGCTGATTTAGGCTTCACGCAAAACCTCAAAAATGTCAGGTTGGAAGTAACCGGTTTTTATACCATTTTTCGTAATGCCATTGCTTTGTCGGCCTTTCAGTTCAATGGAGAAGATTCTATTATTTATAACAATACAAGGGTAAAAGTATATGCCAATCAGAATGTAAACCGGGCATACTTGTATGGTCTTAATTCAAACCTGACAGTAGACTTCTCTAAAGCGTTTCGCTTTTATTCTACTATAAATTATACGTATGGCAGGTTAAAGCCCAGGGGTAAAACAGAGGTTCCGTTAGATCACATTCCACCTGTGTATGGCAAAACCAGCGTCAGCTATACAAAAGCTATTTTTAACGCAGAACTATTCGGTCTATACAACGGCTGGAAACGGTTAAGTAGCTATAACCCAAGTGGCGAAGACAATGCGCAATATGCAACTGCTGACGGTACACCGCCATGGTTTACGCTTAATGTAAAAACAACATTTACGCCCTGGAAAGGCATAAGCCTTCAATTTGGGATCGAGAATATTACTGATAGAAATTATCGCTACTTCGCTTCCGGATTTTCTGCCCCCGGCCGAAATTTCGTCGTTGCTTTACGAAGCAACTTTTAATTTTTAAAGGCGGGCAAGTGACCCGCCTTTCATTTTTTCCGTTGACAGTGCAGCATTTGAACAAAAACTTTGTCTTACCTTACAGGCAACCAAAGTAAGTCTATGACGGAAGAAGCCCTTTTACAAGGTTGTATAAGAAACAATGCGTCGGCACAGAAAGAATTGTATGACAATCACAGTCATAAAATGTTTGCTGTTTGTTACCGATATGCGCATAACCGGGAGGATGCGGAGGACATGTTACAGGAAGGCTTTATAAAAGTGTTTTCGCAAATACACAAGTTTGAAAATCGCGGGGCGCTGGAAGGATGGATAAGGCGAATTATGATACATACTTGTATCAATATTTTAAAAAAGAATAAGCGGTTTAACGAAAGTGTGGATTTAATTCATGCCAATACTTTACAGGTAAGAGAGGAATCAATACCTTCTATCATGCAGGCAAAAGAAGTAGTTGAATGCATCAGGATGTTACCGCTTGGCTACCGTACTGTCTTAAATCTTTATGCTATTGAAGGCTTTTCGCATAAAGAAATCTCGGGAATGTTGAATGTAGAGGAAAGCACCAGCCGAAGCCAGTACACCAGGGCCAGGGCTATGCTCGAAGATATTTTAGTTAAGAAAAACATCATCTATAAACCAAAAGAGCAGGTCTATGCTGCTGTGGGGAGGTAACCGCCCCCTAAACTGTGACTGATTATGAAGAGAGATTTTACAAATGACGACTTTGAAGAATTTTTAAAACAAAGCGCCGACCAGCTGCGAATGAAGGCTCCGGAAGGAGTGTGGCAAAACCTTTCTAAAGAGTTAAACAAACGCAGGCGCAGATTTATTTTTAGTTTAAGCGCCTTTTTGCTCATTAGCTCCGCCGTTGGGTATTACACTATTACCCAGGTAAAAGAACCTGCGGTTATTTCATCAACAATCAGCCGGGAGCGAGGTAATACTTTTCAAAGAACAGCGGGAGAACTTCCTGTTCCGACAACACCTCTGCCTACCGAGGCTGAAAAAACTGCTACTTCAATAGTATCATTTCAGAATAAAGCCATCGAACCAATCCGCAAAATAAGACCAGCTCAAAAATCAGATGCATCTCCGGTAAAACAAATTGCCCTTACTGAAAAGAATGAGGTGAGTGAAAATAACTTAGTAAATGAACCTGATTTTACACCTACCGTGGTGGATTCGTATACAGAATTTGACAGCAATGCACCTATCGATAAAAAATATGAAACGATAACTACAAGCGAAAATGAGATACTGCCTTTAACTATAGAAAGCGTTATTAACTCTTATAAATTGCGAAGCAAAAAAGGAAAACTGGAAACACAATTTTATTTTGTGCCTACAATCAGCTACCGCAAGTTAACAGAGAACAAATCTTACCTCCGTATGCTTGGCCAGTCAAATACCCCAGCTAACTACCCGGCTTTTCACAGCAGCGTAAATAACAGTGTCACCCATAAACCCGATATTGGCTTTGAAATAGGGGTTGCGGTGAAATACCCTGTTTCCAACAAATTAAAACTACGCACAGGTCTGCAGTTTAATGTAAACCGCTACGATGTAAAAGCATTTAGCTCTACCTATTCTGTTGCTACCATTGCATTAAATAACCGTTCAGGTCCTGATTCGTTGAATACTATTTCCAACTACAGTAATATCAATGGCTACAAATCTAATTGGCTACAAAATTTATCCTTCCAGGTGTCCGCACCGGTTGGAGTTGAACTTAACTTAGGCAGCAATGATAAAGTACAGTTTGGTATTGCCGGTACAATACAGCCTACTTACGTGCTGGGCGACAGGGCTTACCTTATTACTACCGACTATAAAAGCTATGCCCAGGTTCCCTGGTTGATTCGCCGGTGGAATGTGAATACAGCCCTCGAAACATTTGTAATTTATAACTCAGGTAAAACTAAATGGCAGTTTGGTCCCCAGGTAAGGTACCAGTTGCTGTCAAGTTTTATCAGCCAGTACCCGGTCAAAGAAAACCTCTTTGACTTTGGATTTAAAATAGGTATTTCGGCTAACAGAAAATAAGCTTGACTAATTGCTTATAAATCCCGTCTCTGCAATTTAGAGGCGGGATTTTCGTTTAACAGTGTTCCCAAATTTCATATAATGAATCGGTATTTTCTGTGTCTTTCATTTGCTTTTTTTTTAATGGGCTGTAAAAATAAAAAGATTAAACCTGATGTGCCTGCTGCCGATATCTTTCCGGTGAATGACTATTTAAAAGGACAGGTGGCGCGAATGGACACCTCGCTAGCTTATTTCACAATAATAGAAACTACAGAGGGGCGATCTGATACAACACCAATAAAAAACTCAGAGGTAAGACGGTATGCGGCCGATTTCTTAACGCTGCCTGATATTGCTTCAAAAGAATTAAAAGACGATTACGAGGTAACACATCTGTACGATGAGGAGCTGGATGCTTTTGCTTTCACATTTACCACTAAAGAAAATCACCCCGTAAAAAGCGAGCATGTTATTTTAGATCCACAGCAAAATGCAGAAGGCAAAAACGACATCAAATCTATCTTTGTTGATCTTTGGAAAAACAGCGGCGATTCTTCCATTAGAAAAAATATGTTGTGGGAAGCAGGCAAAAGCTTTCAAATTACAACTACCAGTAATTCACCAGGTACCAATGAAAAAATAAAAAAAATAAAAGTAGTTTGGAATGGTTTTGACAGCCAATAAATAGCAGAAGAAAGATAGAATGACGCAAAAAGAATTTCAGGAGATAGCGGGTAGCTTACCCCAGAACCCCGGCATTTACAAATACTATAACGATGCTAATGAATTGTTATATGTTGGCAAAGCAAAAAATATAAGAAAGCGGGTTGGTTCTTATTTTAATAAAAGCATCGCCAGTTATAAAACTCATGAACTGGTTAGACGAATCAGGCGCATTGAGTTTACCATTGTTTCTACCGAGCAGGATGCTTTTCTTTTAGAAAACTCCCTTATCAAGCAGTTCCAGCCGCTTTTTAATATCAATCTAAAGGACGATAAAACCTATCCATATATTGTTATCAAGAATGAGCATTTTCCCCGGGTATATTTAACCCGCCAAAAGATAGAGGATGGCTCGCAATATTTTGGACCCTATACATCCGTAGGTAAGGTAAGGGAGTTACTTGGTTTCATTAAGCAAACCATCCCTCTGCGCACTTGTCCGCTAAACCTTTTGCAACGAAATATTGAAAGAGGCAAATTCAAAGTATGCCTTGAGTATCATTTAGGCAATTGCAAAGGCCCTTGTGAAGGGCGGCAAAGTGAAGAAGACTACGACGAGAACATTAGCCAGATAAAAAATATTTTAAAAGGAAATTTAAACGCCGTCGTACAACATTTCAAAAAAGAAATGAAAGGGCTGGCTGAATCCCTGGAATTTGAAAAAGCAGCGGCAATAAAGAGGAAAATCGATTATTTGGAAAGCTACCAGTCACGGTCTATTGTAATCAATTCTACGTTGAAAGATGTAGATGCTTTTACTATTGAACAGATAGATGGCATAGCCTATGTTAATTACCTGATGGTAAATAATGGCGCCATTACCCAAACTAAAACTATTAAGGTAGAAACCCATTTGGATGAAACGCCGGAGGAAACGTTACCCGGCGCTATTGCTCAATTGCGTTCTTTATTTAACAGCGAGGCAAGAGAGATTGTTGTCCCCTTTGAAATAGATTATGCTGAACCTGAGGTAACTGTTACTGTACCGAAAGGCGGTGATAAAAGAAAATTGCTGGAGCTATCGCAAAAGAATGTTCAATATTTTATTGACAGTATAAAAAGCAAAGAGCGTTTACAATTATTAAAGGGTGGGCCCAAGGCTGATGTGCTGCTGCAAATACAAACAGATCTGCAGTTATCAGCCGTTCCCCAACACATCGAATGTTTTGATAATTCTAACTTCCAGGGTAGCTATCCGGTATCAGCAATGGTGTGTTTTAGAGATGGGGAGCCGAGCAAAAAAGACTACCGTCTTTTCAATGTAAAAACTGTGGAAGGTATTAATGACTTCGCTACCATGAAGGAAGCCGTATACCGCCGTTATAAACGTCTGAAAGCAGATGAGGCTCCATTTCCCCAACTTGTAATTATTGATGGGGGCAAGGGCCAGCTAAGTGCCGCTAACGAAGCTATTGAAGACTTGGAGCTACAGGGCCAGATGACTTTAGTTGGCCTGGCAAAAACTGAAGAAGAACTCTTTTTTGTAGGCGACACTGAATCTTTGAAACTCCCTTACGATAGTGAAAGCCATAAATTAATAAGAAGGATACGAGATGAGGTACACCGGTTTGGATTAAACTTTCACCGTGAGAAACGAAGCAAGGGAACCTTTAAAAACGGACTGGAAGAAATTAAAGGTATAGGTAATAACACAGCTAACATCCTATTGAAAACATTCCGCAGTATAAACAATATCAAGAAGCAGCCAGAGTCTGAATTGGCAAGAGTTGTAGGTGTATCGAAAGCGAAAATTCTAAAAAATCACTTTGGAGAGAATGATTGAACCCGGAATAGGATGGGCGAGGAATGATAAGTAACAAAAAGGCGAAGTAAATTTAAGGAAGCTCCCCTTTTGAGCCTCGGGCAAAAAGAAGGGCTGGATAAAAATCCTGCCCCGTTTTAAAATCCAATATCCTATGAAAAACCGTGGTAAAAATACACACATCTTTTACATTTCCTACAAGTAATTGCTATTGTTTAGAAAAAGCCGGCTTATGGTATTGCCGAAATTTTTGCTATGCCATTCTTTACTACTTAAAATATAGGCAAAAAAAACCCGCCATTTACAGACGGGATTTTTAATTAGCTGACATATATCATTTAATACGACCAAAGATCTTGTTCATAATTAAAGATGCGCTCTTTGATATTCTCACCTTCCAGAAGGGCAAGAATTGGATCTTTAATCATTCCACGAATAGTTTTATTGCCTGGATTATCTAAAGTTGATTTAGTAATATAAGAAGCAAACATGCGGGCCTCAAACAATTCTTCCCAGGTCATTCGCCCATAACCCAAATTTTTGGGGTTATACACTTCATACTTCGCGAATGTTTTGCGTAGGTCGGGATAGTATACCCAAAATAAGACTTCGGATTGAACGGCATTTCCTCTTTTTACCTCCCTTACCGGCGCTATCCCAATAATACGGGGAATCATGCGGCTTGACTCTCTGTCAAACACCCACTCCTCTTTTAAACGAAGCTTAGTAATTGATTTTGCATCAAATGATTCGCTTGTTACAACGTACTTTAGCACCTTGTTTGGATTAGTAGGATCCAC
>DASQMG010000216.1:0-3827 GCA_035645595.1 Flavisolibacter sp. | reverse complement strand
AAAGAACTGGCGAGCATGTAGGTAGGAATGCATAAACTCATGCTAATCCACAGCGCAGCGTAATTCCAGGTTCCCCATGTTCGCTTTTCTTTGGGAACAATGGCCAGGTCGTCGTTGTAAAGTGAGGCATCAACTTGCCCGGTGTTTTTATTCATGCAATAGCTGTTTTGTACTTAGCAGAAGTGCTACTACTTGGGTGTCGTTGCACCTTTTGTCTGGAGGCCGCCGAAGGCTGCTCTTGTACACATCGTACTACTGTGGGCATTGTGTTGACAGTACCTTTTTCGACGGGTGGGATAAGCGAATATTTTCCCTTAACTCACAGTCATCTTATTTATCCCGATTCAGATTGTCTTATCAGCAACTGAAACGGCCTGCGATATAATGTAGAGCCCTTCATCAATTTGTTCTTTGGTCACACACAAAGGCGGAGCAATAAAAATATAGCTCCAGCGCACAAATGTGTACATCCCCAGCTCCCTGATCTTTGCTGCAACTTTATTCATTACTTCCATTTCTGCAGGCTTTGCATTAAACGGCGCTATAGATTCTTTTGTTTCTTTGTTCTTTACCAGTTCCAGGCACCCCAGCAACCCCTGGGCCCTCCAGTCGCCGATACTCGGGTGCTTGCTCTTTAGTCCTTCTATCTGTGTGTCCAGGTACTTTCCCATCGCTGCCGCATTTTCTATTAGGCTATCGTCTTCATAAATCTTTAATGTTTCCAGTGCAGCCGCACAAGCAACCGGGTGGGCCGAATAGGTTAATCCAAGCGGCAATACAGCATCATCGTACTTTGACGCAATTTTGTTGCTCACCATCAAACAGCCAAAGGGAAGGTAGCCACAGGTCAGGCCTTTAGCCATCGCAATCATATCCGGGACAATGTTATGATGCTGAAAAGCAAACCATTTTCCCGTTCTGCCAAATCCGCTCATCACTTCGTCCATGATCAACAAAATTCCATGCTTATTACATATTTCACGTACCGCTTTCAAGTATCCAGAGGGATACAAAAAACAACCTGACGATCCTGATTGCCCTTCTAATAAAATAGCAGCAATGTTAGCCGGGCCTTCATAGGCAATTATCCTTTCCAGTTGCGCAACCGATTCTTTTAGTAAGGCTTCCTCGCCATACTCCCAACGATACAGGTAGGGCAGATCAAAATGAACAAAGTTGGGTGCCTGCTGTGCATCAACCGGTAGCCTACGTGGGTCTCCGCTGGCTGCCATAGCGCCGTTAGATGAACCATGATAAGATTGATAGCGGGATAAGATTTTATGACGGCCTGTATAAAGTCTTGCCAGCTTAATTGCGTTTTCAACTGAGGTGGCGCCGCATACAGTAAAGAAGGCTTTGTTTAAATCGCCCGGGCAAATCTCAGCCAGCTTCTTCCCCAGCTCACCGCGAACTTTTGTTACACAACTTGGCGTTACATAACTCACCTGTTGCATTTGCCTTACAACGGCTTCAGTTATCCTTTGGTCGCCATGACCAATATTTACATTCATCAAGCCGGAAGAAAAATCAATATAACGTTTGCCATCATAATCGTAGAGATAAACTCCTTCTCCGTACTTTACAGCGATAGGATCGGTGCCTTTTTGTTTGCTCCAGGAGAAAAGGGTGAAGTTAAGATTGTCCTGTATTATTTCCTCTGTTTCCGTTCTTTCTAATGCTTCCATTGTAATCCCTGAGTTTGTTTATTATCTGCAAAAACCAATCTTTACCACGCAGCCCGCTTTCTCCCCACCGCCTTATCATCTGACAGATTTTCTACGGCATCGCAGATTTGGTTTAACTGTCAATTGCGTATGGCCGGTAAAGGCGGAGGGCAGGTATTTAACGGCCTTTCGCGTCCTGTTTTCAAGGGTCATGGTTTTCGACCAAATGTCCTTTCAATCCTATTCATCCCGCTGATCCCGTATAAAATAAATTAGCTCATCCAATTTACTCCGGCCTCCGGGTTCCACTTTATGGTTGATTTCTTCAGCTTTGTCCAAAATTCAATAGAGCTTTTGCCTGTAATATCGCCGACGCCAAATTTGCTTTCGTTCCAGCCACCAAAGGAAAAAGGTTCACGGGGAACCGGCACGCCAACATTTACACCAATCATCCCGGCACTTGCACGGTCAATAATATAACGGGCCACAGCACCGTTTTGTGTAAATACAGAAGCAGCATTACCATACGTGTTACTATTTTCAATCGCCAGGGCTTCATCTACCGTTTTTGTTCGCATAATGCTGATAACAGGACCAAATATTTCTTCTGTTGCTACCGACATTTCAGGCTTTACATGATCTATCACTGTAGGTCCGACATATGTCCCGGCCTCTTTACCTTTTACGTTTGCGCCCCTTCCATCAAGCAAAATTTTTGCACCTTGCTCTTCTGCTTCTGTAATATATCTTTCGATGCGTTCTTTTGATTCTTTATTAATGACAGCGCCAAGGTTTTCCCCCGCAACGATCTTCCTTGCTTCTTCTACGATCTTTTGAATAATATGGTCTGTTTCGCCTACTGCTACCATAGCCGATGCAGCCATGCAACGTTGTCCGGCGCAACCACTCATGGAAGCGGCAACATTTTGTGCCGTCATTCCCGGTATCGCATCGGGCATTACCATTAAGTGATTTTTTGCGCCGCCAAGTGCCAGGCATCTCTTATGATTAGAAGTAGCTCGTTGGTAAACCAGTTTTGCCACTTTGGTAGAACCAACAAATGATACTGCTTCAATACCGGGATGATCGCAAATAGCTTCTACCATTTCCACATCGCCATGAATGATATTAAATACACCGTCCGGCAATCCCGCTTCCTGCAAGAGTTCTGCAATCCGCCCGGCACTCAAGGGCACTTTTTCGCTTGGCTTTAGTATCATGCAATTACCAAGTGCAATTGCATTCGGGATGGTCCAGTTCGGAACCATGCTTGGGAAGTTAAACGGCACAATTGATGCGACAACACCCAACGGCACATGTTCGGTACGACACTCAACTCCTTTGCTTACTTCTAAAATTTCACCGGTCACCAATTGCGGCAGTGAGCAGGCGAATTCCGTAAGTTCTATACATTTTTCAATTTCTGCAATTGATTCACTTATTGTTTTACCATTTTCCTGTGAGCACAACTGCGCTAATTGCTGCAAGTTATTTTCGAGCAAATATTTATAGCGAAAAAAAACTTGCACCCGTTCTTTTATAGGTGTTTTTGACCAACCTGGGAAGGCAAGGTTAGCCGCGCTAACAGCACTGTGTAGCTCCACCGCCGTTGACATTGGTACGGTTGATAAAAGCTGTCCGTCAACCGGCGAAATAACGTCCAGTGTTCTTGAAGATTGAGAAGAAACAAACCGGCCCCCGATAAAATTTTGAACAGGCGGATAATGCATCGAAGTCATTTATTAGTGACATACAATTTAGTCTTTTTTAGAAAGCGCTTTTGTAACGCGAATGAATTTCTTTATGGGTACGTGCATTTGGATCATGGGCCGTTACTTACCACGAGCGCTTTGTTAGTTATGAGTAATAACAAAACTTCAACCCAGTATTCACAATAGCAGGCATGAGGAGCCTTCTTAAATCCTTCTTTCACTTCCAAAACCTATTTGAAAAACAAGGGGCGCAAAACATTTAACTGCCTGCGTTGCAAATCCATGTTGTTTAACACAGGTATCAATAATTTCCTTTTGTTCGGAAGCATACATCTCATGGTAATACCTTCCACATTCACAACGTATAAACGGGGAGAGCCTTCCAAGTGAAAGGCTCTCCCCGTTTGCAAGCTTGATGAATGATAGCTTCAGTTCATTGGTGACCTTCGCT
>DASQMG010000215.1:0-4165 GCA_035645595.1 Flavisolibacter sp. | reverse complement strand
AGTAACCGGTTCGGTGACGGACGCCGAAACCAAAACTGCTCTGGAACTGGCAACAGTAAGTGTTTTTAGACAAGATTCAAGCCTTGTCTCATACCGGCTATCTGACAAAAACGGAAAGTTTACATTCGACAAACTACCCCTGAAAACGAAGTTGTTGGTAAGTGTTACGTATTCCGGATATGTTGGTTACCATACATCTGTTCAACTGGATACAGAAAGGCCGGATACACTTGCCGTGTTCTTAGCGCTGAGCCTTAATGACACTAATGCAATTGTAATAACCACTACTGTCCCTATCCGGATGAACGGCGATACGCTGGAGATCAACCCGGCAGCATTTAAAATGAAGAATGATGCGGTTGTAGAGGAACTATTGAACCAGGTTTCGGGCATTACCATCTGGTCTGATGGCACTATTACTGTTAATGGCAAAAAAGTACAAAATTTACTTGTTGATGGGAAGCCGTTCCTGGGATCAACGGACCCCCGTATTGCCACGCAGAATCTTCCTAAAACAGCAATTGAGAAAATTCAGCTTTACCAGGAATACGATCGAAGCAATATTGGCCGGGAAGGCCAGCCTCAGGATTCGCTGCTCACAATGAACATCAAGCTAAAAGAAGCCAGCAAGAAAGGTTACTTTGGCAAAGCAGGTGCCGGCTATGGCACCACCAACCGGTTTGAATCAGACCTTTCCTTCCAGGTGTATAATAAGAAGAGCAGTGCCGGCATAGGGGGTGGCTTCAATAATATTAATAAAAACATTGGCAATCTCCAGGAGATATTTCAGAATAATACCTACAGAAATTTCAATCCCAACTTATACAGTGTAGGAAACTTTGGGGGCAATGGTATCAATAAAAACCACTCTGTTGGAGGTGTATTTACACACAATTTTATTGAAACGGCCAATAGCCGGCAAAATAACCGGATTGTCTTTAATTACAATACAGCAGGAACAGATGCTTATCTCACTGACCTGAATTTACAGAACAGAACCACCATCAATAATCCGCAGATTATTCGCGATGAGGGAACGCAAAACAACCGGAATAACAGACATAATCTGGGCATCAACTATGTAAAAACAAATAGTTATAATGATAACCTGAATGTAAACGGTACTTTAACTACCAGTACAGACAGAGGACGATCGGCCCGGTTTACCGAAGTGCGGGATAGTGCGGCCCGGCTGCAAAGCACCAACAGTAGCACTACATTTCAAACCCGGCAATCTGACAACGAATCGCTCAGTGTAAATTTTACCAAATCGGACCGTGATGACCTTTTAAAAAGTTTCTCATTTCAGGCTAATGGCAGGCGGAGTAACAGTAGATCGGAAAGAGATGTAAGAACTGTTTTTGAGTCCTTGACAGACAGGAGCAAAAATGCTTTTTTTAACCGCCGTTACGCTGCAAACAATAACAACATTAACCTTAGCGGCACCTTAAACTATCTGGGCTTTAAAAGGATGTTGTTGGGCCGGTATAACCTGTTTGGAATCCAGCTCGGCTTTTCACAATGGTTCAATTACATGCAGGCATCCGATGATAGCCGGGTAAGCGATTATGACAGTTCGGCTAAGCGATACATTGCCAACAGCAAGATCTCCAACCAGAATAAAAGGGAAATACTTGAATACATTCCTTCGATTACATTATCAAAGAGTATTTCTAAATGGAGCGATGCCTACTCCCAATACATGGATGTGCAGGTTAAATTTTTAGAGGATATTAAAACAGATAAAAACGAATCCTCCTTTGCCAAAAGAAATATGAACCGCTCCTTCCAGTTTTTCCGGTATGAAGGAAACATTAGCTTTCAGCGGAGCAAACGGGATAAATATCAGTACTACATGTCTGTCAATTATGCCAAGAATTTTGAATATCCCTCTATAGATCAGCTATATACGATTGTTGACGATATAAATGCTTACGATATAAGAGTCGGTAACCCACAGTTGCGAAACCGGATCAATCACAGATTGAACCTCAATACGAATTTTAATACTCAAAAGCCGAATGCCGTTTATTCTATTAATGGCAACATTGGCGGGAGTTATAACCGGTCAATTAATCCTGTTGCGGACAGTATCATCAACGATCCCTCCGGCAAAAGAATTTCCTATTTTACAAATGCGGATAAAAGCGACAACCTGAATCTTAATTATAATTTCAATATATCGAGAAAGCTAAATAGAAACAATTTCCAGCTCCAGTACAATGGGCAATTGAGTACCGGTAAACTTCCCAATTACATAGATGGCACCTATAACATCAGCGAAACAGACAATTTATCCAACGGGGTTACACTGCAGCTTTCCATTGGCTCTACCCTGATAGTGAATGTGGCCAAAACCCTGCAGCATTACAAAACCAGGCAATCAGCCGCCGGGTTAACCTCCTTTAAAAATTCCAGTAACAGTACAAAGCTGGGAATGGTTCTCAATTACCCGGCTAACTTTACTTTCAGCAGTACGGCGGATCTTATTAGTAATTCAAATTTAGATAAGCCAACGGTTCTTTGGAATGGATTTGCCACCTACCGGTTTATGAAGCAACAGGGCGAATTGAAATTCGCTGCCATGGATATACTAAAGCAGTATAAGAATATCACCAACAGCGTGAACGCTTATGGTACCACCACCCGGATTACGAATGGGTTACAGCAATTTTTCCTCTTGACCTTTTCTTACTTTCCCCGCAAATTCGGTAAAACGGAGATAAAAAAACAGCGAGGGTAAACCGGATGTACCGGCTTTGGTCGCATTATTATTTAATTACTTCCACAGCCGATAATTCAGTACGAAAGTAATCCTCTTAATCGTTCTTCTAACTTTGATGCATTCGGTAACATCGCTGCTTCCAACCCAGTATTCAATGGAACGGCTGGTAGGTTCAATGCACCCAGCACTTCTACGGGTGCATCCAGCCAGCTAAAACAAGCTTTTGAAATACGTCCGGCTAAAGCTTCAGCAAAAGAATTATTTTGTTGTTCCTCTGTGAGCACCAAACATTTGCCATGCTTTTTTACGGCAGAGAAAATTAAATCTTCGTCTAGTGGAAATAAGGTGCGCAGGTCAATAATTTCAATTTGCGAGTTAAAGCTTTTAGCAGCGGCTTTTGCCCAATAAACACCCATCCCGTATGTGATAATACAAATTGATTCACCGGTAGAAATTGCATCATCTGAAGCATGCAATGCAACAGCGCCTTTTCCAAATGGTAGTACATAATCAGCAGAAGGTTCAGCCATTTTTGCGTCTTCTGTACCCGGTACTTTACTCCAGTATAAACCTTTATGCTCCAGCATTACTACGGGATTGGGATCGTAATAAGCGGCTTTCATCAGCCCTTTCATATCAGCCGCATTGCTTGGGTAAGCTATCTTAATTCCTTTAATAGTTAGCAAAGTTGATTCAATGCTTCCGCTATGATAAGGCCCACCACCGCCATATGCACCAATGGGTACACGAATAATGGTTGATACCGGGAACTTACCGCCACTGAGGTAACACGATTTTGAGATTTCAGTTACCAGTTGATTAAAGCCGGGGTAGATGTAATCGGCAAACTGTACTTCAACAATCGGTTTTAAACCTACGGCACTCATGCCAACCGTAGAACCAATAATATAGGCTTCCTGGATAGCTGTATTAAAAACGCGGTGATCACCAAACTGCTCACCTAATGTTGCTGCTTCACGAAACACACCGCCCAATCGTTTGCCAACATCCTGTCCATACAAAAGGCATTCTTCATTCTCTTCCATCAACTCACGAATGGCGAATAAGGCCGCATCTACCATCGGCACTTTTTCCCCGCCTGCCGGTGCCCTTTCACCCCTTTCTTCAGTTATGGTTGTTGGAGCAAATACATAGTCTGAAACCTTAGATATGTCGGGCTCAGGTGCAGCCACCGCCCTGTCGAAACTGTCCTTTATTTCCTCCTTTACTTCTTCTTCAATCTGCTTCAAATAAGCTTCACCAAAATCATCAACAATAGCAGTTCTGAACTTTACATAGGGATCACTGCAGGAATGTTTAGCCAGGTCTTCTTCAGTGCGATAAAACTCTTTGCGTACGCCGCTTGTATGATGATTGAGCAAACAACATTTGGCGTGAACCAGCCACGGACGGCGATGTTCACGCACATCAGCAATAACG
>DASQMG010000214.1:0-17367 GCA_035645595.1 Flavisolibacter sp. | reverse complement strand
CTGTAATCTTTCCTGCTATTCGTAAGTTTTCCATCAACCCAGGGCCACTTGTTTTTATCGGCAAAGCCCAGGTCAAATACAGAATGAAACCCCTCTTTTTCCTGCACGCCTATGTCTCCAGTTGTATCACTCTCCACAACGACTACATCACCCAAAAAAAGATGTTTGCTAAAGCAACCGGCAATGCCTGCCTGTACTAAATATTGGGGTTTGTTTTGGCAGATCTTTTTTGTTAGTTCGTACATGGCCAATGGTAGGCCAACGCCTGTTATCAAAACTTCTACAGGCAAATTTTTTGTCCGGAGAAATTTAATTGTAGAAGCAATTTCCATTTCTGTGGCAGCGCAAAGAAGGATTTGCATGGCGCAAAATTCGGGGATTTATACACCAACCCAACCTTTACCTTTGTTCTTTGTTTTTATCCTTAACGTATGAATGAAAAAGTAGCTGTGGTGCGCCGTGAACATTTTAATGCCGCGCACCGCCTGTACCGTCAAGACTGGAGCGATGAGCAGAATAACTCTACATTCGGCAAATGCAGTCTTCCTAACTATCACGGACATAACTATGAACTTGAGGTAAAAGTTATAGGAGAGGTGGATGCGGCAACAGGATATGTAATGGATATAAAAAAGTTGTCGGACCTGGTGAATGAGACTGTTCTTGAAAAATTTGATCACCGCAATTTAAATGTAGATGTTGAAGAATTTAGAACGCTCAATCCCACAGCCGAAAATATTGCTATTGTTATTTATAACATCTTGCGGCCGCATATCAATCAACAGCACGATCTCTTTGTACGGCTTTTTGAAACTCCCCGTAACTACGTAGAATATCCAGTTCAGTAAGATATAAAAAGAAAAATTTAATTAAATCATGGCTTATCATAAGACAGAACGTTACGACGAGGAAATAACGAAGCAGTTAGCAGAGGGTTATAAAACGATTATAGCGTCAACTGGCCAGGATGTAGAACGGGAGGGGTTAATAAAAACACCGGAGCGGGCTGCCAAAGCTTTTCAATTTAATACTCAGGGGTATAACCAGGATGCGGTTGCTATTTTAGACGCGGCCCGGTTTACGGAGGACGTCAGTGAGATGGTGATAGTAAAAAACATTGAGCTGTATTCTATGTGTGAACATCACCTGCATCCTTTCTTTGGCAAGGCACATGTAGCTTATATCCCAAACGGCTACATTACCGGCTTGAGTAAAATAGCCAGGGTGGTAGATGTTTTTGCCCGCCGTTTGCAGGTGCAGGAACGATTAACTACCCAGATTTTAGCCGCCATAAAACAAAGCCTGAACCCCCTGGGCATTGCTGTTGTAATAGAAGCCAAGCATTTATGTATGATGATGCGGGGAGTGCAAAAACAAAACTCGTCTACCACTACCTCTGCGTTTGACGGTGAGTTTTTAAACAACCATGTTACCCGGAATGAGTTTTTGAAATTGATCTCAACAAGGCTTGACTAAGATAAGATGTCATGTACAGGAACGTTTATCGTGCAGTCTTTTGTCAGTTGGAATTTGCCGGGGGTTGCCACCTCCTGGTAAAGGTTATCTTTTAAGTGAAAAACCTCAACCTTTTTTTTGCCTATATCTGCCATGAGATAATAATGAACGCCACAGGCCTGGTATAATTTGAATTTTGTGTTGCGATCCTTCATGATACTTGAAGGAGAAAGGATTTCTAAAATCAGGGCCGGAGGGGCCGTTACAAAATTCCCGGAAATTGGTTCGCAAACAATCATCACGTCCGGACAAACTACTGTATCATCGCTAACAATCCAGTCGGATTCGTATAGCACTTCGCATTTACATGAACTGGTTTGCTTATCCAAAGCATCCAAAAAGGCTTTTACAAATTTCCCCCCCGAGCTTTGATGCTGCCAAACAGGTGCAGGGGCCATAGCATACGGAATTCCCTTAATTAATTCCCAATCGCCTTCCCATATTTCATAATCTTTATAAGTATAGTGAGGGTAATCATGTATGGTTAAATTGAAGCTCATATTTGGTTTTTCAAATTTAAGTGTCTTTCTCTATTGTAGCCTATTTTTGCCGCTTATGAAGAATGCATTTGTATTTCCCGGGCAGGGGGCGCAGTATCCGGGAATGGGGAAAACCTATTACGATACCAACTCATTCGCGAAGCGGATTTTTGAACAGGCGAATGAGTTATTGGGCTTCCGCATTTCGGATGTTATGTTTAGCGGAACTGAGGAAGAACTAAAGCAGACAAGTATTACACAACCGGCCATTTTCCTGCATTCTATTATTGCCTTTAAAAGTGTAGAAGCCACAAGGCCCGATATGGTAGCCGGCCATTCTCTTGGCGAATTTTCTGCCTTGGTGGCTAATGGAACGTTGAGTTTTGAAAGCGGTTTGCAATTAGTAAGCTTGAGAGCACAAGCCATGCAAAAAGCCTGTGAGGCAACACCTTCTACCATGGCGGCTGTATTAGGCTTAGCCGATGAAAAAGTAGAGGAAATTTGCGCCCTTGTTTCTAAAGAAACAGGAGAAGTAGTTGTGCCCGCCAATTATAATTGCCCCGGCCAATTAGTGATTAGCGGCACTATAAAAGCGATTGAAGTTGCCTGCGAAAAGTTACGGGAGGCAGGGGCAAAGAGAGCGCTTATACTACCCGTGGGTGGTGCGTTTCACTCACCACTAATGGAGCCTGCCCGCAAAGAATTACAAGATGCTATTGAGGCAACAAATTTTCATACTCCCTCTTGTCCCGTGTATCAAAACGTGGCTGCAAAAGGCGTAATCAACCGCGACGAGATCAAGCAAAACCTTATTGATCAATTAACCAATGCCGTGCGGTGGACGCAATGTGTACAGGCGATGATTGCTGATGGCGCCGATAAATTTACAGAAGCCGGTCCAGGCAAGGTTTTACAAGGACTTATCCTTAAAATAGATAAGAACGTTCAAACGGAGGGTGTTAGTTAAAATAACAGGGAATTTGGGAAGGGCATTGAATATTTGCCCTTCGAACTGTATTTGTCCATTGCCAATTGCCTTTCCTGGCAGCGGCAAAGCTTTTGCATAACTACTCAAAAATAATTATGAAAAAGTCTTCATCCCTTTGGCTAAGTGCCTTTGTTTTAATAACAATGCTTTCTTCCTGCGAGTTGATCGGAGGCGTTTTTAAAGCAGGGTTTGTAACAGCAATCGTGATTGTTGTGATAGTGGTGATATTAATTCTTTGGTTGGTTAACCGGGGCCGGAGGTAAACTGCTGGTATAAGTATCTTAACACATGAGGTCTTTCCTGTTCTCACTCTAAGCCTGAGGTTGGAAACAGGTCAGATATGGTGTAATTGCTTCGATAAAAAACAAAAATTTTATAATTCCTTTATTTGATTGTTTAAGCACAACCCTTAGATTTGCACCCTTAACAATTATTCTTTCACCGCATTTAAATTTCTATTTAAGATGCCAGTTAAAATCCGTTTACAGAGACACGGGTCTAAGAAAAGACCGTTCTACTTCATTGTAGTAGCCGACGCAAGAGCCCCCCGCGATGGTAAATTCATTCAGAAATTAGGTACGTACAATCCACAAACACAGCCGTCAACTATTCAGTTAGATCGTCAGCGTGCATTGGATTGGTTGAGCAAAGGCGCTCAGCCGACTGATACCGTTCGGAAGCTTTTATCGTATAAGGGTGTATTATACCTTAAGCATTTATTGCGGGGTGTAACACTTGGCTTGTTTGACGAAGCAACTGCCATGACCAAGTTCCAGACCTGGCATTCTGAGCACGAAGCTCAGATCCGCCGTCGTCAGGACGAAGCTCAAAGAGAAAGAAGAGCCAGAAGAAACCCTCCTTACCAGCGCAGGGACGCACGTCCTGCCGGTAACGCCGGTTCTGAAGGATAATTCAACATCCCGAGACCTTCAACAGATTAAGTCCTCCGCTTTTGCGGGGGACTTTTTTTACCACAGATTAGCAGGTTGTAAATGGATTATCATAAACTTTAAAAATAAGGGCATGCCTGCAACCGGGCAGCATCTGGCCATCTTCATTCCATATTTTAAGCGCTACCTTTCCTGCCAACCCTCTTAATTTCTACCATTTCCTCACTAAAAAATCAAAAGCAATAAGATCACTTATTTGTCATCGTTGCCGGGAACGATTGCGCAAATAATTGCTATTGGTAGGTTATAAGCAACACTAAAGTTGAGTAGTATTGTTAACGATGGTTGCTATAGAGATTGAATCATAACCGCATTGATGAAGATTAATTTTAGAAGTCGAATGAGTCTGTTATAGGAAAGTATTCAGCCTATTTTTTAGGCCATCTTTTTTATTCGAGGGTATATACTTTCAATTTCTTTTTTGGATAAAATTTGAAAAAGGTTGTAGTGGATGGTTAGCCTAGCCTCAAAAGTGCTCACATATTGCCAACTTTCTATGCCGGAAGCTTACGACAACAGCGAACCCAATAAGAATCATACACTAATCAATTGCATTTTATGTTACTAAAAATTCTACGACGCTTGTTTTTTGTTTTCATAGCCTTATGGGGAATGGGAAATGGAGGTAGCCTGCAGGCACAACAACCCGCTTTCCCCGGTGCAGAAGGTGCAGGGATGTACACAACGGGTGGCCGGGGCACATCGGCA
Organism: Flavisolibacter sp.; assembly: GCA_035645595.1. Classification (GTDB taxonomy): domain Bacteria; phylum Bacteroidota; class Bacteroidia; order Chitinophagales; family Chitinophagaceae; genus Flavisolibacter. The sequence continues at coordinate 12,727 of DASQMG010000214.1, read as the reverse complement.
ATACCGACCACTGTTTTTGAAGTGACTAATTTAAATGATGATAATAATCCGGGTAGCTTACGGTATGCACTCCAGGCTTCTGTTACTACTTATCCGTACAAGACAATTGTATTCAGAATTTCGGGTACCATCCATCTTAATTCTAAACTAAACATCAGAGGCAATACCACCATTGCCGGGCAAACAGCTCCCGGTGATGGAATTTGTATTGCTGATCACCCGGTAGTACTAAGCGGTAATAACATTATTGTTCGTTATATGCGCTTTCGTTTAGGCGATAAAAATCAAAAGAAAACCGATGCCAGTGGCAACCCTGTGGATGGCAGCGGAAGCGACGATGCTTTTGGAGGCCTGGAAGTGAACAACATTATTATTGATCATTGCTCAGTAAGCTGGAGCAGCGATGAAGCGCTGACTATTTACCGTGGTGATAACTTAACCATTCAATGGTGTTTTGTGACAGAGCCACTGAATTATTCTTACCATTTTGAAACCGGCGACACTGATTATGAACAACATGGCTATGGGGGCATTTGGGGAGCCAAGCGTGGCTCCTTTCATCATAACCTTTTAGCCCATTGCAGAAGCCGTAATCCACGCTTCGCAGGAATCAGCACTTACACTCCAAATACAGTAGGGGTAGAAAACGCAGACTTCCGTAACAACGTAATTTATAACTGGGGCATCAATACCGTGTATGGTGGCGAGGGAGGAAATTATAACGTCGTAAACAATTATTATAAATGGGGGCCAAATACAGGAAGCGGTGTAAAATACCGCATTGCCAACCCGGGTAAAACCGCTACTATCCCTTATGGTAAATGGTATGTTGATGGTAATTATGTAGACGGCTCGTCAGCCAATACAGCCAATAACTGGGCCGGTGTTGTGATGCAAGGCAGTAGTGATGATCCTCTTTTGGCCAAGGCGACAACCGCTTTTGATCTTGGATATCCGTATGCCACACAAACGGCTGTTGATGCCTACGAATCTGTATTGCAAAACGCAGGTGCTATACTGCCAAAGCGGGATACACTGGACCAGCGCATTGTAAATAATGTACGCAACCGCAATGGAAGCATTATTGATGTACAGGGCGGCTACCCGCATGGTACGCCTTATAATCAAACAGTAAGTGCCTGGCCAACGTTGACTTCAACTGCTGCACCAACAGACACGGACCATGATGGTATGCCGGATAGCTGGGAAACGAGCAACGGACTAAACCCTAATAATCCAGGTGATAGAAACGGTTATAATGCGAACGGCTATACAAACCTGGAGAATTATCTCAATTCCATCATGTCCTCTAATCCTTCAATTAGCATAACAGGAACACTTAACAATTTTTCGCAAACCACCGGAACGCCATCCTCTACACAAACTTATTCAGTTAGTGGTATGGGCTTAACAGATAATATTACTGTTACACCACCTGTGGGTTACCAGGTATCTGCCGATGGTGGTGGCACGTGGTACACCAACGCTTCGCCACTTACTTTAACATACTCCGCAGGCAGTGTATCGCCAACAACTATTACTGTACGTTTAAATTCGTTAGGTGCCGGATTGTATGCTGGTTCTATTGTCCATAGCAGTACATCGGCTTCCGTGGCTATGCCGGTGAATGGCGTGGTATCAAACCCACCGCCGGCGGGAACAAGTGCTATTGTTGCATTGGATGGTAGCGGGTCTTATTCAACCATACAGGCTGCTATAGATGCAGCGCCAACCAACAGCACATCACCTTATATCATTTACATTAAAAATGGAAAGTATAAAGAGAAGGTGAGTATTCCTTCCAACAAACCTTTTATTCACGTGATTGGCGAAAGTGCCGGGGGAACGATTATCAGTTGGGACGATTACTCCGGTAAAGTAGTGAATGGTGTAACTATCGGTACCAGTACGTCGGCTACGCTTACTGTTAATGGTGCTGATTTTTTTATGATGAATGTTACCGTTGAAAATACAACCGGTAATACTGCTGACGGCCCGCAAGCTTTAGCCATAAACGTTAATGCCGACCGCTGTGCATTTAAAAATTGCCGTTTTAACGGCGGACAGGATACGGTACTAACCAACGGCGACGGCCGTCGTCATTATTTTAGAAATTGTTACATTGATGGGAATACTGACTTCATTTTTGGTGCTGCCATCGCCGTATTTGACTCCTGCACAATCTTTCCCCGCGACCGTTACGACGGAAGTTCCGGTGGATATATCACTGCTGCCAATACAGCTTCGACGCAGGCTTATGGCCTGATCTTCCGAAATTGTATCATCACAAAAAACAGGGGCATTACTTCTTATACATTGGGCCGTCCCTGGCAAAATGATGCCGGGACGGTAGATAAAAAACATAATAAAACAGTTTTTTTAAATACTGCAATGAGCAGTTCTATAACACCCGCTGGTTGGTCGGTTTGGGATGGGGGAACCAATACGTCTATTATTACTTATGCAGAATACAAGAGTATAAAATACAACGGTTCTTTTGTTGATGTTAGCGGTAGAGTCTCCTGGTCAAAACAATTAAGCGATGCAGAAGCAGCTCCTTATTTTGTTAATGCCAATATGTTTGGCTCCTGGGATCCTTGTGCGGTATCGTCTTCCTTATGTACATCAGCAGCGCCGGATCTAGCCATCTCTAATATAAGAGCACAACGTTCTGCATCAGGCACACTTGTTAGCTGGAATATTAGCTGGCCTGTAAGTGGGGTAACGTATGAAGTATACAGAAGCAGGAACAATGTTGATTTTGCCAAGATCAATGAATTTACTTCTGCAACTGACACAATTGTAGCTTTTAGTTTAGTTGATGCATTGCCGACTCCAGGTATAACTTATTCTTATTTTGTAAAAGCATCTAAAGGTGGTTACCAGCCCAACAGCAGTTCTATAGCTTCAGTTAATATCACTACGCCGTTGGATGGTGAATTTCGGTCGGCGGGCTCTGGTTATTACAATAATGCTTCTTCAGGTACTACGGCTAATGCAACTTCTATTTGGGAAAAATATGTTGCTTCTTCTTCATCGTGGGTATTACAGCCGTTGGGCACCAAGCCGGGTAGCAGTGTAACGGTAACTATAAAGTCAGGCCATACTGTTGTTCTTGATGCATTGAACTCAGTTAATAGTTTAGTAATTGAAACGGGAGCTACCCTCAATTCAGCAGGAACAGCATCAAGCAATACGGGCTTACAAACCTTAAGGGTAGGAAACGGTACGCAACCCGTTTCTGCCCATGTAAGAAATGATGGAACGCTTGGTTCTGCTACCGGCACAAACGATGCCATTGTTATAGAGGCAGCCACAACTTGTGCAAACCTGCTCTTTACCGGAACCGGCACAACCTCCATTGCCCGTTTTCGCCCATTAGGCTTTAATCCAAATAACCTAAGTGTGCTGATTGATCAAGACATGACGTTTAAATTTAATAGCGTTTCCTTTACCGGTTACTACAGTGCTAGCTCCAATAATAACAGTGAGAATGTTACAATAACAATCAACGCTGGTAAAACAGTAACGCTGGGCGCAAGCAGCCAGTTTCATTTGGGCAGTAGTACCAGTACCACTAACCAGCAAGGGAATGTTACTTACAACCTCAATGGTACGCTGGATTTAAGTGCAACAAGTTCATCTAACATGGTGCCCAGTTCCACCAATCCTGCATCTAATACCATTATGAATATTAATAACGGCGGTGTATTAAAAACAGGCGTCAGCTTTGGTTTAACCAATACCGCAGCAGCAACTACCACTTATGGCATTTCCCGTATCAATATTAATGAAGGTGGCCTGGTAGATGCAACGGCAACTACCACATTGAATGCAAGTTCTATTGCAGCTTCTGGCTTCTTCATTATTAACGGTACGGGGATTTTAAAACGTAGAGTCGCAGCAAGTGCCATTACTTTTCCGGTAGGAACTTCTAACACAACTTATAACCCTGTTACAATTTCAAATACAGGCACAATAGATAATTTTTCTGTTTCATTGAAAAGCAGTTTCGATAGCCCGCCAGCAGCATCAACTAAAGTAGTAAACAAGCAGTGGGATATTACAGAAGAAGTTTCGGGTGGCAGTAATGTAAGCTTGAAATTAGGATGGATTGTTTCTGACCATGCTTCTGCATTTGATGCGGCAGCGGGCGTCAGTATTATGCACTTTAATGGAACAAACTGGGAATATGCACCAGCAACAATTGCCGGAACGGGCGCCTTCACTGATCCGTTTATTGCAACAGCATCAAATTTTACAACTTTTTCACCATTTGGTGTTATTAATACCGGCAGTACACTTCCGCTGGCTCTGGTATTGTTTAAAGGCACAAATAATGATGGGCATGCTGCCCTGGCCTGGACCACCTCCTCTGAGGTTAACACTGATTATTTTGTTGTTGAAAAGAGTATGGATAACAGGAACTTTACCGAAACAGGAAGGGTGGCAGCGAAAGGTAGTGCTGCTACAAATCAGTACAGCTTTACAGATGCAGCACCGCTTAGCAGTGTTACCTACTACCGTTTAAAAATGGTAGATAGAGATGGTAAATATACATACAGTGTTGTAGCGAAGCTTACTACCAAACGTGCCATTCAGCTTGTTATTTATCCCAATCCTGCACAGGGGATAGTAGCAGTGTATCATCCGGTCACCGTAGGGAAATGTTCTCTTGAACTTATTGGCGTTGATGGCAGAAAAGTAAAAAGCTATTTATTGGCAGCCGGCACTGCTTCTTCAACCATTGCTGTAAATGACCTGCCGAAAGGATTCTATGTTTTACGGTACATCGGTCAACAAACAATCACCACTCAACTGATTAAAGATTAGCTTCCTCCGCTTCTGTCCGAACCATAATTTAGGTGAGGAGGATAGAGAGTTAGCAAAAATAGAAAGAGTCGTTCAAGATGGAACGACTCTTTCTTTATATAATATCTTATCATTTCCTTCTCATCCGTAACATCCCGTTAATCCCCGGTTCAGACGTTACCGCTTCATCCCGGGCATCATCTTACCCATTGGCATTTTGTTCATCATCTTCATCATTTCCCGCATTTGTTCAAACTGTTTAAAGAAGGCATTTACCTCACTCACATCCTTACCACTTCCCTTGGCAATACGCTTACGACGGCTGCCATCAATTTCGTCAGGATTGCCTCTTTCAAATGGGGTCATTGAATTAATAATAGCTTCCACGCCTTTAAAGGCATCATCGCTGATGTCAATATCTTTCATTGCTTTGCCCACCCCGGGTATCATAGACATAAGGTCTTTTAAATTACCCATGCGCTTGATCTGCTCTAACTGTTGTTTAAAGTCGGCAAAATCGAACTGGTTTTTACGAATCTTCTTTTCAAGCTTTTTCGCCTCTTCCTCGTTAAACTGTTCCTGTGCTCTTTCTACAAGGGTGGTAATATCGCCCATGCCCAAAATACGCTGAGCCATCCTTTCGGGATAAAACACATCCAGCGTATCCATTTTCTCACCACTGCTTACAAACTTAATAGGTTTATCAACGGTATATTTTATAGAAAGTGCCGCACCACCGCGGGTATCGCCGTCAAGTTTGGTTAGTACAACACCAGAGAAATCCAGGCGATCATTAAAAGCTTTTGCAGTATTTACTGCATCCTGGCCAGTCATGCTGTCTACTACAAATAAAACCTCCTGCGGATTGATAGCTGCTTTAATGTTCGCTACTTCAGTCATCATGGCTTCATCAATAGCCAGGCGGCCCGCGGTATCAATGATCACTACATTCTTATTTTTTGACCGGGCCTCTTTAATAGCGTTTAGTGCAATGTCAACCGGATTTTTATTTTCCAGTTCCAGGTGTACATCTACGCCTATCTGCTCCCCTAAAACTCTTAGTTGTTCCATCGCGGCTGGTCGGTAAACGTCGGCTGCCACTAACAATGGCGATAGTTTTTTTTGCTTTTTGAGATAGTTAGCCAGCTTACCGCTAAAAGTGGTTTTACCGCTACCTTGCAAACCAGCAATAAGGATTATTGCAGGAGCACCTTTTGCATTAAAGTCGGCCGCCTCGTTCCCCATCAAATCCGTAAGTTCATCCTTTACAATCTTTACCATTAACTGGCTGGGGGAGATGGCGGTAATTACTTTTTCACCAAGTGCTTTATCTTTTACCCTATCGGTAAACTCCTTGGCAATTTTATAGTTTACGTCAGCATCAACCAAAGCACGGCGAATCTCTTTTACGGTAGCCGCCACGTTTAATTCGGTTACGCGGCCTTCACCTTTAAGGCTTTTAAAAGCACCCTCTAATCGTTCCTGTAATGACTCGAACATATACTGGTAAGTTTCTTTTAATGTAAAATGAAAAAGTGAACATCAATGATGTTCACTTTAATAACGTTTAGGCAAAGATAATGAGGATGAGAGATGCGGGGTGCTTAGGTACCTAAATAACTACGCAGCATATCTCCTTTTTGATGACTTCTTAGTTTAAGAATGGCTTTGTCTTTGATCTGGCGCACCCTTTCTCTTGTTAAGCTGAAACGTTCGCCAATGTCTTCTAAACTTAAGGGATGATCTACCCCAATCCCGAAGAAATAACAAATGACTTCTTTTTGTCTTTCCGTTAGGGTTTGCAGGCTACGGTCAATTTCGGTTTTAAGAGATTGTTTGTGTGCCAGCTCGCCATCAGTTTCATCTGCATTGTGGTTTTGGAGCACATCGTATAAGGTGCCCTCTTCGCCCTCTGATAATGGCGTGTCCATACTTACATGGCGGGCATGAATGCTAAGAGAAGATTGTACTTCATCTAACTCCATGTTCAGCAATTCTGCTAATTCTTCCGCAGAAGGTTCTCTTTCAAACTCCTGCTCCAGTTGACTGAAAGCCTTGTGTATACGATTGGTCAATCCTACTTTATTCAGGGGCAGGCGAACAATTCTAGCCTGTTCCGCAATGGCCTGTAAAATTGATTGGCGAATCCACCACACAGCATAAGAAATAAATTTGAAACCTTTGGTTTCATCAAACCGTTGTGCGGCTTTAATCAAACCTAAATTTCCTTCATTAATTAAGTCGGGGAGAGAGAGGCCCTGGTTTTGATACTGTTTGGCAACTGATACCACAAACCGAAGATTTGCTTTAGTTAAGCGGTCCAAAGCATTCTGGTCGCCTTGTTTGATTAATGTTGCCAAGCGTACTTCTTCTTCGGGAGAAATTAATTCTACCTTGCCAATTTCTTGCAGGTACTTTTCGAGGCTTTGAGATTCACGATTGGTAATAGACTTCGTGATCTTTAGTTGACGCATACTCATAGGATGAATTTTGATTGGTTATTTTAAGATTCGGTTTCTCTAAGTTTTGGTTGGTAATCCCAAAATATCCATCACATTTTCTGGCTCACGGCAGCAGTAGGTTTTAGCTAATGCAAAACCAAATTAGGGAATAAACCCATGTGAAAAATGTTTTGTAAAATTTTTTCGACCACTGCTGTCAAATGGTGGATGAAAGAAAAGCGGAAAAAAATTTTGATGGTTGCAGTATTTCATTATTATTGCACACCCTGACCGATTTAAATACTTAAGATGAGCAAAAAACAATTATACACGTTAGAATATCCGGTACGCTGTTCACCTACTATACTTTATGAATTTTTGGCTAATCCTACAGGCCTGCAGGAATGGTTTGCTGAACATGTAGATGAGCGCGACGGAATATTTTATTTTACGTGGGACGGGTCAACAGAAGAGGCAGAGGTGTTAGAGCAGGATGAGGAGAAATACATACGCTTTCATTGGCTGCATGCGCCAAAAGAAGAATACTTTGAGTTCAGCATTGAAAAATCTGAGGTAACTAACCAAACCATTTTGGTGATCAAAGACTTTGCAGAAAAAAGGGAAATCAAAGATCAGACTATGTTATGGGGGCACCAGGTAAAAGACCTGTTCCATCGTTTAGGTGGTTAAGCCTGTGAATAATCTCCAGCTTTGACTTAGTTTACTTGCTGCCGAATCCCAATCAGAAAGGGGCCAATGGGCAGCAATTTTTATGTGCGGCATTTCCTCTAAGGTTGCTGAGAAGGCCTTTTTTGAAAGAGCACTTATTTTTCTATAATTGTCTGCTTCAAAATGGTGTATCCAGGGATCCTGATTAATGCCGATAAAATAATTCTGTGACGATAAGTTCCCATAAGCTTCAATCAGTTTCAACAGGTGCTGTTGTTTATATGTACCTGAAAGTTGCAGAGTACTGCTAAAAAAATTACCCCACCAAAACATGCTTCTTATGAACAGCAGGTCGTTGCCAGCAGAAATTCTTGGATAGTCAAGAACGAGGTAAGGCAGACCAGAATAGTTTTCGCCTTTTGAAATTTTTGGAAGCGGTAAGAAATAGGAACCGCGTACTTCGGCCTCGCCTACTATCACTTCCTGTACCTCGCTCAGAAGAGCAACTGTTTTTTGCAGAATCCTATTTTTTGTTAAGATAATTTCAGCGTCGTTAAACAACCTCATCTCCGCAGCCGAAAGGCTTATTTTTGAACCTTGCATTTGCAAAGATAAACGTGATAAAAAAATTAGACATACTGGTAATCAAGGCGTTTGTAGGGCCGTTTATTGCAACGTTTTTTATTGTGTTGCTGGTGCTGGTCATGCAGTTTTTTTGGTTATATATAGATGATTTTGTAGGCAAGGGTTTAGGCGTAGGCTTGATTCTGGAGTTTATTATGTATCAAAGTGCTTCGCTGGTTCCATTAGCCTTACCATTAGCAGTATTACTTTCTTCATTAATGACCTTTGGTAACCTGGGAGAGAGTTACGAGCTGGTTGCCATTAAGTCAGCAGGCATTTCACTGCTGCGTTTTATGCGTCCCCTTTTTATTGTTAGTTTACTTATTAGCGGCGTTGCTTTTTTGTTCTCTAATTACATCATTCCTGTTTCCAATTTAAAAAGCCGCACGATGCTTTCCGACATCGTCTACGCCAAGCCTTCTTTTGATTTGAAAGAAGGTGTTTTCTACGATAAAATCCCGGGCTTTTCCATTAAAATAGGAAAGAAAGAAGCCAACGACAGTGTGATAAAGGATATTATTATTTACGAACAGAAGGATGTTTTGCAGGATAACTTCATCATCGCCTCTGATGGCATTATGCGTATTGCCTCCAATAAAAGAGATTTGGAATTTATCCTAAAAAATGGTTGGCGCTATGAAGAAAGAGGAACTCCTCCGGCTAATACCGAATACATTCGATTGGGATTTAAAGCTTATACAAAAAGTTTCGACCTGAGTTCCTTTGGCTTACAACAACGTACGGCCGACAGCGTAAATAAGAATAATGCCCGTATGCTAAGTATGCGACAGTTAAATGTAGCCATTGACTCCCTTAAAAAAAGAGCTTCAAAAATTGGGGTAAGGGTAAAAACAGAAGTGCTCTCGAGTATGCCTGTTACAAATAATTTAGACAGTAACTGGAAGGCGGCTGCAAAATCCCGAAGTAAAAGATCACCTGATACATTTATCCCGGATAGCCTTAAGTCTGTTATAAAACAAAGAGCAGCAACTAAGATAACCTCCATGCGGGTGGCCAATGAAGCTAGTTTTACTACCTACAAAGACCAGGCTGGAACGCTTAGGTCTTATAGGATTGAATGGCATAAAAAACTAACTCTTTCCTTTGCCTGCCTTATGCTATTTATGATTGGGGCACCATTAGGCTCTATTATTAGAAAAGGTGGCCTGGGTACACCCATGATATTTGCTATTGGCTTTTTTATGGTGTTTTATTTTAGCAGCACCACCGGCGAAAAATTTGTGAAAACAGCCTCTTGGGGTGTTGTGCCTGGCATGTGGTTTTCGTTTATGATATTAATACCTATTGGTATTTTTCTTACGTATAAAGCCATGCAGGATTCACAGGTATTTAATAAAGATTTTTACAGCCGCATAGTTAAGAAACTTCCTTTTATCAAAAAGCGCAGGGCAAATTGATTGCCTAACTTTGAAAAAAAAGCTATGGCTCCCTTAACCCCAAGAAGAAAATTTATTACATCATCCGTAAAGGCAGGCATTGGTGCTTACATTGGGTCCTCCGTACTAACTTCCTGCTCATCGGCAAAAGTTGTGGCTGGCGTCGTGCCTGCGGGCTTTAATACAGGGTTTACGCAACAACCATTGCCGTATAGCTATGCCGCTTTAAATGAAGCTATTGATGCGCAAACAATGGAGATCCATTACACAAAACATGCAGCCGCCTATGCAACCAATTTAAATGATGCCGCTAAAGCAGAAGGCATTGATACTTCAAAACCATTAGAAGAGGTATTGGCCAGAGCGTCAAAATATTCGGCCAAAATACGCAACAACGGCGGTGGTCATTATAATCATGAATTGTTTTGGAAGTGTATGTCGCCTAATAATGCAGAGGTACCTGCCGGCCCGTTAGCCAATGCAATCAACAGCAGTTTTAATTCTTTCGAGGCATTTAAAACACAGTTTAGCGATGCTGGCAAAAACCGTTTTGGAAGCGGATGGGCATGGCTGGTTATAGACAGCGATAAAAAGCTGCGCATCGGCTCTACTCCGGCCCAGGACAATCCATTAATGGATGTTGCTGAGGTAAAAGGGTTTCCCTTATTAGGGTTAGATGTTTGGGAACATGCCTATTACCTGCGCTATCAAAACAAGCGCCCCGATTATATTGCCGCCTGGTGGAAAGTTGTAAACTGGGAGTACATAGCAAGCCGATACCAATCTTCTATATAATTAGTCTAAACACTTGGCGACAAACACACAAAATGCAGGTGGCAGTAATCTGCGGCTACAGCGAACGATTGTTATGTTCTCTGCTGTTTTGCTTATTGCAAAATTCTGGGCGTACTATGTTACGTCTTCCGTTTCTATTTTAACCGATGCCCTAGAGAGTATTGTGAACGTTGTTGCAGGATTTATAGGTTTATACAGTTTATATGTAGCAGCTAAGCCAAAGGATATGGACCATCCTTACGGCCACGGCAAGGCTGAGTTTATTTCTGCAGCTATAGAAGGCACGTTGGTCTTATCTGCGGGTATATTAATAATTTATACTGCTGTTCAAAATATCCTTTACCCGGTTTCAATTCAGAAGTTGGACGTAGGTATTTACCTGGTGGCCGGTACGGCAATTATCAACTGGTTACTTGGGTTTTTTTCTTTACAACAAGGAAGAAAAAATAACTCGCCGGCCTTGATTGCCAGCGGCAAGCATCTGCAAACCGATACCTATACAACACTCGCTATAATTATTGGCTTACTGCTCATATCGGTTACTGGTTATGTGTGGATTGATGGAGCGGTGGCAGTGGGTTTTGGACTTTTTATTATTTATACGGGGTATAGAATACTTCGTATTTCGCTTGCAGGTATTATGGACGAAGCCGATATGGTTTTGCTGGAAAAGATGGTAGGTGTGTTAGGGCAAGCCCGCCCCGAAAACTGGGTTGACTTGCATAACCTTCGTGTAATTAAATATGGAAACGTATTACACCTGGATTGCCATTTAACCGTTCCCTGGTATTTAAATGTACACCAGGCACATGTTGAAATTGATAAGCTGGGCAAGATCATCCGGACTAATTTCGGCGAGTCGCTGGAGATGTTTGTGCATAGCGATGGCTGCCAGTATTTTCAATGCCATATTTGTAAAAAAAAGGATTGCCCTGTACGGCAACATGATTTTGAAAGAACCGTGGATTGGTCGCTGGATAATGCTTTGCAAAATGTAAAACATGGATACAGGGAAGGCGAGACGTAAGACCTTAAACTGGGTTAATCATACAGCAAAAGCTTTCCAAGTTTCACATCTCACTCTAAAATATGCATCATGAAAACAACTACAACCTGGAAAACAGGACATGCTTTCGATTCTTATCAAAACAATGCGAAAATAGAGTTGGAGTCCGGTCCCGGCTTTGGCCCCAAGGCCCTGTTGCTAACGGGATTGGCAGGCTGCTCCGGAATTGATGTGGTAGATATTTTAGAAAAAATGCGGGTGCCATTTGCTGAACTGGTTATAGATGCAGAAGCAGAGCAAACCGATGATCCGCCCCGGGTTTTTAAAACGATACATCTTACCTATCATATTAAGACCGAAGAAGAGAATCGTGACAAGGTGAAAAAGGCAATAGATTTATCGCTGGAAAAGTATTGTGGAGTTGCGGCTATGCTGAAAAAGAATTCTGATATTCAGTACAAGATTCTCATCACACAGGAATAAAATTTTAACCTCTAACTAATTTTTCATGGGCTTACACCCGGGCGGTAAAACTCCTGACCTTAGCGTACAAACTATCGGGAGAAATCAATTTTTACGGCTGCCCGGGCAATGGCTGGAGAGAGTGTTCTTTTCTCACCCTGTAGGCATAAGGCGGTGAAGGAAGCTGATTCATGCTTTGGATACCACAAATGCCATCTGTACTGCTGTTGAAATTAGTCATTGATTGTGCAGGGCAAAGATTCCTCCGCGTCAGGATGCCAGACATTTCTAATCCACAATCCCCTTTCTCAAGTGAGTATTATCCTTCAATTCCGCAAGGTGAAATCTTACAATGTTGCTCAAAAAAGAACATTTCGTTCGTCACCAAACACTTTGAAAGTCTTGAAACAGTGAACTACTTCTTCACTTGTTTACCCAATTGATTAATAGTTGCCCGTAAATCTTTTGGCAGCGGGGCTTCTAAGGTATATTCCTCACCACCAACTCCTTTAAAACTAAGT
>DASQMG010000213.1:0-1550 GCA_035645595.1 Flavisolibacter sp. | reverse complement strand
TCATCGTGTATGCAACTGGAAGTGTAGAAGCTGTTTTGAAGGATAAAAAGCCGTTTGCAGTAGTTGAAGAACTGGATACCAACAGCGTGAATATTCGTGTGTTTTTCTGGAGCGAAACCGATGATTATAAGAAAGGTATTTTGCTTACTAGTGTTACTTAAAGGCTAAAAAGTCGGGTAAAGTTTTTTAAGCTTAATCCTTGCATTCTTATTAGTAAAGTGCCAGTTTGCTTTTACTTCTTTTTCATTTCTGGCTTTCTGCCAGGCACTGATATGTGCAGCTAGTTTTTCTCTACTTTCAAAACTACCTTTGCAATCTCTTTCCAGCACCGACAATTCAATCTCTGCCATGTTCAGCCAGGAGCCATGCTTGGGTGTAAAAACAAATTCTATTCTGTCCAGATAAGCCTTGGCCACTTGCGGCTCATATACTTCATAAAACGTGCAGGGCCGATGTGCACTCAGGTTGTCTTCTACCAATGTTATCCTGCTGCAATCCTTGTATTGCTTATCCAGTAAAGCGGATACTACTTTTACCCAACTCTTAGCCGTATGGTCATTCTTTATACTGACATAACGTTTGCCTGCCAAGGGTTCAAAAGCCATGTATATTTCCGCTACCCCTTTCCTTATATATTCAGAATCGTGTAGCAGCGTTCCATCCTGCTTGCGTTCTTCCTTTATCTCTATGAGCTGCCTGGGTGATTCATCTAAACAAACCACGGGAAGGTCAGTGTTATAAGGCCGCTCATAAACGCTTAACACCTGCTCCATGCAGTGTACAAAATCAGCATTTTGCTTTGGCGCAATAATCCACTCTCTTACACGCCAAGGCTTGATTTCATTTTTTTTAGAACGGTCCCCACGCTCGTATGAGAAAGATGCTCGATGACACCTAGCTCCACTACTTTATCGGCAATGCTTTGCAATTTCCAGCGGCTTTGTCCGGCAGGTGGTTCTGAGCAGCTTACAGCCAGTATATGCGCTTCCACAGAGCCGTCTATCTTTTTGTCACTTCTGCTTTGGCGAGGCTGTGAAGTAAAGATGTCTATCCCTCTCTCACAAAACTGACGGCGGATACGCTCGACGCTTTTGATAGAAAGACAGTAGGCTAAGCTGATGAAAGTTTCACTTTGTCGCTCGCTAGTTTCATCAGAAGCTAAGAGCACATGCGCTCTACGCATATTACTGGCTTTGTGCTTGCCTTTGCTCACCATCTTTTGCAAGCAGTCCCGCTCTGATGCTGTTAGATGGATACGATACTTTATCATTGTATTTTTCTCCCTATCCCAAACCTACGGACATTTTACCCTTTATCTATCACTAGTTTATTCCCATCTATTAGAACAATTTTCGTCTCATTTTTCGGCGTGTAGTCAATAGCGTCTTTGGTAAAATATGAAGTAGTTATAAATATTCCTTTCTTTGCTCCCTGTCCTGCTAAAGCTCCAACAAATTTATGAAGTTCGGGTCTGCCTACTACTCCTTCCCATCTTTTCGCCTGCACATAAATAACATCTAATCCAAGTTTGTCTTCTTTGATTATTCCAT
>DASQMG010000212.1:0-34311 GCA_035645595.1 Flavisolibacter sp. | reverse complement strand
AAGATACATAAGGCAATAGCCGGCATTTCGGATGATGGGTACCAGTCCGTTTCTTCGGGATGGAACACATGCCATAAAAAATCTTCGCCAAATTTTATTCCTGTTAATTCCTCTACCCGTTTGTACGCTGTTTGAATGTAGCGGGCCGTTGCACCGAAGTGTTGTGGAGTTTCAGGCAGTATCATTCCACCCGATAAAACTTCAAAGTCAAACTTATTTTTATAGTCTTCTTCCATTCGCGTAATGACTTTGCTGAAGCCGTAACACCAGCCGCAGTAGGCATCATAGCAATATATGATTGTAGGTTGCATATTGACAGTTTGTAAACCCACTCTTCCTTCAACAGAGGAGTGAGCCTTTCTATTAGTTTAGGGAGATCATTTTGTACCTTATCCCATACTGTTTTTAGATTAATACCAAAGTACTCATGAATCAACATCCGATAGCTAATTATTTACGGCCAGGGGATACGAGGATGTTGAGTTAAGAATAGTGGCGTAAGGTGGCGGGACACTTGCCAATAACTTCGAAATTGCGATAACGGCGTCAACTGTTCGCCCATTGTTTTGTAAAGTTTCAAATGACATTGCCTTTGTGCAACGCAGAATTTTCAGGGCTGATTTATTGGCAAGCCCAAGCTTCACTCTTTTAGTTCTGAAAGTATTGTGGACTTATCCACTGCCTTAAATTAATTAATGCGCTTCTAACCAATTTTCACCTTCACCTACCTCTGCTAAAATAGGAATACCATTGGGCAACACCATTGCGGATTGCATGCAATCCAAAATTACCGGCTTCACCCTTTCAGCTTCTTCTTTTACTACATCAAACACCAGTTCATCATGCACTTGCAGTATCATTTTACTTTGAAAGCGGTTCTCCTTAAACGCACGGTGAATTTTTACCATCGCTAATTTAATCATATCCGCCGCAGTGCCTTGTATGGGTGAGTTAATAGCATTGCGTTCGGCATAGCCACGCACGGTAAAATTAGAAGAGTTAATGTCCCGTAACCAACGCTTACGTCCCAACACTGTTTGAACATAGCCATGCTCGCGGGCAAAGTTTATCATGGCATCCATATACTTTGTAATACCTGAAAATTCCTGCTTATAATTATCAATTATTTCTTTGGCTTCGCTGCGGCTGATGGCTAAATTTTCTGCCAGGCCAAATGAGCTTTGACCGTAAATAATTCCAAAATTGACGCTCTTGCTTTTATAACGCATCTCTTTTGTCACTTCGGCCTCCGGTACTTTAAAAACTTTGGAGGCAGTGGCGATATGCACGTCCTTGTTTTGAAGAAAAGCCTCACACATGATAGGATCGCCGCTGATGGCCGCCACAATACGTAGTTCAATTTGAGAATAGTCGGCACTAATTAATATATGATCTGCATCTCTCGGTATGAATGCCTTTCTTATTTCTCTTCCGCGTTCGGTACGAATAGGGATGTTTTGAAGGTTGGGATTGTTGCTTGATAAGCGGCCCGTAACAGCTATTGATTGTGCATAGTTAGTGTGTACCCTGCCGGTTTTGGGGTTAGTTAAAAGTGGTAAGGCATCAACATAGGTTGACTTTAATTTGGTGTATTCCCGGTATGCCATAATATGGTCGGCGATGGGATGTTTTTTGGCCATTTTGCTTAAAACATCTTCGCCTGTTGCATACTGGCCTGTCTTTGTTTTTTTAGCGGAAGGGTCAAGCTTTAACCCATCAAACAATACTTCGCCTAATTGCTTAGGGGAACCTAAATTAAAACGACTCCCGGCAATTTCATATACCTTTTCTTCATGTTCCCTTGCTTCCTTATCTAAAATTTTTGAATAATCATTCAGGAAGTTCATATCTATCCTTACACCTTCAAACTCCATATCTACCAGTACCGGCACCAGTGGGTTGTCGGCTTTGTAAAAAACTTCTTCAACTTCCAGCTTTTTCATTTCCGGTTCAAAAATAGCTTTGAACTGGAGGGTTATATCAGCATCCTCTACCGCATATTCTTTTATTTTTTCCAGTTCCACATCCCGCATAGTGCCTTGCCCTTTTCCTTTTTTACCTATGAGTTCTTCAATGTGGATGGGTTCATAGTTAAGATACTTTGCACTCAGCCAATCCATGTTGCTTTTGCCGTCAGGTTCAATCATGTAATGCGCCAGCATTGTATCAAATAACTTCCCTTTTATTTCTATATCGTACCACTTCAGCATGAGCAGATCGTACTTGATATTGTGCCCCACCCATGTCTTATTTTCATCGGCGAATAAACCGGCAAACCGAGCCAGAATAGTTTTGGCCTCAACCGCATTATCAGGAGGCAGGGGCACATACCAGCCGCTATGCGGTTCAATACTAAAGCTCATGCCCACCAGCAGCGCATTGTTGGCATCTATACCTGTGGTTTCCGTATCAAAGGAAATTTGTTCCTGCGCTGCTAATGCATCTAATAAATTTTTGAACTCGCCTTCACTTTCTACTAATTCATACTCATGCGCAACGGAATTAATGGTTTGTATTTCGCCGGAAGCGGATATAGTTTCGGAGGCTTTTACAGGCTCCCCTTCTGTTAGGGCATTGCTGCTAAACATATCGGTTTGGGTGCCAACTGCTGCCCTGTTCGCCGGAGTTTCACTAATCTCCTCCCCAAGAATGCGCTTGCCAACCGTTCTAAACTCCAGCTCATTAAAAACTTCTTTTAGCGCGTCTTTATTCCATTCTTTTAACCTAAAGTCTTCTTCATGAAACTCCACGGGAACATCAGTAATAATGGTTGCGAGTTTTTTACTCATGATTGCGGCTTCCCTTCCGGCCCTTATCTTTTCTCCCAATGAACCTTTGATTGAGTCAGCCGCTTCTAAAATTTTCTCTACAGTGCCATACTCAGTTATTAATTTGCAAGCCGTCTTTTGCCCTACGCCCGTTATACCCGGAATATTATCCACTGCATCGCCCATTAAGCCCAACATATCTATCACCTGCGACACATCCTGGATACACCATTTCTCACACACTTCTTTTGCACCCATAATTTCTACTTCGCCACCCTGATAACCGGGCTTATAAATTTTTACTTTATCGCTTACCAATTGGCCGTAATCTTTATCAGGTGTCACCATAAATACCTCGTAACCCAACTTCTCCGCTTGTTTGCTAAGCGTTCCTATTACGTCATCCGCTTCAAAGCCATCATATTCCATCATGGGAATATTGAAGCCGGCAATTATTTTTTTTATGTCGGGCATCGCCGCCATTAAGTCTTCAGGCGCCTCCTGGCGGTTGGCTTTATAATCGGCAAAATCATTTACACGGTCCGATGGCCGGCCACCCTCAAAACACACGGCCATGTGCGTGGGTTTTTGGTTATTGATCAAATCCACCAGCGTATTTGTAAAGCCAAATTGAGCGTTGGTATTTTTTCCTTTTGATGTGATGCGGGGAGCCCGGATTAAAGCATAATAGGCCCTGAATATTAAGGCCATTGCATCTAATAAAAACAAGCGTTTATCCATACCGGCGAAGGTAAGTAATGGATGGAGTGAACAGGGCTGCAAAAACAAAATCCCGCCGGGGCGGGATGGTTTCTGCCGGGCAGGCGACAGCAAATAAGATAGATGCTATTTCAAAACAATTGTGTGTGCAGCTTGTTTTATTGACGAAATTTTTAATTCTTTAGTAGCGGGGTCAGTTGATGGAACCGTGTTTCCATCAATAACCGGGGACCGAAAATCGTTTGCTTCTTTTTTTATAAAATTCAAATACAGGGCAACCAACAACAGGGTAATAGAAAAAATATTCAGTAGGTAGCGGTAGCGACGTTTCATAAGATGTGGATTAGAATGCTAAACTACTGATCAACTTTTTAAAGTGCAATCTCTGATCAAAAATTAAGCGGAAACACTTATACTGTTCGTAGAACTACTTTAAGATATGCCCTATATAAAAACCCCATTTTAGTGGGGTTTTTATATAGAGTGAGAAGTTTAGTTATTGTAATGGGCCTGTTGGTGTTTTTTGTTAGCTACGGCCATCGATTGCAGCAACTATTTTACATAGCGATATGGTGCTTCTCAGAATATCTTTTCCACCATGTTTGTTCTACTTCTTTACTCCAGTTGTAATGTGATTTTGTATCGGCATTGCAGACTTCACAGTGATGAAGCTTAGGTGCGCAGGAGTTACACTCAGGACAATAATTCAAATATAACCGCCACTTGCCTATCATACGTTGTGGTACTGATAAGAACGTCATTAAGCTACCGTAGAATTGCTTCATAAAAATTGGATTGAAAGACTAAAATAAAGACGGCAACTAACAATTACAATAGTAATTCCACGAAACTTCAAGAAAAGAGAAAATGTACGTAAACTGTTATCAGTATAAACCCTTATTTCATGCCCTCTAATTTTTTCTGCATGGAAAACATTTCATCACGTAACCGGGCGGCCTCCATAAAATCCATATCCCTGGCGGCTTTCTCCATTTCTTTTTTAGTAGCTGTAATCTTTTTTTCCATTTGAGGTATGGTAGTATATTCTACTTCATCTTCAGCAGCCCTACTAACCGGAATTTCATCTATAGCGTAAGGCGAATCGGGATCGTAGCCTTTAATATCCAGCACTGATGTTTGCCCCATGATTTGTTCTATTGATTTTATAACCGTAGTTGGCTTAATATTATGCCTGATATTATACGCCACTTGTTTTTCGCGCCGCCGCGTCGTTTCATCAATAGTGCGCTGCATGCTTTCGGTCATCCGGTCGGCATAAAAAATTACTAACCCTTCCACATTACGGGCTGCCCGGCCGGCAGTTTGGGTAAGCGAACGTTCGTTACGTAAAAAACCTTCCTTATCAGCATCCAATATAGCAACCAGCGTTACCTCCGGCAGGTCCAATCCTTCCCGCAAAAGGTTTACACCAACCAATACATCTATTCGGCCTAAACGCAGGTCACGCAGGATAACTATCCGTTCCAGCGTATCCACATCGCTATGAATGTATTTAGATTTAATATCAATCTTCTTCAGGTATTTATCCATTTCCTCCGCCATGCGTTTGGTAAGGGTAGTTACCAGTACACGGTCGCCCCTTTTTACCCGCTTGTCAATTTCATCAAGCAGATCATCTATCTGGTTTACACTCGGCCGCACCTCAATTGGTGGCTCCAGCAGTCCTGTTGGCCGCACAACCTGCTCTACTACCACACCACCTGTTTGTTCCAGCTCAAAATCGCCAGGTGTAGCGCTTACATAAATGGTTTGATTTAACAAGCCTTCAAATTCATGAAAATTTAAAGGACGGTTATCTAATGCGGATGGTAGCCGAAAGCCATAATCGACCAGGGTCATTTTACGGCTTCTGTCACCACCATACATGCCGCTTACCTGCGGAACCGTTTGATGGCTTTCATCTATCACACATAGAAAATCTTTCGGAAAATAATCAAGCAAACAGAATGGCCGTGTACCGGGAGCCCTTCTGTCAAAAAAACGGGAATAGTTTTCAATGCCATTACAGAACCCTAATTCACGGATCATTTCCAAATCATACTCCACTCTTTCTTTTATCCGTTGCGCTTCAATAAACTTTCCTGCGCTTTTATAGTATTCAACCTGTGCCTGCATTTCGTCCTGTATCTCGTACATTACATTTTGAATCATATCTTTTGGGGCCACATATAAGGTAGCAGGAAAGATGGCAGCATTATCAAGCTTGGCAATTCGTTTGCTGTTTTGTACATCAATGGTTTCTATTTCCTCAATCTCATCGCCAAAAAAAGTTACCCGGTAACCAAAATCAACATAAGGCAAATTAATGTCTACGGTGTCGCCCTTAACCCTGAACGTTCCTCTTGTAAACTCCAACGTGGTACGGTTGTAAAGAGAGTTAACCAGGGAGTGCAAAAAACCCTGTCTTGAAAGCTTGTCGCCTTTGGCAATGCGAACGATCCCGCTCTCATAATCGGTAGGGTTGCCCATACCGTAAATACAGCTTACACTAGCCACCACAATAATATCCCTGCGGCCCGAAAGCAGCGAGGTGGTGGCCCGAAGCCGGAGCTTATCTAATTCCTCATTGATGTTTTGATCTTTTTCAATGTAAGTATCGGTTGTGGGCATGTAGGCTTCCGGCTGATAATAATCGTAGTACGAAACAAAATACTCTACTGCATTATCAGGAAAAAATTGCCTGAACTCACCATATAACTGGGCTACCAACGTTTTATTATGCGTAAGTACCAGTGTAGGCCGCTGTACATTCTGAATAACATTGGCTGCCGTAAAGGTTTTTCCTGAACCCGTTACACCCAGCAACACCTGGTGTTTTTCACCCCTCAAAACGCCATCGGTAAGTTCCTGTATCGCCGAAGGCTGATCGCCGGCAGGCTTGTATGGAGCCACTAATTGAAAAGCCATATGATATCCCCCTGTCACCCTAAAAGGAAGACTTAGGTCGTTATTTCTTTTATGAATAAATTGTTTCCTATGTATAAAGCTCAAAAAAAAGACCGAAACATTCTTTGTTACGGTCTTTTATAATTATGAATAATTGCTATAACAATAAAAGGTAATCCTACATCACTCCCTTAGGAGGACAAGTGAATTAAGCGTTTTGTAACTCGGTGATTTTCGTCCTGATTTTGCCTTCCAGCTCATTAGCCAATTCAGGGTTGTCCTTTAACATTTGCTTTACTCCTTCCCTGCCCTGGCCAAGCTTGTTGGTATCGTAGCTAAACCAGCTACCGCTTTTTTGTACTACGCCCATTTCAACACCCAAATCCAAGATTTCACCTACCTTGGAAATACCTTCACCAAACACAAGGTCAAATTCGGCCACACGGAACGGAGGCGCTACTTTGTTTTTTACCACTTTCACTTTCACACGATTACCAACTGCTTCTTCCCCATCCTTTATCTGGGTCATGCGTCTGATGTCCAGTCGTACTGAGGCGTAGAATTTTAAGGCGTTACCGCCGGTTGTCGTTTCGGGGTTACCAAACATAACACCGATTTTTTCCCGCAACTGGTTGATGAATATACAGATGGTGCCTGTTTTGGAAATAGTGGCTGTTAGCTTACGCAAAGCCTGGCTCATTAACCGGGCATGCAAACCCATTTTAGAATCACCCATCTCACCTTCCAACTCGCTTTTTGGTACCAATGCCGCCACAGAGTCAATTACTACAACATCTATTGCACCGGACAGAATCAAACGGTCGGCAATTTCCAAAGCCTGCTCACCATAGTCCGGTTGAGAAATCAATAGATTATCTATATCAACACCCAGCTTTTGGGCATAAGCGCTATCAAAAGCATGTTCCGCATCTATAAAGGCACACATGCCACCTTTCTTTTGCGCTTCGGCAATTACGTGGGTAGCAATAGTTGTTTTACCGGAGCTTTCAGGCCCGTAAATTTCTATCACCCGGCCTTTTGGTAATCCACCAATACCCAAAGCCGAATCAAGGCCGATAGAACCGGTAGAAATTACTTCCTGTGTTTGTTCGCCCCTTTCATTCATCATCATCACACTGCCCTTACCAAAGTCTTTATCAATTTTGTCCATAGTAAGCTTCAATGCTTTTAATTTTTCCGCGTTTGACATGTTTTCGATTTTGATTTTTATGAGAAGAATGGTGACTTAAAAATAGGCATTTTCACCGGCCATTCTTAATAAATTATTAGAGCGTGAAGCTAACGAATTTAGCAAAGAAAGGAGGTAAAAGTTTGAGGTTATGTGGGTAAAGAAAGGTTAAAGAAAACCCTGAAATTGATCCTATAAAATGATACCGATCCGGGCGTGAAAATCACACAATGAAAAGCTGATTTTACCCTCAATTAAATTTTCTGTTAATCCATTTTGGTACTACGGCCAGCCGGTTATCTTTGTTAGCCTAAAACCAAATTAAATGAAAAAGGTATTGTTCTCCTTACTAATAGTAACTGCCATCAGCGCCAGCGCGCAAGACAAGGAAAAAGTGCAGGCATCCAAGGGTGTTGTTTATGGTGTTGTATCGGCCGATGACAAATCAATAGCACCAGATGAAATTAAAGGTAAATTGGTGAACGACCAGTTTGAAGGCCAGGTGAAAGCCAAAGTAACCGAAGTATGCAAAGCTGAGGGCTGCTGGATTAAAGTACAAAGGGCTGATGGAACTACTATGATGGTAAGAGCCAAGAACCACGCGTTCCTAATGCCTGAAAATATAGTGGGTAAAACAGTGTTGATCGAAGGGAATGCTACCGTAAAAGAAACTACTGAAGAAATGCGTAAGCATTATGCTGAAGACGGAGGTAAATCGAAAGAAGAAATTGCCAAAATCAAAGGTTCGGAAAAAGATGTACAGTTTGCAGCAAAAGGAGTAAAGGTTTTAGATTAATCTTCATTTTTATCATAGTTATAAACCCTCTGTATTTAACAGAGGGTTTTTCTTTGCTGTAGTTCTCTACTGATACTTTCCAGCGGTTTCTTGGCATAAGTTTTTAACCAATACATTAAATAACTTACATGAGAAGCTGGATTGCTGTTGGTTGCGTCTTGATTTCTGCCTGCGGCAATAACGACGCTGAGGTAACAGAAAATTCCCGTACAACAAGTTCTACAAATACAACCGCGGCAGCCACTCCAACTGTTTCAAACAATACCAACCCCAGCTTTGCTACTGATACTGATACAATCGAAGCCACTACGGTTCCGGTTATGAAACGCCCATCAGGCATTTACCAGTTTTTAATGCCTCATGGAGAAACAAAAGTTCTGCATACAGTTGCTTTTTATCCCGGAACTTTTCGCCTTCAGGAAGAATACACGGAGAAAAGAGATAGCGTAATAACCACTAAAGGAACGTGGTCGCCATCGCAAGGGTTTATCTGGCTGTATAAAGAACAATTAGTTCAGGGACGCTATAGCTGGAAAGGTGACACGCTTCAATATTTTAGTCCGGCTATGAAAAAATCTTTCTCTATGACGAAGCTTACCCCAGCCGACAACAATACGGCATGGCAGGAAAAGCGAAAAGGCGGAGCAGTATTATTTGCTGTAGGCACAGAACCTTTCTGGAGCATTGAAGTCAATAAATCCGATACCTTGATTTTTAGCTCACCAGAATGGACAAGCCCTTTAAAAATCAAGCTATCGCAAAAATCGCGAACCACTGACAGCACCCTATTTGGTTCGGCACAAGACTCCATGCAGGTAGCGGTTTATCCATTCTTTTGTAACGATGGCATGAGCGACTTTATCTACACCAACAAAATAAGCGTAACCTACAAAGGCCGGGTGTACGAAGGTTGCGGACAATTGTTTTAAATTCTTTCTATTTGCGTTTATTTAAGGATGGCTAAATACTTTTTGCCTGCGTGTTTACGTTCAGCCCATAAATACGCCTGTTATGCAAAAGGTTTATCTCCTGCTGCGAAACAACCAGCAAACCGGTCCTTTTAATTTAGAAGAAATAATACAGTTTGATTTAAAGCCTTACGATCTTATCTGGATAGAAGGCAAGAGCGCCGGATGGTACTATCCGCAGGAAATAAAGGCGCTGCACCCCCACCTTTCATTTCTCAAACAGCCGGCTCCCCCGCCCGCTGAAACAAATACCCAGGCTTTGCCAGCCAATATTTCCGAAACGGCAAAGCTGAAGAACGTATTTGTTTCCATGCCAGCGAATAAGGCACAGGAGGATGTAGTCCAGAAGCCTTCGTGTACTTCCTTTACAGATGATAAAAACGAAGCGTACCGACCTTCCCGATCAAAGCAGCTTGATACAGAACCAGAACTGAAAACAACGTATGCAAAAAGTTTAGAAGAAGTAGAAGCGGAATACACGTCCTGGATTTATAAAAAGAAAACAAAAAAGCCCCCGACTATTTTTAAAAAAGGGGTAATTGCCGCCTGCTTACTTGTAACTGCTGTTTTTGCCGCATGGTGGGCGGTGAAAAACTTTTCGGGTAGCGCCAACAGAAATGAGCCGGTGCAGGTTGCTGTAACACCAGTGAAAAACGAGGAACTTACAGACAGTGTTTTTAAGCCCCATAGTATAACAACAGGTACAAAACCATCAACAGACAAACAAAAACAAACCAAAGCTGTTATTACCAAAAACGAACCAACAATACTTAATAAGAATGTCCTAAGAAAAAGCAATACCGAAGTTGTTTTAAAGGATAATACTGCTGCCAAGAACGATTATGAAACAATAATACCTGATGACGCGGAAACGAAAGAGGCAGTGCATGAAAAAAAACCTGAGCCAATAGCTGAAGCCGCAAAAGAAAAGAAGAAAAAGCTGGGCGAAAAATTTTTAGACCTGTTTAAAAAGAACGCTGAAGAAAAAAAGGAAGAAGAAGGTAGACCTGCCGAGAATGAGGCTGGAGAACGCCGCTCGGTTCGAAGGGAGACGGCCCTGGCAACACAGGTAACAGTAAAATTTGAGGTTCCTAACGATTGGATGATGGGCATAAAAGATGCAAAAGCTTTGCTCACCAATCGCAGTACGGAAACCATTGTAAAAGCGACGGTTGAAGTGCATTATTACAATGAAGACAATGAACTGTTGCAAACAAAAACGCTTACTTTCTCTAATATCGGGGCGAAGAAAACGGCTACCGCTTCTATCCCTGATCATTCTTTTGCCGATCACCTGGATTATAAAATTATTTCAGTGCAGGGAGCAGGAGAGCCGTTTGCGAAAATGTAATCGAGGCGAACAGTCATGATATTGTTGGACATTTAGTCATTTATAGACAGGTAAAAGCGAAACGAATGATTCATTAATCCCATTGATAAGTCTTGTCTTTACTGGATCATCTTATTGCGGATGATTTCCATTAAATCGGCCTTATAATTCTCACCAATCTGAATTTCTGCTGTTACATTTTTCAAGCGGAGAAGACTCCCTTCTATACCGGTAATTTTTGCAATAGGGATGATGAACGATTTCTGCACCCGCAGAAATTGCTTATGCGGCAGTCGCTCTTCCAGTTCTTTCATGCTGGTGAACACTAAAGTTTTTTGTGCCCCCCGGTGTATGGCTACATAGTTTTTCATCCCTTCTATATAATCAATATCTGCCAGGTTAATTTTTAGCAGCTTTCCTTTTGATTCTGTTTTTACGAAAATATAGTCATCTTCAACTTCTGTTACCTCTACATCTTCTTCTACTTCTTTAATTACCTTTTGCACTGCCTGTAAAAAACGTGGAAAGCGGATTGGCTTTAATAAATAATCCACGACATCCAGTTCATAGCTTTCTATGGCAAATTCGCTGTAAGCCGTTGTTAGTATTACATCAGCTTTGCCTTGTATGGCTTTTATAAAATCAAGGCCGGTAAGCTCCGGCATTTGAATATCTAAAAAAATAAGATCAACCTTTTGTGTATTTACAATCTGCAACGCCTCCATTGGGTTGGTGGTGGTGGCCACTAAATGCAGGTAGGGCGCCTGGCTTACATAATGCACTAAAATATCAATGGCGTGTTGCTCATCATCTACAATAAGGCAATTGATCATACGGTGGTATTGATGGTTAATTCCGTAGTATAAAAGTCGGCTTCGTCTTTTACATTGAGTGTATAGCCATTTCCATAAGTAAGGCCCAGTTGTTTTTTAATATTATCCAAACCAATGCCTGTTGAAAGCTCTTTGGCTCCTGGCCGCTTTTTATTGCGGCAGTAAAAAATCATCTGGGCTTTACCAATAATATCCAGTTTTATATCAATGGGATATTGGGGACTTTTTAAATCGCCATGCTTAAAAGCGTTTTCTACCAATGTTATTAAAATAAAGGGGATAATAGTAGCGCCGTTCACCACTCCATTTACATCAAACTGCACATTTAAATTATTAGAGAAGCGAAGCTGGTTTATTTTGATGACGTTGCGTACATGCTCTATTTCTTCCTTCAGCATTACCTTGCCATCTTTTGTAGCCGATGGGCTTAAGGCATAGCGCATGATATCTGACAAGGTCAAAATTCCTTCTGATAACTCAGTAGAGTAGGGCAGGGATTTAGCGTATAAAAAATTGAGGGTGTTATGTAAAAAATGAGGGTTGATCTGCGCTTTTAAGAAATTGAAATTGGCTTGCGATTTTTCTACTTCCAACTGCATTTTTTGTTCTTCCAGAATTTTGCGCTGCTTTTTTTCATCGCGTAAATAAGTGAGGTAAGCTATTAAAAGAGAAGAACCGATAATGAAAATGGAAGAGATGATATATGAGAAAATCATCACGCCCATTGTAAGCTGGTCGTCGTTTATTTTCCTTTCATTCACCGATAGCTCAAACTTGGTGTTAGTGAAACATAAGAAAGAAACAGTGTAATAAGCGCCGATCATTAAAAATGAAAGGACTACCGGCTGTACAAAATGAACCGGCTTGTGCTTACCTATAATAAGCCGGTGAAACATATTGAGTGTTACAAAATAAAACAGGACAAAGAAGAGAACGCTGACTACCTGGTTTACTACATTTTGCCAACTGAATATTTTTTCCCAGTTAGGCGCATTGTTCATAGCTGGTGATACATACATGGCCACCAGGCCAACTACCATAAAAAACAAGTAAATGGCCAGCGTTACCCAAAACACTCTTCCGAAACTATACCGCCGCCTGTTAAACAATGTTGCAATATTCATGTGCAGGGAAAGTTGTAAATGGTGAGTGGTGAATAGTGAAGGAAAGCGAAATTTAATTGCAGCCTTACTGTTAGAAAAATTGCAATCAAAAAATTCTCCTGCTCACTACTCACCCTTCACTATTTAATTTTAGTTATTGCCTACACCAATTCCGCCGGCTTGCTGCTGCGCTCTTTTATTTTCATCTTCGGCACCTAAGGTTTTTTGTTTTGCTCCTTTTACGGTAGTGCTACCGAAACGCCATGTGAAGTTGGCTCTAAACTGCCGCGACTCCCAACGGGCCAGCACATCCAGTTTTTGGCCGGCGAAGTCAGAGCTGCCGCTAAAGCGGAACGTACGGAAAAGGTCTGTCCCGGAAAGTTTGATAGTGCCATTGCCCTTAAAAATCTGCTTTTGTAAACCAAGGTCCACACCACCCATACCTTTTGATTCAAACGTGCCCATAAAAATGCTTGGCGCCACATACACACCGCTCAACTCTGCCGTCCAGGTTTTGGCAAAGCGAAGAGAATGTTGCATATACAGCGTACCACCAAAAGCATCCAGGTCAATCTTACGACCCTCCAAATTTGCCTTGTACTTGGAGTAGTTTGTGCTGATGTTACTAAACAAACTGTAGGCTTTGTATTGGAAAGGATAGCTCACGTTAAGGCTGATTATATCCTGCTCTGCAAGATTTCTTTTGGTAAGAACAGATTTGCTTACTTCTGTTACGTCAGGTATCTGCGTAAACAAGTCAGAAATATGGCTATAATTCAGGGTTGTTGTCAGGCGATACTTATAAACATTGGTGATGCCATAGCTGTTTGTAAACTGCGGACGCAACTCTGTATTACCTCTCATGAACGTGTACTCATCCAATTTGAACTCAAACGGGTTCAGGTCCTGGTAAGCCGGCCTGTCTATGCGACGGCTATACGTAAGGCTAAACTGGTTCATTGGGTTTTTGTTGAACGTAACCGAAGCACTGGGGAACAAGCTGGTATAGTTCCTCTCAAAAGAAGATGTCCAGGGTTTATACGTTCCGGCCTCATTCTTCTGGCCATCGGAAGTTCCCGTGCTGACTGTGTTTTCTACCCGTAAACCGGCTTGCACCATCACACCTTTAAACGCCTTGTTCCAATTGGCATACACTGCATTAATGTTCTCTTTGTATTTAAAACGGTTGCTGCGGTCGCGGTCAAGTATGTTTACGCCGTTCACTACATCATAGCGGCCAAAATCATTATCCGTATTTACGAAGGAGGTTTTTCCACCCAATCCCAATTTCCCACCACCGAAGTTTTGCTCGAAATCTATTTTGCCGGAGTTGATGTGAATCTTGGTAGGAGCAATCATTTGATAAATGACCGACCTCGTTAGGGTTCTGCCATCAGGTGTAAAATAAAAGTTAGGTTGGTACTGGTCATTATTATTATCGTAAAAACCATTATCAACATTTACAACCAGGCTTTTGCCGTTAGCTTCCGTGTAATTGTAATTCAGGTTCAGATTATAGTTGCTTCTCGATAAATCGCTACGGTTATCCGCCACTAAAATCCTGTCTACGACACCAGTTGGTTTATACCCAATGGCGGTTTTATTGTAGTTTGAAACTTTGGGATCTGAGATAGAACCATTGAACAAAATGCCAAAAGAAGATTTGGTATTAATAGAATAATCAGCTCCTACTTTTACGTTATGATTCATATTATCGTAACGGAAATAGCCCTTACCGTCAAAAACAGAATCTGTTATGGTACGGTACAATTCCATTGGGTTATGGTTTAAGCCTTTTAATACGCTGTAAGTACCATAAAGATTCAGGCCTTTGTTGCGATGATTTAAGTTAAAGCTGCCATTGTATTTTGGAAAAGTACCAATAGCATAACCGGCATTTACCGAACCATTGGTTCCAAAGGCTTTATTCTTTTTTAAACGGATGTTGATGATACCGGCATTACCGGCAGCTTCGTATTTAGCAGAAGGGTTGGTGATAATTTCAATAGCTTCTACCTGGGACGATTGCATTGACTTTAAATAGGCGGCTAAGTCGGCGCCTGACAATGGGGTAGGGCGGCCGTCAACATAAATCTGAACACCATTTTTACCGTTTACAGCAAGGTTTTCATCTTTATCTACAGTAACACCCGGTGCTTTGCGCAGCAGTTCCAGGGCATCGGAACCGGCAGCATTGATAGTGCCTTCTACATTTAAAATAGTTTTATCGGCTCTTACTTCTATCATTTGCTTGCGTACCGATACAACAACGTTCGATAAGTCGCCGGACGCCTTCTTTACCGCTACCGCTGGTGCGCTTACATCGGCAGTGCCTAAAGTAAAAGGAGAAGAAAGGCCCGTATTATAACCCACATGGGTGATGCTGATGCGGTAGTCGCCTTCTTTTATTCCGTTAAAAGAATAAGCACCATCGCTACCGGCAACGGCCAGCTTTACTACTGCCGTGTCTTTTGCTTTTACTAAAGCAACAGTAGCGCCGTTTAAGGCAGTGCCTGCATCATCTTTAGCTATACCGGAAATAGTTTGCGCATTGGCTGCGCCGAAAAAAAGAACAAATAAGGAGAGGAACAACGTTCTCATGACTGTATATTTTGGTTTGAGAAAAATCACTGTTTAATCAGGCACAAACGTAAAGTTGTAAATCGCCAGTCTAAACTTTTTTTCACCAAAGAGGCTTTTGAGGGGACGAAAAGGAATTTTTATCTGTTACGTCCCGCCTGTAAGTGCGTAAGTATATTTTGCATGCGGCTCTTGTCCCTATCAGATAACTCTTATTATCTTACCTGGATATTTCCCCTAATGAATACAAAGCCAAAACAA
Source organism: Flavisolibacter sp. (assembly GCA_035645595.1). Taxonomy (GTDB): domain Bacteria; phylum Bacteroidota; class Bacteroidia; order Chitinophagales; family Chitinophagaceae; genus Flavisolibacter. The sequence goes on along the minus strand of DASQMG010000212.1, from coordinate 18,856 downwards.
CTATTATCAGCGTTCTTACTGTTTATTCTTTTTGCCAAGCCTGTTTTATCGCAGGACGACGACGACAGGATCATTCACACAAAAGATGGTCAAAGCCTGGGACCAAAACGAGCCTACATTGCCCAATGTAAAAAAGCGTATGGGGCTCCGCCTGACAATAAAATAATCGGTCAGATCTGCGAATGCCAGGCTAATTTATTAGACAGAAGGTTTTCCATGAAGCAAATAAGATCCTACGAAAAGAAATACAAAGGGCAGGCATTGACACAATTGATTGAAGAGGATAGTTTACTACAACGGCAAATAAATGAATGCAGTTCAGCATCTGACAATATATTGCTATTATCTATTCCGGATTACCGTAAAAGCTTTATCAGTAAGTGTGTAGATAACTTAAAGCTCAAAAGCCTGCAGCCGGTAAATGATACTTTAGCGGCTATTTTTTGCAACTGTGCTGCCACAGTAATGGAGAAAAGAAAGATTACATTGGATAGGTTTGAAGAGTTAGCAGATCCGAGTTCCTTTTTATACAATGAAATCTCTTACAAGTGCGGAAGTCCCTTTATGCGATCTTCTGATTTTGCTCCGGGCTGGAAGGCAGCGGACACAATTAATGTTACAGGTCCTGTTCATATAGACTCTGTGGCAGTTATTTCGGTATTAGGTATGCACAAAATTAAAATTACCATTGGCGGGATAACCAAAATATGGTTGTTAGATAGTGGCGCATCTGACTTACTTATCTCTGAGGAGTATGCAAAGGAGTTGAAAGACAAAGGGGTATTGTCAGATATGAACTACATTGGAGAAGGCTCTTATTCTTTAGCCGATAATAGTATTTTATCGTGCAGGCGGTATAAAATTAATGGCGTTAAAATAGGACGCTTTGTGGTTAACGAGGTGGTATTGGCTACATCTAAACAGGCAAAAGAATTTTTATTAGGGAAGTCAATTTTAAATAAGTTTAGTCAGTGGACATTGGACAATAAGTTTGAAGTTCTGATTTTAAAAAAATAAGCAGCGCTTAATAATATGAATGCATTTCGGGTGCACCTGCCTTTGAATTCCTTTTTAAATAAATCAGGATATTTGTATCCTATACTTACCTGCAAATTGACTTACGCTATGAGAGGGTTCTTCCTTACTTTATCGCTGTTCTTTTATTCCTGGTTAGCTGCCCAGGTAGTATGCACGGCACCGGGTCAAAACCCCTCCACTGCTTTTCCAGTTTGTGGCACCAGCACATTTACTCAAACTTCCGTACCCATTTGCGGCGGCAGGCCAATGGCCTTTCGGGGTTGCGGTAACGACGGCCTTACCGACATCAATCCTTTTTGGTACAAGTTCACCTGCTTCCAGGCCGGCACCCTGGGCTTTTTAATTACGCCTAATAATTTAGGCGATGATTACGACTGGGAGCTGTATGATATCACCGGCCGAAACCCCAATGATGTTTATACCGATGGCAACCTGGTGGTAAGCAATAATTGGAGTGGGGAAACCGGGTTGACCGGCGCTTCCTCCGCTGGTACACAAACCTTTGTTTGCGGCGGTAGCGGGAAGCCGCTTTTCAGCCGAATGCCCCAGTTACAGGTGGGTCGCAATTACCTGATGCTGGTCAGCCATTTTACTAATTCGCAAAGTGGTTATAAACTTTCCTTTGGTGGCGGTACCGCTATTATTACCGATCCTACAGACCCCCACTTGCAAAAAGCAGAGGCCAACTGCGGCGGCGATGTTATACGTCTTCGCCTCTCTAAAAAAATAAAATGTGGCAGCATTGCTGCCAATGGCTCCGATTTTTTTATAACTCCTGCTGCGGCTACGGTAACCGGCAGTGTTGGCATCAATTGTTCGTCGCAGTTCGATACAGATTCCGTTGCCTTACAATTATCAGCCTTTTTACCGCCCGGAAGTTACACATTGCATATAAAAAAAGGAACAGACAATAATACGGTACTTGATTATTGCGACCGTGCTATTGCCGAGACGGAAACATTGCCTTTTACTATTTTGCCGAAGGCGCCAACACCAATGGATAGTTTAGCACCACTTACTTGCGCCCCAAAGCAAGTAAAACTCGTATTTAAAAAACCAATACTCTGCTCAACCATTGCTGCCGATGGAAGTGATTTTATGGTGACTGGCTCTTACCCGGTTGGCGTAACAGCAGGTAGCGGGGTTTGTACATCCGGTACAACAAAAGAAGTAATTGTTACCTTATCGGGTGCGATGCAGGTAGCGGGCAGTTTCCAACTTATACTAAAAAAAGGGGGCGACGGAAATACGCTGGTCAATGAATGTGGTGAGGAAACTCCTTCGGGCTCTATGCTGCCCTTTACTGTAAAAGATACGGTGAGTGCTGCCTTTACGTACGCCATTGGGTATGGTTGCGTAAAAGACACGGTTGCATTTTTCCATCCGGCATTGAACGGCGTAAACAGTTGGCAATGGAATTTAGATGAGGCGCAGCAAAGCAGCTTGCAAAATCCCCAGGGTATATATGCTGTTTTTAATGAAAAGAAAGTTCAGTTGATAGCAGGCAATGGCTTTTGCAGCGACACATCGAACCAAAGCATTTTGCTGGAGAATTATTTAAAAGCTGACTTTTCTGTTTTTGAGGACAATTGTCCAGCCGAAGCAATTCCATTTACCTCATTGTCTAAAGGAAAAATTACAAGCCACCACTGGGCCTTTGGTGATGGCGGAACGGCAACCGGAAGCGCACCTTTTCATACGTATGGTGCACCCTTGCGGCAAACTCCTTATACCGTTAGTTACACTGTTACTGACTCTTTTGGCTGCCAAAATACAGTGCAAAAACAGGTTCAGATTTATTCCAGTTGTTACCTGGATGTGCCCAGTGCTTTTACTCCAAATGGTGATGGAAAGAATGATGTTTTTGGTGTGTTGAATGCTGTAAAGGCTGAAAATCTTGAGTTCCTTGTTTTTAACCGCTGGGGCCAGGTAGTTTTTAGAACAACCAACTGGAAACGGTCATGGGATGGGAAGGTGGGCGGTATACCGCAACCAACAAGCGTATTTGTTTGGACCTTACGTTATAAAAACCGCGACACAGGAAAACAGGCAGAACAAAAAGGAACGGTAACATTGATCAGGTAAATAGTATACCAGTTTTTATACCACAAATTTAGTTTTCATCTCATCCATCGCCTTTAATCCATCAAACGGGCATGGATAGTAAAACCTATTACCATTTGTAACTTTTTTTGAATTGCGGTGCTGATTATCGGTAACTTACTTAAAACCTTTTTTATGAAATCAACTGTACTTACCGGCCTGTTGTTTCTATCAACAGGAGCAATTACCAATGCACAACTTTCGTTTCTTCCACAAGTAGGATTTGAACAATCGCGCACTGCAATCAATTATGGCGATGGTCTTTCTGCTTTAAACACCAAAGGCAATTTAAGAGCAGCCTTAAAAATGGATTACCGGTTAAAGGGCGGCCATGCTCCTTTTATCAGCCTTGGCACCAGTCCTGCACCGGTTAGTTTTTCCTTTGATAATGCAGGTTCTTTACTTCAAAGCTACCAGTCCGTGAAAAGTAATCTTCAGTTCAGGATGGAAGCCGGCTATCAATACAGCAGCAGCCCTATACGGTTAGGTAGGAAAAGTTCTGCTTCAAAAAGTAAAACCGCAGCCATAACTAATGAGTATGCGCAAAAGAGTAGCTGTGGTTCTATTACGTACAGATCGCGTTGCGGGACTCAGAAATTGGCTTCAAAAAATACGCCGGTCAATGCTCCTTTAAACATGCGTTTGCAACCTTCTTTGGCATTTGCCTATATTCCATCCGGCGGCGAAAGCATTAAGCAATCAGCTGACCGATTTGAATACAACGCCGCCCCTAAAACAGCTATTGTTCCGGCTATGGGTTTCGAATTTGCCAAAGGAACCCAACGCTTATTTACACTATCTGTTTTTTATACAAAAGCATTGGGGCAGAATGAACAAAACGTTACCAGCTTATCTCCTGTTAAACCTACCATTACACGCATCCAGCCAAGTGCTTCTACCTGGGGAATGACAGTTGGTGTGCCGTTTAGCTTTACAAAATCGAAAGCCGTTAAAGCAGTAAAAGAAAGAAGAGAAAAAAAGGACTGTAGCGGAAATTATTACAGAAAGTGTACTAAAACCATATAGTAGCAAGTATCCCATTACCGGAAGCCTTGTCATTATTTTAAATTGGCGGGGCTTTTTTGTTGTAATGAATAACCACTAAATCAATTAGATAACTTTCCAATTGTCTCACCAATCACAATCCACCCCATCCAGCCCATTACCACCACAACAATCCAACCTGCAACCTGCATCCACAACGGGTGTTTATAGCCTTTCATCAATTTTGTTTTAGAAGCAGCAATTAAAATAATAGCTAATGCTATGGGTAGAATTAAACCATTAATGGCGCCAGCAAAGATCAGCAACTGTTTAGGCTTACCAATAAACACAAAAACGGCAGTTGAAATAATAATGAAAATAGAAATGCACCATCTTTCATTGCGTTGAAAAAAGGGGTGAAATGTTTTAAAAAACGATACAGATGTATAGGCGGCACCAACCACAGAGGAAATAGCTGCACTCCATAAAACAATTCCAAAAATGCGCAAGCCAAACTGCCCCGCGGCTGAACCAAAAACAGTGGCAGCCGGATTGTCCTTATCCAACATAACACCCTGTTGCACTACACCTACAATTGCAAGAAAAAGTATGGCACGCATAATGGTGGAAATGACGATGCCGCTGATAGCACTTCGGTCAACCTGCTTTATGTTTTCCCTGCCTTTGATACCAGCATCCAGCAACCGGTGGGCACCCGAAAAAGTTATATAACCCCCAACAGTCCCGCCAACAATGGTTACAATAGCTGTAGTACTTATTTGTTCCGGGATAAACGTATGATGAACCGCCTGGGCCAGTGGCGGATGGGCCGCAATTGCTATTATTAAGGTGAGGATGATTTTTATGGTGCCCAGGATACGTGTAAAATTATCCAGCATCTTGCCCATCTCTTTTACCCAGAATAAAAGGAGAGCAATAACACAACTAACAATAGCACCTTGTTCAAATGATAAACCTGTAAGCACATTTATGCCTAAACCGCAGCCTGCAATGTTGCCGATGTTAAATGCAAAACCCCCAAGGATAACCAAAACCGAAAGAAAAAATCCAAGTCCGGGTAACAATCTATTTGATAAGTCCTGCGCTCTTAGTTCACTAACGGTGAGCACCCGCCAGGTATTAAGCTGTGCCCCAATATCGAGCAGTACAGAAACGAGAATTACAAAGCCAAAACTTGTTAGCAGTTGCTGCGTAAAAACTGTTGTTTGGGTAAGAAAGCCAGGGCCGATGGATGAGTTAGCCATCAGGAAAGCGGCACCTAGGGTAGCACCGCTAAAAAGCCTCAGTCTAGGTGGCTTCCCGGACACAAAAATGTTGTTGTAAAGTGTGATGAATGTTCTTTGCAAACTGTACGGCATGTTTTCCATCACCGTGCAGGCAAATAGTTTCTGCTATAATAGGGATGTCTTTACCCGACAAAGTTGTCACTGTTTTCTTTTGTGCTATTTGCAAAACCTGTTGTATAGCTTTAGCTTCTTCCTCAATCAATGCATTGTTTTGTGAACGTGGTGTCAGGCTTCCGTCATCCTGGTAAGTTCTGTCAGCAAAAACTTCGCTCCCTGTTCTTAACCCAATTGCATTTGCTTCTGAAATAGAAGTGCTTCCACTCAAACCAAATAGAACAAGGGTGGCATCGAAGTCTTTTACCGCGTATGCAATAGCTTTTGCAACAGCATTATCTTTTGCCGACTGATTATACAAAGCACCGTGTGGCTTTACATGATGGATAACAACTTCACATTCGTCGGCAAGTTTTTTAAATAACAAGAGCTGCGTCTTTACCAGGCCGTATACTTCTTCCGGGGTACAATTTATTTCTGTTCGTCCAAAGTTTTCTCTATCTAAAAAAGAAGGATGGGCACCGATGTTTACACCATATTTTTTTGCCAGTGAAATAGTTTGGCGCATCGTTTTTTCATCGCCTGCATGATAACCACAAGCTATGTTTGCCGAGGTAATAAAAGGCATAATGGCTTCATCGTTGCCGATACCTTCACCCATGTCGCAGTTAATATCAATTTGCATTAAGCCGTTTTTGCATTTTCAAGTTACAGGTGTTTTGTAAGGCTCGTAAATAATTCTGCTGCGCTACTAATTTCTTTTCTGCTGAATAAACATCAGTCATTACAAATTTTACTTTATCCCCGGTACTCATCTGCGCCAGTTTGGGCAAATGTGTAGTGGTGATATGCGCTACTCTTGGATAGCCTCCTGTGGTTTGATGATCGGCCATTAAAATAATGAGTTGGCCATTCGGTAATAATTGAACGGTTCCAAAAGTAACGGCAGAAGAAACAAGGCTGTCATTTACACCTTGTTCCAAAGCTTCACCAATTAGTCTAAATCCCATTCTGTCTGATACCGGCGAGATAGAAAATTCATTATTTAAAAATGCTGCCTGGCTTTTTGTTGTTAGCCAGCTCCATTCATTACCAACGATAAATTCTATTTCGTTAGAACCAGTCCCCTCAATACGATATTGCCAGGGAAGTGTTTCAAAATCTTTAGTAATAGGAAGGGTAGCTGCGTTTTCAAACTTCAGCACGTCATCTTTTAGCAAGCGTCTTCCTTTATAGCCACCAGCCTCCCCTTTTAGGTTGGTGCTATAACTATTCAACCACTTGTCCAATGTAAAATTTTGAAGGATGGATAGATAGCACCTTGCACCTGAGCCCCATTTGTCAAACCGCAAAACAGTGCTATTACTAATGATAATAGGTTGATGGAGCGGCACTTCTTTATCACTAATCATTGGTGTAAAATAGGCGCCTGTCAAACAAATTATAGATGCCTGCTGAAATAAAACCTGTGCTGCCGGAAAATGAAGTTCTATAGTGGGTGAAGCCAATTCTTTTCCCAACAGCGCATTAGCAAGTGCAGCAGAAAAACAATCCATTGCCCCACCGGGATTTATGCCCTGGTGCTGATGCCTGTAACGACCCGGATCCTGGATCGTATCAAGAAGGCCCGCCCTGATAATTTTCAAACTCATCTTCGCTTATTGAATAAAAAGTTATCTCGTCCCCGGGTTGTAGCAGTACTGGTTCTTTGTTTTGTTTGTCGAATAATTTTATGGGTGTTCTACCAATAATATTCCAGCCACCTGGTGAAGCGAAAGGATAAATGCCTGTTTGCTCACCGGCAATCCCAACAGAACCGGCGGCAACATTTACCGGCGCTGTTTTTCTTACGGTTGCTATTCGGTTATCTACTTTACCCATGTAAGCAAAGCCGGGTAAAAAGCCAATCATGTAAACACGATAGGTTATTGCCAGATGCAAGCCAATCACTTCTTCAGCTAAAAGGTTTTTGTCAAATGCTAAAGCTTCTAAATCGGGTGCGTACACCTTTGCATAGCATACAGGAATCTTCATTTGCCGCGTAGTGAATAATGATTGCCCATCCGCAGCTTCCAAAATTGGCTCCAGCAAATTCTTCATGGTATCAAAAGCGGTAGCGTTTTTTTGATGCAGCGCTGCTACATCATAACAAATTGCCAGGGAACTGTAAGCCGGAATAAGATCTGTTATTTCAGGCAGGGAAAGCTTTTGAAGGCGATTAAAAATTGACAACACTTTCTTATTAATAGCATCATCAATTTTATTTCTAAAATAAATTAACAGCGCCGAATCACCCAGAGGAGATATGGTGTATTCTTCGTTCATAATATTGAAATGAAGCTACGGGTTACCGGCCGTTGTTAAGCCTAATTCCTTCCTTGTTTGACTCATTAGTGCTGATCAAATCTTCGTTTACCAGGAGATGTCCTCTTGCAGCAACATCAACCATTCCGTTCTTCTGCGTTAGCAGAATAGATGGAGCCTCTTCGGAGATTTTACCCTCTTCATTCAGGTTACGATAGGCGGCATGATCCCGTGGTAACTCAGTATAGTCAATGTAAACGGGATGTTGTAAATATTTTTGTTGAAATTGGTGGCTATTACTGAAGAAATGTGTCATCGTTATAGTTTGCGATAACTCACCATTGCTGGCACTGCCGGATGGATTCTTTAATTCAATATTTAATGGCTTTTTTAATTTACCCCAGCCTTCGCCAAAGGCAAAATATACGCGGCCATTACCCGGCAGAACATATACTTTTTCTACATCGCCGGCTTTTATATATGTGGAATACAGTTTGGGTAACAGTCCGGACGTCGCATGGCCGGGTATATCTTTAAAGTAAAGAAAAACCGCATCGTACCCTGTATTGTTGCTTATGGTAAGAGAGTCATTTATAGCAACACCGGGATCATCGCCGAAGGCAACAAAAGGCTGGCTGCCTGTGCTGAGCTTTTGGGGAGTGACAATTGTATTTTTCTTATGACTCAGGCTGTCTAACACTGATAGAAAATGTGTTTCATTTCTCTTTTCCACATTATTGCCGGCAGTTGTTATAACAGGATTATTGCTGGGACCATCCAGTAACCGGTAGCTGCTCTTACTGCTTTTATCGTTGCAGGTAGCTGCCCTCACAATCATCATAACAATCCAAAGTATCCACCATGCACTTCGCCAGGTAAAACCATCGCTTCCTTTGCTCCTGGCCGTGCCCTTGCCACCCTCTATTTTACTGTTTTTGTATATAATTTCATCAATGCGCATTACTTCCGAGCGATTAAAATCGTTCGTCTCAATGCATTTTAACTGCACCAATACTTTATGCAAATAATACCAGGTCGCTTTGTGCTGAAAGCGAAGTATGAGATTAATGAAATGCTCTACCACCTCATCCCGCACCGAAGTAAAAGAAGGGGGCAGTTTATTAATAAATTTCAGCCAGTTGGCTGAAAAAATAAAATGCAGGATGCTTTCATCACTGATGAATTTTTCCCAGCTAAGGTTTCGCAGGGTATAATTGATCTCTTCTAAATATCCACGGAGCTTTTGATAGGCTTCATGGCTATGCTCCGGCAAAATATACCCTGTGTAATCTAACAGCCTCATAAGTTCTTCAAAATCAGCCTGCCGTACCAATTTACCTGAAACCGTATTAAATGAATGGGCAAAATAAGGAGACACCACCTGCACAAACTTCTCATTGTATAAATAAGCATCGGCCTTTCTTAGTTCGTCTGAATTAAACTCGCCTTTTTCTAAAAAATTCAATAGCCCTTTATGCTGGTAAATGATGCTATGCGCCTTCCAGCTTTCTTCGCTCACCACATCCAATAAAGCAGAAGCGTCGTTACGGGAGTATGAAATATCATCCAGCGAAATTTCATCACCTGCCAAAGCAATTTCGGCCATCATCTTTTTACGGGCACGACTTATAGCCTGCATTGAGTAAGACGCTGCTTCTGCTGTATGCACTACCAGCCGCACCGGGGAACGATATAACGCAACACTATTAACCAATGCCGGTTCCTTTTATTTTCATGTCTTCTATTTCCGTTTCCTCGCCGTTAAGCAGGTGCGAAAGGTTGATCATCGTGGTGCGCAATTGCCCAAACTGTTCGTTAGCCAACGCCTGTTCGCCCTGTTTAATTAGTGTAGAAGCAATGGATGGCTTTGTATAATTGGATGCAGGGATGGCAGCAAAGTATAAAAAGAAATCAATGATATAGTGCTTTGTGTTAGCATACACCCGGCGCCGCAATAATTCAAGGGCATCAATTTTTGTACGCAGCACCGCAGGACTTTTTGCTTTTAAAAAGCCTTGCTCGTCCTGGACGATCCGGTCGAAGTCGTTCATCATTTTATCCTGCTCAAACTCCACATCAGGGAGGTTTTCTTCAATGAATGTTTTATGGTTGAAATAATCGGCCTGCAACATAAAGATGCGCTGGTCTTTACCCAAAGCATCGTAGCGGGAGGAAATACGGCGGCGGGCCTCGGTAATTTCGTATTTTTCATCTGTCAGGTCACTATCCTTTATTTTTGAAAGGCGCTTTTGCAGCTTTTCCCCTTCAAAAATACAATGGCGCAATTCGGCTATCCATTCGCTCTCATCATCACGGCCTTTTTCGTCACGCATCTCACGTTTCATTTCCCATACAAGACTGTTCACATCATCTTTTAAACGGGATACGCTGACAAATTTTTCCGACGTGCTGAAGACATGATTAAATTCCTGTTCGCTCATAGCAAGAAAGGCGGTGATAGTAAGGTCACGACTTTCGTTCATCTCAAATTTTATTTCTATATCAGAACCTTTAACGAGGTCGGTTTTTAGTTCAGTGCCCCTGATCTCAATAGCACCAATCACCAGGTTGCTGTGCGGACGGCTGTGCCTTGTGCCTTCCAAAACATTAATTACTATTTCGTCGCTGCTTCCTTTTTTTATCGTGCGGGTGATCTCTTTATAAATTGTTTTTTTCAGGGGTAAAATGTCGTTGCGCTCAAAAATCACCTGTAGCTTAGTGCTGTTGTTCTCGTGGTCATCTACCTCCAGGCAAATGTCATTTGGCAGGGGCTGCCCGGCCACATTAAACTTGCCGTGCATGATATCAATTGGAGGATGAGAAACGGCAACTGCATTGTTGTGTTCATCAAAAAAGCGGATGGTAAAACGGTTCATCACTCCTTTCTGTAAGGGCAGGAATTCGGAGATACGTTTGTCAACCTTTTTACTGCCTGAATCGTAACCGCCATCATCCCTTGTAATGCGATAGAAGACGTTGGCAAAATCCCCTTCTTCAGGAATTGCCATATAGATTTCTTCTTCTTCACTGCTTACTGTTTGAAAAATGGCCTTTATCTTTTTATCAGTTGCCCCTTGTTCCACCACCTCAATCTTCGGTTCTGCTGCAACAACGGAGCTTAACTTTGAACCTGCATAATAAGCAGCACCAACAGCAATGGCGGTAGTAGGATCGGTATCAAACGCCAGCGGTATTTTTGTTTCCCTCGCCACCAGTTCCCGAACATAGGGAATATAAGTAGAACCGCCCACCATAATGATGTTGGTTACTTGCGGTGCCTGTAGATTATTTCTTTTTAAAATAGTTTGTATCAGTTCTACCGTAGACCAAATTTTTTCATGTATGATGCGGGCTACGTCTTCCTTTGTAATGCGTACATACATTTCTTCCTCTGTGCCCGGGACTGTGAATTCTATTTCGGTTTCATCTTGCTGCGATAATTCCTTCTTAGCTTCTTCGGCTTTATGAAGCAATACATAAAACAGTTTTTCAAGGGCGCCGTTCCTGTTGCGCAACTGTTCTTCAATAGTAGGGTCGCCTGTTTGCTCAATAATTTTTGGAATGATGATCTGTTCAATAATAGCCGTGTCAAAGTCCATCCCCCCTAAAAAGTTATTGCCTTCATGATCTACCACCCTCAGCTCACCGGCAACGATGCTTACAAGCGCTACGTCAAACGTTCCGCCGCCCAGATCATACACCAGCCAATGACCGCCTTCCGGAATACCCTTTTTGCTGTCGTTAAAAAATGCAAGCGACGCTGCAATAGGTTCCTGCAATAACACTACTTCTTTAAAACCTGCTTCGTAGCCTGCTTTTTTTGTGGCGTTAGACTGAATGGTGTCAAACGACGCTGGTATAGTGATCACAGCGGCCTCAAGTTCTTCGCCGGTATGAATAAAATTTTTCAGCTCTTTCAGCACCATAGCAGAAAGCTGGATGGGATTGATGATGGCGGTAGTTGAGGGAATTAAAAAGTTTTCGCTGGAGCCCATCTTTCTTTTAAATCCGCCAAAAACGTTACCGGCATCCTTAGAGATATATTCTCTTGCCTTATCGCCAACAATGGTTCTGCCGCCCCGGAAGGCAACAACAGAGGGAAGGGTTTCTTTGTGACCGATGGGATTTTTAAAAACCTGTACTGCCCCGCCTTCAAATTTTGCAAGCAAGGAGTTAGTGGTGCCAAGGTCTATACCAAAATTGATAAATTTCATGGATAATTATTCTACTACTACAATAGCTTTTTGAACCAGTTTTTTTCTGCTGTCTTCTTTATGGTGCACAACAGGTTTGATAACTTCCGTAATAATCATTTTACTTTTTAGTGTCCCTGCCACACTCGCGTCACAATCGGTTCGTGTTTCATCCCATTTTTCATTTACGGGGTTATGATAGTCGTAACCTAACTCAGTAAGCTCAGCTTTTATTCGGTCTATGTTTCTTTGAATGGGAGAGGGGGCGCCCAACTTTTTTTCGATTTCAAAAACCTGGTTGATGATGTTAATAATTTGTTTCATAGTGCGGTTGTGCGGGGATTAAAGATAATAGGTTTAGGTGGCCGAAGCAAGACCTCTCCCGGCCCCTCTACATCTCTGATGGAGGGGAGCAGGAAGTTAAGCGGCTAATGCTGCTTACCGCCATTTGCAACCGCTCCTCATTGGCACCTCTAATTTCTACCCAGCGTACACCTGAATTTATCAAGATGTCCTTATACATTTTAAACAGCTTTTGCCGGATAGCTAAGTCGGGGTATTCCCTTAATTCATCTTTTGTCCATGGAAGATCAATATTGCACAGAAGGTATAGATCGCAATGGGTGCGGGCAATAGCTTTCAAAATCCATGTGGGGCAGGCGCCAAAAGCTACTTCGTACCACACCTTCATCACATACAGGTCGGTGTCAATAAAGTATAAATCATTCCTCGCCTCAGCAGCCAGTTTTTCCACCAGCTTTATTTGCCCGTGAGCAATGTTATCTAAGTCAGAATAAGTATAAGTCATTCCGTGTTTCAGTAAATATTCCCGTGCAAACTCGGGGCACCAAACAGTATTATAGTACGCTGCCAGTTGCCGGCACAGTGTGCTTTTGCCGGTTGACTCTGGGCCGATGATAACGATTCGTTTCATGTTGTTTCAAATTCAAAATGCCTTTCCTGCTTTCTTGCTTTCCTTCTCCATTCTATCAAACCAAAAACCGCCAATACTAAAAGCACTATATAATAAACACTTGTAAATACTAATCCTTTTACATAATACAAAGGAATCGAGGCAATGTTCGTTGCTATCCACCACCACCAGCTTTCCACTTTTTTTCTTGCCATCAGCCACATGCCGGTATAAGCGGTTGCCGAAGCAAGAGCATCAGCCCATGGAATAGCCCCCGGGAAATATTGCCGTTGTAGATAAGTAAGGATAAAGAACAGCGACACATAAAAAAACAGGAAGAAAATGGCTTCCTGTATCCATTCTTTTTTATTTGAAAAACTAATATGCACTGTCGGCTTATGCTCCTGATCTTTTTTTGCCCACAACCACCAGCCATATATACTCATTACCGTGTAATAAAAATTTACGCTGGCTTCCCCCACCAGGTGAAACTTAAAACTCAGGTAGATGTAAATAATGGTATTGATCAAGCCTGTGGGATAAACCCAGATATTTTCTTTGCGGGAGAACCACACGCTGATGATACCGGCAAATACCGCCAGGTATTCAAGTTCGGTAGTATTATTAAGGTTAGTAAGAAATTTTTGGATGATTTCCTCCATAAGCTACAAACCTAATTAAAGGGCCTTATACCAATGAAGCGGCTGCAAAAATTTAATTCCCTTGCTTGTTTGGAAAAGCACCGGGAAATCCTCCCTGCTGATACCCATTTGTCTTGTTACCTCAAAATGAAGGTGCGGAAAAGCACTAAAGCCGGTGCTACCACTAAGACCAATCAACTGGCCCTGTCTAATTGTATCGCCAACCGAAACTAATGCCCCTTTATACTGCAGGTGCAGGTAATGTGCAAAGGTGCTGTCGGTATGCCTGATGACAATGCCGTTAGCTGTGCCTACATATTTTTTGCCGATGCCGCCGGTTTTTGTACTGTCTCTTATTCTTATTACAATACCGCCTCTTGCCGCCATCACTTTTGTTCCGGGCTTCATTTTGAAATCTATAGCATAGTCACCGGCATGGGAAAAAAGCGATTCATAACCTTGTATTACCAGATACGACTTTCCTGTTTGATAGGGGAGGCCATAAACGAAAGAGTGGCCATTCATAAGCTTATCAACACGGGAGAGGTAACCATTGTTCTGCAGTACCGAACAAGAAAAAGCGAACAGTATAAAACAAAATAAAAGTAGTTTCATGATTACGTTACCGCTGCAAAAACAGAACGTTTTTGCCTGCACATCAATGGCAATTTACGCCTCTCTTGAAATGGCTGTAAAAAATTAGAAAGACTTAAAACAGAAGTACCTGAAAATTTTTATTTTAATAAGCAACGTTATCTGATTTTGAATTGTCAACGGTTAAAATACAAGTATGAAATATTTTTTTCTAATGATTTTAGCCACCACTATTCTTTCGTGCAAGAAGCAAGCTGTAAATGACGATTCTTTAGTTCAATATAATATTACAACTGTGGCGGGACCAGATATTGGCTCTGTAGGGCAGCCCATGGCATTTACCGTCTCTTATCCCTATTCAAATGGGTGCCAGGTTGTAGATACTTTTAAGGAGGAGCCTAAAGGGAACATAATCGTTATTAAAGCTTTTGGGCACTACGATAAAAATGCTATCTGCACACAGGACGCAGGCATACGGTCTAAAACCTACACATTTACCCCTCCTTCAAAGGGCACATTCATATTGCGCTTCACCAGTATTGATAACACGTATGTTTCCCACACTATTACTATAAACTAACGGGAATAAAAAAAGCATCTCGTTGAGATGCTTTTTTTATTTTTCTATACTACTTACTTATTCAGCTTCGGCCACTACTTCCTTCACTTCCGGAATCATGCGTTTCATCATGCCTTCAATGCCTGCTTTCAGCGTAATCATAGAAGAAGGGCAACCAGAACAGCTACCCTGCAGCATGAGGTTCACTACTCCATCATTATAACTTTTAAACTGGATAGCGCCGCCATCCATTTCAACCGCGGGCTTTACATAATTCTCCAGCAATTCTTTTACTCTTTTTACCACATCATCGTCATCAGCTTCTACTTCATTACTGCTTTCCTGCTTTACAGCAGCCAACTCTTCTTCATTAATTACGCCCTTACCCTCTTCCAAGTATTCTTTTAAAAACTGGCGTATCGAAGGAATCACATCGTCCCAATCGGTATCAGGTGTTTTGGTAAGCGTAACAAAATTAGACGCTATAAATACTGATTTAATAAAAGGAAAGCCAAACAGCTCAGTGGCTAATGGCGAAGGCTTGGCACTTTCCACTTCCTGAAAATCCGCGCTTTTACCGGGATACAAAAGTTTGTTGGCTACAAATTTCATTGTTTCCGGGTTAGGTGTCATTTCGGTATATATGCTGATAACGGGGTTACCTGTCTGTATCATATCTAAATTTTTGAGAACACAAATTTAAGCAACTAACCTTCAGAAAGCTTTACGCAATTGGTAAAAGAAATGCGATAAATTTTAACAGGTGCTGTGCCCCTTCCCCCCGGCCGCCTTGAGCCCAACGGTTAACATAAGGTAAGCTGTGAAATATAGAAGAGGAAAAAGGAGGCACTGACCCACGATAACCCTTCATCAGGCTTAGGGTGACAAGGAGTCCTGTTATTGAAGGAGCGCCATTATTATTATGATCACTGCCTGTATTGAATTCATGTAATTCTAAAAAATACGTGTTTAAACATTCGTCGGAACTATCATCAGCTTTGCATAGTTCAACATAATTTTCTTCTCGCCGTTCACATCAAACTTTATAGTAGCAACCGGGTTATGTTGTGAACCTTCCAGCTTTAACACCGCCCCGAAACCAAACTTCTGGTGCTCCACTCTCATGCCTTCTTCCAGCTTTGTAATATCGCTCGCAATAAAGTTTGGTGATGCATTGTGCGCTACCTCTTTTGTTTTCCCATTATTGCTTAGCAACGTGGAAACGAAACTCTTTTCCCCCTTTTCACTACCATTACTGTTTCCAAAGCCGCGGTTCATCCGCTCAAAAGCAGTGCCCATCATACCCGAAGAGCCCTGGTTTTTTACACCACCCCCTGCGAAAGTTTTATCGATAAATTCCATTGGTATTTCTTCCAAAAACCGGCTGGCATCCGCTTGCTGCAGGTTACCGAATTTGTAGCGGGTGTTAGCATAGGTAAGATACAATCGTCCTTTTGCTCTGGTGATGGCCACATAAAAAAGGCGCCGCTCTTCTTCCAGTTCTTCGCGGGTATTAATGCTCATGGCATTGGGGAATAAACCTTCTTCCAAACCGCCTACAAACACCACCGGAAACTCCAATCCTTTTGCAGCGTGTATTGTCATCAGCTTCACGGTATCGGCATTCGGATCTTTTTGATCAGAGTCGGTAAGCAGGGTGATCTGTTGTAAGTAGGAACCAAGACTTTTATCCCCAACCTCACCGCTTTCTTCGCTTGCTGGTGTTTCTGTAAACTCTTTTATTGAGTTTAATAACTCCTGTACGTTCTCGTACCGCTGTACGCCTTCTGTACTTTTATCATTAAACAACTCCTTTACAAAGGCCGTTTGCTTTCCTACATGAAAGGCAATATCGTAGGCATTCTTCACGCCCAACATACTGTGAAAGCTCCGTATCATCAGCACAAATTCCTCTATGGCCTGCAGTATGTTGCTCTTAAAACCAAAGCGGGGCGCATCTTCCAGCACTTCCCACATACTGATGTTATTTTCATTAGCGGCAAGTATGGCCCTGTCCATAGATGTTTTGCCAATGCCACGAACCGGGTAGTTGATGATGCGCTTTAACGCTTCTTCATCTTTTGGATTCACGATCATGCGCAGGTAAGCGATGTAGTCTTTTACCTCCTTACGCTGGTAGAAAGAAATACCACCGTAAATAGTATAAGGGATATTACCACGGCGCAGGCTTTCCTCGTACGAACGGCTTTGCGCATTGGTGCGATATAGGATTGCAAATTCCTTGTTTTTGTAATGATTGCGCAGCCGCATTTCCTGTACCTGGTCGGCCACGAATTTGCCTTCGTCGTTATCCGTCATGGTACGCACCAGCTTTATTTTTTCGCCGGTAGCGTTCTCTGTAAAAAGCGTTTTTGGTATTTGCCCTTTGTTGTTTTTAATCACCTCGTTGGCAATGCTTAAAATATTCTGTGTACTGCGATAATTCTGCTCCAGCTTGATCACTTTTACATCGTCATAATCTTTCTGAAACTGCAAAATGTTTTGAATGGTAGCGCCGCGAAACGAATAAATACTTTGTGCATCATCGCCCACTACGCAAACATTTTCGTGCACGGCACCTAACAGTTTAATGATCTCGTACTGCGCCGGGTTGGTATCCTGGTACTCATCTATTAATATGTATTTGAACTTGTGCTGGTACTTATGCAAAACCTCCGGGAAGGTTTTCAACAACTCATACATTTTAATCAGCAGGTCGTCAAAATCCATAGCACCGTTTTTAAAACACCGCTTGCTGTACGCATCATAAATATGACCGATCATCGGCCGGTTGCTGCGCATGTCTTCCTGCTGCAGGTAGTAATCACTTGCATATTCCTTCGGACCAACCAATGCATTTTTTGCACTTGAAATACGGTTGTAAACCGCGTTGGGTTTATAGTGCTGCACATCTAAATTCAGTTCGGCCGTTACGGCTTTTACTACGCTTTTTGCATCGTCAGTATCGTAGATGGTAAATGAGTTGGGATAGCCAATGCGGTGCGCCTCGCCCCGAAGAATTCTTGCGAACACCGAGTGAAAGGTTCCAATGTATAAATTACGGGCTTCCCGGTTGGCCAGCATATGCTCCACCCGTTCTTTCATTTCGGCAGCCGCCTTGTTGGTAAAGGTTAGTGCAAGTATATTAAATGCATCTACACCTTTGTACATCAGGTGGGCAATGCGTGTGGTTAAAACCTTGGTTTTTCCGCTGCCGGCGCCAGCCACAATCATCAGTGCGCCCTCGGTTGTCAATACAGCTTCCTGCTGCCGCTCGTTCAATCCCTTCAGGTATTCTTGCATAAATTATTTGGGTTGTTTTTGCCGCTCCACATGCTGAACCTGTTTAAAGCAGCCGAAGAAGGCGAAGGTACGTTTTAGGGGCCTTTTTGCAGGAGGAAAATGATAGCAAAAGATGTGAAAGTTGGGAGTGAGGAAAAGGCCTTTATGAACCAGGAGGAAGGGGTGCTATGAAGCGTCTGTTGCGTCGCACTCTTCTACAGTTTGGAAATATATTGAACTTATTTTTATTCCTCTTGTGGAACCTGCATCTTCCAGATAACAATTGACTCCTGTTTGCCATTGCCAAGATAGATGAGGGTAATGAACTTAATAACCTGGCAAAAATTTGTTTAGATAAAAATGTCGTTTATATCTGCGGAACTGGAAAAGCTGCAACGTATATTGATGATGCTTTTGATATGGAAATCATCAAACGGAAAATTGAAATGGGCGAAAGCGTTCATGATCATATAGCTTTTGATGATGTACCAATGACTACAGGGCATGGTGACTTTGAAGAAGGCTTTTGGTTCGCTACTATGGTCGCTTATGACGAAACTATTCCGATCAGTGTTGCAGTATGTTTAAACCTGACTGTAAATCGTTGTGAAGGCTATTTGGCAAATCTTATTGATAAAATAACTATTGGCTGGCTGCCCGGTGATTAACAATTTTGTTTTTATTGTTCTTTCCGCTTCACCACCAAATACCAATCATTCTCCAGCGGCAGATACCCATACTCATAACAAAAGAAATACACATTGCCTTTCTTATTAGTGTAAGTATGCGTTGTGTATTTGAACTGAAAGCCATATTGCACCAATTTGTCTTTTATAACCTTTTGCATCTCTTCCTCGCCTAAAAGCGTTTCTAAAATGCGGCGG
>DASQMG010000211.1:0-3041 GCA_035645595.1 Flavisolibacter sp. | reverse complement strand
CGGCACATCGCTTAAACGGCGATAGTAATACAATAAAATTTTTATGCTATTGGATGATCCATTGCTCTTGTCATTTAATTTATATCTGACCTCGATTTCTTTGCGTTTTTCCCAGGGGTGGCTACCAAAAAGACCATTGCGCAAGGTTTTAGCCAAATTGATAGCGCCGGTAGCAGCCGTTATAGCTACCCCTTCTGCCTGCGCTGAGCCGCTATAATCAAAAGAGCCCGCGTAGCCGAGCGGGCCATTGGCGTTATAGACAGGAAGTGCTATTGAGTCACCCTGACCCAGGCGGTAATAACTATCTATATAATTGACGCCTGAAATAACCACCATCGTAGAGAAAACACTGCCATTGGTGGCGGTAAAGCTCACCCTGTATCTCAGACCGGTTTCGCTTTGGTTTACCGAAATCGCGCCCGTCTTATCATCTAACTTCAAGCCGTCGGGGAAAGAGGAATAAGATCCATCGGTACGGGCAATAACAGGTTTAACAGTATAGTCAGCAGAACTATTATTCAGGTAGTAAACAGAATCGCTATAAAACAGTTTGTAAGATCCATTACCGGTTGCATCGGGCGGAGGGACGCAACCACATTTTTGCTTTAGACAACCTGCACAAAAGAGAATCACGCAGAAAAACAGGAAACAGTAAAGCAAACTTCTCATACAATTATTTATTTGGTCTCCAAATTTAATCGAAATAACATTTTAAAGCGTACGGTTTGCAAGGTTCAACTTTTGCCTACACTTTTGTAGCCGCTGCATCTTAAAATGTAACTACTGCTCATGATAAACATTGGAATAATAAAAGAAGGAAAAATACCTGCTGACAACCGGGTGGCTCTTACTCCCGCGCAATGCAAGTGGGTGCAGGAAACCTATCCTGAATGTAAAATAGTTGTCCAGCGCTCGGAAAGCCGTTGCTTTAGCGACAGGGAGTATGCATTGTCGGGAATAACATTGAAGGACTCGCTTGAGGATTGTTCTGTTCTTATAGGCATCAAAGAAGTGCCACCTCACCAGGTGGTAGATGGCAAAAAGTATTTGTTCTTCTCTCATACCTGTAAAAAGCAACCGCATAATCAAAAGTTATTGCAGACGCTTATGGCTAAAAATTGTACGCTTATAGATTATGAATGCCTGCGTCATGCCGACGGCCAGCGCATTATTGGCTTTGGCTTTTTTGCAGGCATTGTAGGGGCACACAATGGTATTATGGCCTATGGTAAGCGTACGGGTTTGTTCGAACTAAAGAGGGTGTACCAGCAAAAAGACTTTAAGACCCTTATCCATACGTACTTTGGATTGAAACTGCCTAACATTAAAATCGCTGTCACCGGGTCTGGCCGCGTGGCGCATGGTATTCTTGAAATTATGAACCTGATGGGAGTGATAGAAGTAGAGATCGAGGATTACCTATCCCGCGATTTTGCGTACCCCGTTTATGTACAACTAAAAGGGGCTGATTTATATGCCAGAAAAGATGGACAACCTTATAGCCGCGAAAATTTTCATCACCATCCACAGGAATACTATTGCCGTTTTAAGGACTTCATACCGCACACGGATATTTTAATGAACGGTATTTTCTGGGATACGAACGTGCCGCGTTTATTTGAAAAAGAGGCCATTAGCCAGCCCCATTTCAGAATTCAAACCATTGCCGATGTAACCGACGACACCAACGGTTCCGTGCCTATAAATAAAGGTGATAACACCATCGAGGACCCGGTCTATGGAATTGACAGAATAACTTTTGAAAAAACCGCACCGTATTTGTCCACTGGTATCGACGTCATGGCTGTAGGTAATCTACCGAACGAGTTACCGCGGGATGCTTCGAAGTATTTTGGTGAACAGTTGATAAAATATGTTCTACCAGATCTGTTGCAGGGAGCCTCTGAAATTATCAACAGGGCGACTGTTGTCAAAGAAGGCAGGCTGACAGAAGAATATGATTGTTTATCCGAGTATGCGAAAGGTAATGTGGAAGAAATTAGCTGACATACCGTCTTTTTAAATTACAAGCTATTACCTTGTTCTTTCTTTGCGTCAATTTTTTGATTTTTGCGCACTGTATCCCAATAAGGTTTACCGTAGTTTACTAAGATCTCCTCACCGGGCTGGATATTTTTTGTAGCAATAACAAAAGCTTTCAGACCCTCATTGTAAAATTCCGCATTATTGGTAATTCCCTTTACCCTGGTTATTCCTTTAGCGTCGTTCACATAACGGGCCAGCGAGCGTTTTTGATTGCGGGCGTCGATCACATGCCTGGGGTTAATAGTATAGAGGTAAACATTATCCCAGTCATCTTTAACTTCTTTCCAGGTAGTGACCTTACCCTTGTATTCAATAATGCGGGTACCTTTCTCAATAAAAATTTTGGTGAATAAACCTTGTCCGGATCCGGGTATGGTTGATGGTTTTACTTCAAGCTCTTTTTCTAATAACGCCATAAGCAGATAAACTTATGAAGAAAAAACGAAGGAGAAGTAAAGAAATTAATGGTGAAGGGAAACAGGTTGATACTATAAATCAGGCCGCTGCATCGCATTCCATTGCTCGCTACTCATTTCAAATTTTATTTCTCCTTTCCCATGCAAACCTGTTTCCTGCCAGCCGGCTTTTCTATAAAATTTTTCTGCCCGGGAATCTGCGGCTGTACTCAACCAAACTCTTTTAGTCGTTTTTGAAAAATACCAGTTCATCATCATTTGGTGAAGCCTTTTGCCTATACCCTGTCCCTCCTCATCGGGATGAATAAACAAGGCCCAGATATTATTTTCTTCCAGATCAGCAATGGCAAAGCCAATAACGGTGCCATCTACTTCGCAAACCCAACCTTTTCCACGCCGGGTAATATAGTCATGAACGTCTGCATCGGTTACCAGGGAGGGATCGGATAGAATATTTTCTTTTACCGAATGCCGTACTACCTGCATCTGTTTTATATCAGAGATGTTAGCTTCTCTAAACCGCATTTATTAAAGTTAAGTGAAGCATCTTATTTTCGTTTGCAAACAATAGTAATGAAT
>DASQMG010000210.1:0-3463 GCA_035645595.1 Flavisolibacter sp. | reverse complement strand
TAGGGGCTCAGTTTTCTTTTGCTAGGGGAACTCAAATTGGTAATACCGGCGCCACACAGATTTTTCTCGGGAACGGGAAAGACAGCGCTTATATAAATGGCACTAATATAATTAGTGCAAATAACAGAGTCTCAAATGGTGTAGTGCATGTGATTAATGAATTTCAAATACCCCCTGTTTTAAGAGGTAATGCACAAGCACTTTTACAGAGTACCGGCCAACATACCCTGTTTATTGCCGCCTTGACTAAAGCCGCTCGTTGGGCAGCCCTCACCGGCACCGGCCCGTTCACACTTATGGCTCCTACTGATGCAGCCATGACGAGTGACGGTCTTACACAGGCTGCTATTAATTCTGCCACAGTTGGCCGTATAGATTCGATTGTACGTTACCATTATTTCTCGGGAGCCCGTTATTTCTCAAACGACCTGGGCGACCGTGTAAGCGCCCAAACTGCGTTAGGTGTAAACCGAACGCTAACTGCAAGCGATAATGGTCGCAAGATCAAGGGAAAATCAAATACTACTCCCGTCAATATTACCCGCCGCAACTTATTAGGAACAAACGCTGTCGTACATATTATTGATGGTGTTTTGAAATTTTAAAAGGCAGTTTTTGCCATTCATCACGATAGCCGGCTACCAATAAGGCCGGCTATCTTATTTTTATAATATGAAATCCATTTTTGCTATTGGCATTTTGCCGTTGTTTTTGTGGTCTCTTTTCGCGCCTGTGCCGGACGACGCTGGCATTCGAATGCTGAAAGGTTTGAAAAAATGGCATGAAGAAAACCCACAGGAAAAAGTTTTTGTGCAACTTGACCGTGAAAAATACATTGCTGGTGAAACTATTTGGCTGAAAGCGTGGGCAACGATGCAAAAAAAACCAACCTTTTTAAGTCGTATAGTTTACCTGGAATTAACCGATGCAAAAGGAATAGTAATTGACAAGAAGATGTTCCAGTTAGATAATAGTGCTTCCTTACACGGAGCTTTAGACCTGTCGAAAGAACTTCCGACCGGCACCTACGCGATCAATGCTTACACATCGTGGATGTTGAATTACCCACAGTTTGTTTATAGAAAAACAATCCAGGTTTACGGTATTGATTTTCCAAAACTGGCTTCTATTACTACCGAACCCAAGTTTGATGTACAGTTCTTTCCGGAAGGTGGTGACCTGGTAGAAGGACTTAAAAGCAAAATAGGCGTAAAGGTGACCAATAGCTATGGTTTACCAGTACACGCTTCAGGTGTTATCACGACAACAGCAGGTGAAAAAGTGGCGCAGTTTACTACCGAACATGATGGCATGACAAGTTTCGAGTTGCAGCCTTCACCTGCAGTAGCCTATACGGCAAGCGTGGAGATTGGAAATAAAAAATACACCTATAAATTACCGGCTGCAAAACCGGAAGGTGTGGTAATGCAGGTAACCAACTCCTCGGCTTCCCGGCTATTTTTACAAATACAAACAAGTGAAAAAGGAAAAGAAAAATACAACAGGCTTTTTGCCATTGCACATATGAACGGTGTAGCTGTATTTAAGGGTGACTTTAAACCGGCAGAAGGAGAAAACGCCACTGCAATTTTGAAGAAAGGTTTACCTGCTGGTATTTTACATGTAACGCTTTTCGACACGTTGGGAAAGCCGCTTGCAGAGAGGCTGGCTTTTATTGCTAATCATGAAATCCATTCTCCAAACCTTATAATTGAGCAAAAGTCAACGACAAAACGAGGATTAAACACGATACGTTTTAAAATTGATAGTGTTAGCAACCCAAACCTTTCATTTGCGGTAACTGATGCAGGTTCGGAAACAACGCCATTACTAAATGATGGTCTGGCATCTTCATTATTACTCACTTCTGATTTAAAAGGTTATATAAATAAACCCGGTTATTATTTTGCCGACAAATCGGCCACTACACTTCAGCATCTAGACCTGTTACTGCTTACGCAGGGATGGCGTAGGTTTAATTGGAAACAAATAGCCGGCGACGAAAAAATTGCTCTTTCCTACCCGGTAGAAACTAACCTTACATTAAAAGGAAAAGTTACAAAATCCGACCGAAAGGATATTATTCAAACCGGCACGGTATCCTTTATCATTAAGGCTGAAGATTCGACCACTATTTTATCTACGGCCAAGCTGACCGATAAAGGTGAATTTTTCGTTGACTCCCTTTTATTTAGAAAGAAAGCTACGGTCAGCTACGAGGGTAATAATGCTAAGAATTCCCTGCCGGTTGATGTTCATTTTTATCCTGCTTATATCGATTCGCTTAAAACTTCTGCATACTCTCCTTATACATCAAATAATTGGAGCGAAAGTGCAGACAGCACGATTTTAAACAAACTGGCATTACTTCCTGCTCCGGGAAAAAATGTATTGGAAGGAGTTACTATAAAAACAAAGCGCAAAACAAAAGCCGATTCGCTTCAAGGTGAATATGTTTCACCCATGTATGAAAACAGTGATCAGAGCCTGGTACCGGAGAATACGACTTATGCCA
The DNA here is from genome assembly GCA_035645595.1 of Flavisolibacter sp. GTDB lineage: Bacteria > Bacteroidota > Bacteroidia > Chitinophagales > Chitinophagaceae > Flavisolibacter. The sequence goes on along the minus strand of DASQMG010000210.1, from coordinate 948 downwards.
ACATATGGCAGTATATGAATGCCCAGATTCCGGGTTTCTCAGTAAACCCGTTTCAACCTGGAGGAGTAACCAGTGCAATATTTAATCGCAATGTGGGTATAAACGCTATAAGTGAAGATGCCAATAGCGATAGAAGCATCCAGTTTGTTTTAAATGAAATACCTGTTACGGCTGATGTTATTGATGGCCTTTTACCATCCGATGTAGCCCTGATCAAAGTATATAAAGGTGCGCTTGCTTTTCCATTCGGTTCCGACGGTGGCGCCATATCGGTGTACACAAAAAAAGGTGTAGGCAGCGGTAAGCCCGGAGATAAACGTTTTGCCTCCTTTAAGAAGATCGGGTTCGAATTTCAACGCGAGTTTTACGCACCATCCTACGCCAATTATAACGACATAGCTTCAACAGAATTGGATAGACGCATCACCCTTCTCTGGAAACCAACGCTAAAGATGGAAAAGGACGGAAGCTATAAAGTAAGTTTTTACAACAATGATTCTGCAAAAAAATTTCGGTTGATTATACAAGGGATGGATGAAAACGGAGAGCTTATTTATAAAGAACAAATTATACAGTAAATATAATTTACTCTTTGCCTTTCACCCCAAAAACAAACAACATAACAATAGTGCTATAATTGTTCCTACCAGGTCAGCCAGTAGCATGGTGCCTACCGCATAGCTGGTATTCTTTATGCCTACCGCACACAATAAACCGCAGTAACATAACAGGCTGAGAACGGTATTACTGCGATAGAGAATGTGCATTTTTCATGTTAAACTGATACAAAGAATGACAAAAAAAGCGCTCTTTTTCTTACTGGTGCTTACAATGGCAAGGTCACTTTCCTATGGTCAAACACCACTAACCTTCGTGCATCTTTCAGACACGCACATAGGCAGTGCCACAGGCGCTGAAGATTTAAGAAGAACCGTAAAAGACATTAAT
>DASQMG010000209.1:0-5035 GCA_035645595.1 Flavisolibacter sp. | reverse complement strand
TATTGCTCCCGTATGCGTTGATCAATGCCCTTATAGTGGCCACAAATAAGCAACAGGTTTTCTTTTAAGGAAAGTGTATTGGCGGTTTTCTGAGTTAAAATTTCTCCGTCCGGTGTAAGGAAAATTATTTCGTCAAAGCGTTGCTCTTTGCTTAGTTCATCAATGGCATTAGCTAATGGTTCGGGCATCATAACCATACCGGCACCACCGCCGTATTGGTAGTCATCTACCTGCCCATATTCATTAACAGCCCACTTGCGCAAATGGTGAATGTGTACCTGAAGCAACCCCTTTGCCTGTGCCCGCTTTATAATAGAATGAGAGAGGGGACTTTCCAATAATTCAGGAACAACCGTGAGGATGTGAATGTTCATAAAGCGAAGATAACACCTCGCTCCTAACCCCCCCGCGGAGCGGAGAGAGGGAAACAGGCTGTTTATTGTTCTTTAGTTATTTATAATAGCGGTCTTTTATATTCCTTATAAACAATGAGATTGGCAGAATTCCACGCTGGCGACAGCACTCCCCTCCACAACTTTGATAGAGAGGGGCCGGGGGTGAGGTCCTACATATACAACCCGCCATCCACACTCAGCACTTGCCCTGTTATATAAGTACTCATATCCGACGCCAAGAATAGGGTTGCGTTCGCAATGTCTTCAGCGGTACCAAACCGTCCCAATGGAATGCCTGCTTTATATTTATCGCTTTGCTCGCCTTCTTTTAAGTAAGAGGTCATATCAGTTTCCACAAAGCCCGGTGCAATAGCGTTGCAGCGAATACTGCGGCTGCCCAGTTCCTTTGCTACGGATTTGGTAAAACCAATGATTCCGGCCTTTGATGCGGCATAACTTCCCTGCCCCGCATTGCCCATCAAACCAATTACAGAGCTCATATTAATAATGCTGCCCCTCTTTGCTTTCATCATAGGCCGAATAACCTGCCTCGTTATATTGAATACCGATTTCAAATTGATAGTCATTACATCATCCCAACTTTCCGGTGTCATGCGCAGCAATAAATTGTCTTTTGAGATACCGGCATTGTTTACGCAAACATCCACGGCGCCAAATTCTTTCAGCACATCACTTACAAAGGTTTCGCAGTCGCCAAACTCACCGGCATTGCTGCGATACGCCTTTGCTTTTACACCCAGGCCTGTCAACTTTTCTTCTAACCCCTTTGCTTTATCCGCACTGCTTTCGCTTACATAGCTAAAAGCAATATGAGCGCCATGTTCTGCCAGTTTTAAGGCAATGCCTTCGCCAATGCCACGGGCTGCGCCGGTTACAATAACAACCTTTCCTTCCAATAATTTCATTATTAATGAATTTGATTAATTACAAGCACAAATAAAAGAAATTTGTACAGCACCTGTACAGCTATGAAATGAATAACATAAAACAACAAGGCCAGCCCAACAGACTGCACTATGCTCACGCCATAAAAACGATGTGCAGCCCTACCTACATAAGCGCAAAGTACTGAGTACAGGATAACGCCGATCATACCATCATTGATACCGGTTGAAGAGTAGGAAAGGGCTTTGGAAATCCAGATAAAAACAGTTAGTAGTAAAGGTAAAATCATAAAGCCCCAAAGCAGGTACATACTGTTTATTTCGGTAGAAAAAATAACCTGGTCGTAAAACAGCTTTCTCCTTTTATAGGTAAGCGGCCAGAAAAACAAAGCCGTTAGCGGTATAATAACAAGCAGTAAAAATTTTGAAGTAACAATACTTTTCTTTTGAAACGCATCACTAAGCTCCTGCTCCGAAAGATGTGTAGTTGCCATCACCTGGTTTACTTTTTCTAAAGCAAAGCCTCCATAAAGATTATGGCGAACATGATAATACAGTTTCATGTTCAGTCCTTCAAACACAGGAAATAAAAGGTAGATAACTACCAGCAAAAGGAAAAAAGAAATAGGTTTAAAAAAGCGTTTACGTAATCCCCGGCACCATTCCAGCGAAAGCAATCCGGGTTTGCTGAACACGGTTTTAATGGTAGTAAAAAAAGAACCTTCGAAATGCGTAATAAAGTGGAAGCTTTCTTCAAAAAAATGAAGTAGCGAACGGTCATGATCCGTGTAAACTTTCTCACCACACTGGTTACAGTATTTACCTTGAAAGCCATTGCCGCAGTTTTTACAGGTGAGTAGGGTTGGTTCCATGCTGTTGTTTGCCTAAGCGATGAAAGTAAGGATTTCTTCAAGGAACTTTCTATCATTGCTAAGCCTGGGCACCTTATGCTGCCCACCCAACTTGCCTTTGCTGTTAAGCCATGCCTTAAACGTATTTTGGGGAACCGGCTTTACCTCCGGCATGCGCAAAGCAATGTCTTTATATCGCTTGGCCTCGTAGTCTGAGTTAATGCTTTTTAAAGCACTGTCTAACTCGTAGGTAAACTGCGAAAGGCTTTCCGGTTCGTCATCAAACTCAATCAGCCACTCGTGTGCACCATTGCCCTCTTCAGAAAAATACACTGGCGCGGCTGTATAGTCAGCTACGGCAGCGCCTGTTTTTTTACAGGCGATAGCGATGGCTTTGTCGCTGTTATCAATAATCACTTCCTCTCCAAAGGCATTGATGTAATGTTTAACCCGGCCGGAGACTTTTATACGAAAAGGAGCTAAGGAAGTGAACTGGATGGTATCGCCAATCAGATAGCGCCATAAGCCGCCATTGGTGGTAATTACCAGTGCATAGTTCTTTCCAAGTTCTACTTTATCCAACTGTATCGTTTGCGGATCGGCTGCATCAAAATCACTTGCCGGAATAAATTCATAAAAAATGCCATGGTCGCACATGAGCAACATGCCTTCCTTTGTCACATCATCCTGAGCAGCAAAAAAACCTTCTGATGCATTGTACATTTCCATGTACTTGATAGGTGCCCCAACCAGCTTTTCAAAATGTTGTTTGTAGGGCACGAAGCTTACGCCGCCGTGCATGTATAACTCAAGGCTGGGCCATACTTCTTTAATGGTTTCTTTTCCTGTTATTTCTAAAATGCGTTTAAGTAATACTATCAGCCAGGTGGGCACACCCGCCATAGAGGTAACATTTTCATGGATGGTGCTCTGCGCCAGCTTTTCAATCTTTTCTTCCCATTCATCCATCAGGGCAATTGATAAATCGGGGGTGCGGATCCAATTGCTCCAGAAGGGAGAATTCTGCAAAACCACGGCGCTTAAATCGCCGTACTGTATGTCGTCGTTCAGTTGATTTATCTGGTGGCTTCCGCCGATAACCAATCCTTTCCCGGTGAGCAAATCGCTTTCAGGATTAGCTACATAGTAAAGCGATAGAACATCTTTTGATGCCTTGTAATGATTTTCCTTCAGGCTTTCATCACTTACAGGGATGAACTTGCTCCGTTCGCTTGTAGTGCCGCTACTTTTGGCAAACCATGTTACCGGGGTATTCCACAACAGGTTTTCCTCGCCCTGCATCATGCGGTCAATAAAAGGTTGTACATGCTCATAGCCCTGTACCGGAACTGCCTTTTTAAAATCATCAAGCGATTGTATTTGTGAAAAGTTATGAATACGGCCAAACCCGGTGTATTGGCCGGCAGCTAAGAGGTCCTGCCATACATGGTGCTGTGCTTTTATAGGATCTTCCATCCATTGCTCAATAGACCAAAGCCGGAAGCGGGCAAAGCGTGATATAGCAGGCGAAAGTAGTTTCATGGTAAAAGGCAAGATAGGAAGAAATGGTTTGAGGTTTAGTGGTAGGGGTTTGGGGCTTGGGTCGTCCTGGGATTAGATTCTTTCATTTAATTTTTGGCCTTTCATCTTTGATTTGTTTAGATAGGAGATGAAAGCGCCTATTTTCTTTATAATTAAATCTGCCAGATTATATAATTCGTTGAAAAGAGACGCGGAAAAATAATGAACATCCAAGCCCCGGTAAAGTTGAGATTTGCGTTCTTCGGCTTCCCCTTTTACTATGGTCAAAGCATTGATAAGTTCCAGTTTACTTCCTCTTCCAGAGCCCTCAGCAATATTGTCCATGATAGAACCACAGGGTCCTCTAACCTGATCTTTATAATGAAAACCTTTTGCTACGGGCAGTTCAAAAGTTAGCGGATTAATTTTCTGGCAAAGCGCTCTGGCTAATTGCCAAACCTCTAAATCTTCAAACTTTTGGATAGTGGCCCTAAGCGATGGCTGACTGAATTAAAGATAGGCTCCAAACGCCTACCACCAAACCTCAAACTCACTTTGGCAACGTCGTCCAATTATATCCCGCTCTTGCTATCAAAGCTTCTGCATCCTCTGGTCCCCAGGTGCCCGGTGCATAATTAGGAAAGTCTACAGGAGGGCGGGTTTGCCAGGCTTCTAATATGGGTTGTATAATTTCCCAGGCAGCCTCTACCTGGTCGGCACGCATAAACAAAGTAGGGTTGGCTTCAAGCACATCTTCCAATAACGTCTCGTAAGCTTCGGGCGAGTTATCGCCATAAACATCCGTATAATTAAAGATCATATCCACCGGACGCAACACCATCTGCGGGCCGGGCTGCTTGGCCTGGAAGCGAAGGCGAATATCCATCTGTGGCTGTATGCTGATCACCAATCGGTTAGGCCGCCATGTTTCTCCGGCTTCTGCAGGAAAAGCAAAGTCCGGGGCAGGTTTAAATTCAATAACAATGAGGCTGGTTTTACCTTGCAAAGCTTTGCCGGTGCGTACAAAAAAAGGCACGTCTTTCCATCGCCAGTTGTCAACAAAAAACTTGACCGCAGCAAATGTCTCTACCCCCGACACAGGAGCTACGCCTTTCTCAGTGCGGTAGGGAATCACTTCCTTACCATGAACCCAACCGTCGCTGTATTGCCCCCGTACAGCATTGTGATGAACTTCATCTTTTTGCCACCTGCGGATTGCTTTTAATACATCCAGTTTTTTATTACGGATCTCGTCTGCGGCAAACGATACAGGAGCTTCCATTGCTATCATACAAACCAATTGAAGAATGTGGTTTTGCACCATATCCCGCAAAGCACCGGCACCTTCGTAATAAGAGCCACG
>DASQMG010000208.1:0-4657 GCA_035645595.1 Flavisolibacter sp. | reverse complement strand
GGTGGCGATACTCATTAATCAATACAACATTCAAAAACTGGTGGCTATTGGTGAAAAAATAGGTGGCGGTTTGCAAAGTGGCCTGGGCGGTTCCGTTATGCTTCAAACTTATGTGACTACGGAAGAATTCATCCGGCATTTCAAGAGTTCGGATTTTAGCGAGGAAATCATTTTAATCAAAGGCGCCCGCAAAGCGCATTTCGAAAGCATCGCTTTTTTATTTGAGCAAAAGCTACACGGTACTGTACTTCAAATCAATCTGGCGGCACTCACCCACAACCTGAAACAGTACCAGAAATTGCTGAAGCCCTCTACCAAAATAATGGCGATGGTGAAGGCCTTTTCTTATGGCAGCGGAAGTACAGAGATAGCGTCTGTGCTACAGTTCAACAATGTAGGTTATTTAGGCGTAGCCTATGCAGATGAGGGCATTATCTTAGTGAAGGCCGGCATTAGTATTCCTATTATGGTAATGAATGCCGAACCTTCTTCTTTTGCTGCCATTGTTGAGAACAATCTCCAGCCGGTTGTCTACTCAATATCATTGCTTAACAGTTTTGAAACCTATATAAAAGAGCAAGGGTTGTCTGCTTACCCGGTTCATCTTGAAATTGAAACGGGCATGAACCGTTTGGGTTTTACAGTAGGGGAAATAGAAAGCATGGCCAGCCATTTAGGTGTACAATCTTTCTTATTTGTTCAATCGGTGTTCAGTCATTTAGCCGGAAGCGAAGATGCATCAGAAGATGATTTTACCAGCTTGCAGGCGCAACGTTTTAGGGAGGCGGTTACCATTCTTCAACAACATATCCGCTATCCTTTTTTGCAGCACATCTCTAACTCGGCGGCGATTGTTCGTCATCCGCATTTGCAGATGGATATGGTACGCCTCGGCATCGGCCTGTATGGAATTGAACCCGGTACGGAGAATGGCCTTCAGTTACAGACCGTAGCTACGTTGCGCTCTACGATCGCACAAATCAAAGAAGTGAAAATGGGGGAGTCGGTAAGTTATAACCGGAGAGGTATCGTGCATCGTGATTCCCGCATAGCTACCGTTCGCATTGGCTATGCCGATGGCTACTCGCGGCGGTTTGGGAATGGGATTGGAAGGATATTGGTTCACCGTATGGAAGCTCCCGTTATTGGCACTGTGTGTATGGATATGACGATGATTGATGTGACAGATATTGCCGGGGTTAAAGAAGGTGACGACGTAATTATTTTTGGAAACGGCCTGCCAGTGCAGGAGGTGGCAAAGTTGGTTACTACTATCCCCTATGAGATCATGACCTCCGTGTCGGGCCGGGTGAAACGGGTTTATTATTATGAATAGCAACCTCACCCCGGCCCTCTTCAACGAGTTAGGTTGTTTATAGTTTATGTTCTTCTATCATAGGTGAAGCTTATTTTAATTTTTCTGATAAAAGGTACTATCCACGTTACTCCCCTCACGTTTGGCGACAACACTTCTTCTCCAGCGGAGCTGGAGAGGGGCCGGGGTGAGGTATTTAGGAAACCGTTAGGGTGCCCTTCGCTATATTTGCCCCTATTAATTTTTTACAGTGAAGCTACGCTCAGCCTTTATCATTGTCGCGCTCGTTATCATCATTGACCAGGCCCTGAAATTTTGGATAAAAACATCTTTTCCTTATGGACATGTAATGGATATGGCCGGGCAAAAATGGGCGCAGTTATACTTTATCGAAAACCCCGGCATGGCTTGGGGCATGGAGATTGGCGGTAACTGGGGCAAGATGATTTTAACCTTGTTTCGTTTGGCGGCAGTAAGCTTTGGCACCTGGTATCTTGTTCGCATTGTAAAACAGAAATATTCAACCGGTTTTATTGTTTGTGCTGCCCTTATTTATGCAGGTGCTCTTGGCAATTTAATTGATAGCATGTTTTATGGAATGATCTTCGAAGAAAGTTCCTATGTGCATGTGGCTAAAGCGTTTCCCGCTGGTGCCGGCTATGGTGGTTTTTTGCATGGCAAGGTGGTGGATATGCTTTATTTCCCAATGATAAAGTCAACTTTTCCGGCCTGGCTTCCCTTGATTGGCGGTAAGGCCTTCGAATTTTTCTCTCCCATCTTTAATATTGCCGACGCCTCTATTTCTGTTGGCGTACTAACACTACTCATTTTCCAAAAACGTTTTCTTCATAAAAGGGAAGAAGATAGTGTATCAGATAACAATAACACAACAAGGGAAATTACAACTGAAGAGGCCAGGCATATGGCTTAACTACTCGTAGTTAGCGAACCAGGATACATCCCAGTTAGCGGGCTCAATAATGCTGCCGTTTTCCAGTATAGTGACAGCCGGGTCACAAGCAATTTCTCTTTTTAAAATTCTTAAATGGATTAGGTTTTCCTTGCCGGTCTGTATAACTTTTAAGGGAGATGGAGCATAATGCCTCAATGGTGAAGTTTCTGTTTTCATTAGAAGTAGAACTTGGTATGGATAAATGATTTACAAATACCCTGTTAATGTAGGGAATGGTTTGTTGAAATGCAAATCGTCTGGTTGAGTAATTGGCTGCTTGGCCCGTGATTTCGTGCCCGCTTAACCATCAACTAATTGGTATCTTCGTAATCTATGGAAACCCTTGCACAGTTACCGAAATATAGTTTAAATGAGGAGCAGGAAAAAAAGCTCATTCTACGGGAATACCGTGCCCTTTTACGCTCCCTGAAATCCCGCATAAAAACAGGTGATAGGAAACTAATACGGCAGGCTTTTGAAATGGCCGCCGAAGCCCATAGAACCACCCGCCGTAAAAGTGGCGAACCGTATATTCTTCATCCCCTTGCGGTGGCCCGTATTTGTTCCGAGGAAATTGGTTTGGGTGTGCGTTCATCTATCTGTTCGCTCCTGCACGATACCGTAGAAGACACCGATATCAGCCTGGAAGATGTGCAACGGGAGTTTGGTGGCGAAATTGCAAAAATTGTAGATGGCCTTACAAAAATTTCCAATGTAGTAGATGTAAATGCCTCGCAACAGGCAGAGAATTTTCGCAAGATATTATTAACACTTACCGATGACCCCCGTGTTATTTTAATAAAACTGGCCGACCGCCTGCACAACATGCGCACGATGGATAGCATGAAGCAGGAAAAGCAACTCAAAATTTCTTCCGAAACCATTTATGTATATGCACCGCTGGCCCACCGCATGGGATTATACACTATTAAGACAGAGATGGAAGATCTGGCAATGAAGTACCTGGAGCCGCAAACGTATAAGGATATTGCCCGCAAACTCTCAGAGACTAAAAGAGAACGAACAAAATTCATTAATGAGTTTATTAAACCGCTGGATGAGAAGCTGGTAAAAGGCGGCTTTGAGTTTGAAATGTATGGCCGTCCAAAAAGTATTCATTCCATCTGGAACAAGATGAAAAAGAAGGGGGTAAGCTTTGAGGAAGTGTATGATCTTTTTGCTATCCGTATTATCGTAGCGGCGCCACCCGACAAAGAAAAAGAAGATTGCTGGAAGGTGTATTCCATGATCACCGATGAATACACACCTTCTCCTGAACGTTTGCGTGACTGGTTAAGCAATCCTAAAAGTAATGGCTACGAGGCCTTGCATACAACTGTAATGGGCCCTCAGGGCAAGTGGGTGGAAGTGCAGATGCGTACCAAGCGTATGAACGAGATAGCAGAGAAAGGTTTGGCCGCACACTACAAATACAAAGAAGGCACATCAGATGAAAGCCGCTTTGATAAATGGTTCAACCAGATCCGTGAAGTTATTAGCAGCCAGGATGTGGATTCAGTAGATTTTCTGCAGGATTTTAAAAGAAGTTTTTTAGCAGAGGAAATCTACATCTATACACCAAAGGGCGATGTAAAAATGCTGCCTATCGGTGCTACCGCGTTAGATTTTGCTTTTGCAGTGCATAGTATGGTGGGCAGTAAATGTATTGGTGCAAAAGTCAATCATAAACTGGTGCCTATCTCGCATAAATTACGCAGTGGGGACCAGGTGGAGATCATCACCTCTAATAAGCAAAAACCTTCGGAAGATTGGCTAAGTTTTGTTGTTACTGCAAAGGCGAGAACAAAGATTAAAGATTCACTGAAAGAGGAAAAGAGGGCTGTAGCAGAAGAAGGTAAATACAGTTTGCAAAGAAAGCTGGAAGGCATGGGCGTGGCCATGAATGCACACAATATTGATGAACTGGTAACTTACTACAAACTGGCTTCGCCGTTAGAGTTGTATTATGGTATATCGGTAAAAAATATTGATCTTAAAGAGCTCAAGGAATTCAAAACATTCGGCGACAGGTTAGAGGCACCAAAGCCTGTAAGGACCCAGGAAGTAAAGCAGGATTATCATCCCCACTTAGATAAAAAAGATACGGAGCTTATCATTTTTGGCGAAAGCAGCGACCGTATAGTTTACAATTTGGCCAACTGTTGCAAGCCCATTCCTGGCGATGATGTATTTGGTTTTGTAACCACAGGCAAAGGGTTAACTATACACCGCACCAATTGTCCCAATGCCACCAAGCTTTTATCCAACTACGGCCACCGTATTGTAAAAACAAAATGGGCCAAGAATAAAGAAATTTCATTCCTTACCGGTTTGCGCATTATCGGTATGGATGATGTAGGTGTTGTAAACAAAATCACCACCATCATCAG
>DASQMG010000207.1:0-1674 GCA_035645595.1 Flavisolibacter sp. | reverse complement strand
TTTGTATCCACATGGACACCGTTGTTGAATATTTTCGCTGCACCCATCCTTGCACAAAAAACAGGACCATCCAAATAGTAAAAAGTAGTAAGGCACCCTGCCACCAAACTTTTAAAAACCTGTACTGTTTATAAAACACACTGATACCCATCTTTCCTACTAGAGAAACTTTGGATAACAGGTAACCTCCGGCAGCAGAGAGCACTAATAATAAAAACGCTAAAAGAGACTTACGTTTCATTTCCTGGATATTATAAGCTTATCAAAATAAAATATCACTTCCTGCAAACAGGAGAACAATCAAAACCTGTCTCACACGCGCAAATGATGTAAATTTCGCCGAAAAAAATCTATCATGAGGAAAGGAACCGATTACCTGCACCCTCGTTCTTTTTTGTGTTATCAATTGGCTCCCAGCTATCCGGCAAAGTTGCCGATAAAAGGGCAACGAAAGTGCCTAAAGGCAAGTTGACTTCTAATCACGAAATAGGGGTCGCAACAATTCAATTGAACAGCCGTACTAAACCGGCTTGTTTAACAGCAATTTTTTGAAGGCGTTTTCTGTTTTTTTTATCCGTCCCTTATTGAAAACAAGTTGTGCTTTTCCGGTAGTTGTTACGCCGTTTATTCCTGCCAGTCCCTGTATCGTCCATTTATAATTCTGTTTGTTTTTTTTGTACCAGTTGTCCCATTTAATTGTTGTTTGATGGAAGATGTAATCGTCGTTTTTACGAACCAGGTAATAACTACATTCAGCCTCCGTGATCATTGTGGCCCAGTCGTGAAGTGACATTAGTTGGTGCCCGGTAGAGGGATCAATCATATAGATAGTTATTCCACTGCCTTCATAAACGGGTAGGGCTGCTGCTACATGATAGTTCCAAAGATTGACCAGGCTGCCAGTGGTTCTTTTCAAATAAGCGCCGCTGAAAGCCCACCCTTTGTAGTTTGGAACATTCCAGCTGTCTAGCAACATACAAATAGCATGGGCCCTGTCTTCACAATCATTTTGCGCGTCGGCCCAGCGAAACAGAGGAAAATTTTGAAAAAAAGAAAACAGGCGGTCCGCCTCCTGTTTGGCGATTGCATAACCAGGTATTACAGGGTGCGATAATGAAGCCTCATACAAAGCTTTAGGCAGAGGAGGAAAATTCAAGTGAATTAAATATTGACGAGTAAATTAATGGACGGATTAAAGTTACAGGTAATTGAAAATTGCTTAAGCATCATTCCCTAATTAATTTACGGGCGCAAAAACCAACCGTTTTTTGCGGAAGGAAATAGAGTTGGAAACCTTCCTGAATGCTGTCCTGTTGAATCACCATAACGTTCAGACTTGCAAAGCGAAAGTGTTATCTAAACACCAAAGAGACAGCAGCAAACAGCCTGCTGTTTCCGCGGCCTCCTTTCTGCTGTTATTGCCAGTAAAACAATTAGGCACTAATCAAAACGGGTGCGGGTACGGCCTAAAAGTTATTATTGAATGCACAAATCGTGGTAGTTCTGCTACGGATTATCGAGTGGTACCGCTAATAAAATAATTCGATATCCGTCATCGCAACAGTCTCCTCCATAATTTCTGTTTGTTGCATAAGTCATTTTAATTATCTTGGGAACGATTGATTGCAGCTAAAACAGGCTGCATTTTTTTTGTCACTGCCAAACTGATATTCA
>DASQMG010000206.1:0-2056 GCA_035645595.1 Flavisolibacter sp. | reverse complement strand
GAATCGCCCTCTACGGGAATAGTGGTAACTACTTTCCTAGTGCGAACAATAAATTTTTGCTCAATTGTTGTCGGGGTTGTGACAACCGCTTTCTCCGGCTCAGGCTCTGCTGCCTTTTTCTTTTCCGCCTGCGGCGGTATCATTACCATACCTGGCTTTTTAGGTTTAGCCGTAGGAAAACTTACTACAATCTCTTTTGAGTAAAATGGCAGCCGTTCTATACTGTCAATAATGTAAGGATCATTGGTACCCGTAGTATAATTATCAATTACATAATCCCATTCATCGCTAAAAGTAGGACCGGTATCTGTTTTTTGCAGGTGCACTTGCCCCTGCCCGTCTTCTTTATCTTTTTCCGTAGAGGAGCCATCAAGTTTCATTACGCCGCCACCCGGACAATTAAAATCAGCTCTAGAGGCAAGCGGGAGTTTTCCGGGTGCAGCAAATAAGCCACTGCTACGTTCCTCCACTAACTGGTCGTCCCACCAAATTACCTGGTTGCTGCCTTCATCAAAATAGCCTTTAATAGTATAGCGGCGGTAACTTTTGGCAGATGAATAATAATAGGAGGTACCGGTTATGCTATCTCCGTTCCTTATAATTTTCACTTCGGTATTTTGCTTATTGATTTTCCCATGCCAAACGCCGGTAATCATTTGCCCCTGCAGAAGAAGAATAGACAGACAAAAGAAACTGAGAAAAAAGATATGCCTAAACAAGCCGGTTGTTTTTACAGGGTTCATGTTTTGGTTAAACGAAAGATCGAGGGAATTAGTATTCCGCAATTGCTGAGCCACCTGAATTTTCGGGTTTGAAATTTGTCTTACCTACAGGTTGGCTTTTTAGTAACTCTAAATAGATGAAAATTGCAATCTTAAAGGCTGGTTGCCCTTTGTAGGGCAATAGGTATTTGGGCGAAATTGAACGGCAGTTGCTCCAACTTTTCTATTTTTCATCTGTTCTATAAAAAAACCGTTATGGCACATCCCAACTTACAATTAATAGATGCGCTCAGGCAGGCAGCAAAAAATTTACGCAATGGCTCGCATTATGCATGGGGACATCATGGCTCCTGCAACTGCGGGCACCTGCTACAGGTAATTACCCGGTTGAGTAAAGAAGAAATTGTTCGCCATGCGCAAACAGTTTATGGCGAGTGGACGGAGATTGCCGAAGAGTATTGCGGCGTAAGCAACGCACCGGCTTATCTCCTGGTTTCCAAACTGGAAAAGCTGGGCCTTACCCCAACGGATATTCACCACCTTGAATACCTACAAGACAGGAGTGTTTTGCAAAACCTTCCTGGCGGTTTTCGGTGGCTGCAAAAAAATGTAAGGGAAGATGTGGTGTTGTATTTTGAAACCCTTGCTACTATGCTGGAAGAAAGGTTGATTGCTACTATTGAATTGCCAAAGGTTGAAGAATGGCAGATGGTTATGGCATAGCATGAGTGTTATACTTATGTTTTAAGCCTTACTTTTTCACATAAGGTGTCCTCACGCCTTTCGGTCATTATTAATTTAAGTAGGTTTAAAGAATAATGAATGGTAATTCCAACTTTTACGCAACATCTATTAAGATAAATTCTGGATCAACTCCGGTGGGTTAGAAGCACAAGCTCTACACTAATCAATAGGCACCTATAGTAGGTTGTAGGAAAGCATTTCTCAGCAAATGAAGCTCAAGGTGAGCGGACATTACTACTATCCGATCATGCTTGTTTATTATTATAATATTCTTTATATCTCACTTTAAATTTTTTTTGGGGGCAATTAAAAGTTTGTTAACTTTTACCCGCATTTGTTAAAATTTTAACAATCACATCCAAAAAAAATCGATTGCTATGCTTTCAAAATTACCTGTCCTCAGGCTATGGGTTACAGCCTTATGTGCCCTGTTGTTTAGTACTGTTATATTTGCGCAACAGAAGACAATTACCGGTAAAATTTTAGGTGAAGACGGTGTTCCTATTCCAGGCGTAACGGTACTGGCTAAAGGAACAACAGTTAGCACCGTAACAAACAGTGAAGGAAATTTTTCCATAGCTCTTCCCAGT
>DASQMG010000205.1:0-1912 GCA_035645595.1 Flavisolibacter sp. | reverse complement strand
AATTACTTCATGCGCCATTGTGGATAAAGAATACAGGAACACTGCCGGGCCTTATAAGTGAAGGCAAGGGCTTGTATACAGGCTACTTTACTGCATTTGATGACAGTACCCCGGAGAAGGTAGAACCGCTATGGCACGATGGCTTTGGCAACATGGGTAAGCTTACCGTATAACTTGTCAGGAAATAAACAGAGTGATGATAAACAGAAAAGCAAATACGAATTGGATATTCCTGCTGCTATGCCTGATGGCAGTTGCAACGTCGGCACAGGCGCAGAATAATTCATTTCGTAAAAACGCAGCCCCACCAGTGGCAGGTGGCTTCACCGATGCAGCCGCTTTTGGTTTTTCCCCACAAGCCACAGGTGCCGCTAATACCATTGCTCTGCAAAAGGCAGTTGATAGAACAGGAACAATTGTGGTAAGCCAGCCGGGCACTTATAAGTTAGCAGGTACGGTGTATGTTGGTAGTCATACGTCAATTTCATTCGGCAACAATGTATTTATAAAAAAGGTTGACGAGAAAGGGGTATTTACCCATGTGCTCCTGAACAAAGGAGCATTAACCAAACAATACAATGAGCACATCACCATTGAAAGCTTGAATATAATTATAAACGGAATTGATAAGCCTTTTCCGATGTGTATGGTTTGAGGGGGCAGCTTGCATTCTTTTATGTAAAAGATCCGAAGATTAAGCGGTTCCGGTGTGCGGATATTACGAAGATGCAGTTTGCTATTCATGTATGCACCTTCGAGGATTTGCTTATTGACGATGTCATCATTAGCGGAGAGAAAGACGGTGTTCATTTAGGCAAAGGAAAACGATTTACCATCCGCAATGGTGTATTTAAAACGTTTGATGATGCCATCGCCTTAAATGCGCATGATTATGCTACAAGTAATCCCGAGTTAGGCTGGATAGAAGACGGTATTATAGAAAATTGTTACGACCTGAATGCTGAAAATACGACAGGTTATTTTTGCCGCATTCTTGCCGGCGCCTGGATCGACTGGAAACCAGGCATGGAGGTGCAGCAGTCCGATGCTGTTGTATCAAATGGAAGAATTTACAGGGTACAGGCAAAACCAGATGGTACAGTTTATAAGTCGGTAACACAGCCTGTGCATTTATCAGGCATGCAGGAAATGGTTGGTATTAAATGGGGCATGGTTCAAACTGATGTAACGTATATGGTTGGCGTAAAAAATGTCAGCTTTAATAACATCTTTTTATACAAACCCCGCACTGCCTTTTTCATTCATTTCGATAACGACCGGTATAGCCGCTCTTATTATCCCGGTGCTGAAATTCCGAGGCAGCAGGGGCTTAAGTTTAATAACATCAGTATATTTTACGAAGAGAAAAGAGACTTTCTTTCTATAGCCACCCCTGTTGATGTCATAAGTATTTATAATAGCAGCTTAAAGGATAACCGTATTAACTTTGATGAAAATAAAGCAATGTCAGATTATGGTAAGACCAGTATCAATATAACCAATTGCACCTTCAACTATAAAGGCGTAATGGAATTAGTAGTTAATACAGTTAAGGGTAAAAAAATAATTCTTAGTACTTCAGCCAATGTTGAAAATGATGACAATTTCTCCGCAAAAATTGTTGCTGGCAGTGCTGCTATTAAAATAGAATCTGACTTAACAGGGTTGAAAAACAGGTAGGGGCTCCTGTACAAGAAATGCCTGGATAACACATCCTCCTTGCTACAGCAATGAGGATGTTTTATTTAAATATCGATGTTATGTCAACGTGTTTACACAGCAACTGTCAGCAAAGTTTATCCATAGCAGAATGATAGAATTGTATAATATAAAGATGTTTTAGTTCACTACCCAAATGGTATAGCGGTCTAATTTGTAAAAGATTTAACCAATGCAAAAATCAACTTGCGTA
>DASQMG010000204.1:0-6352 GCA_035645595.1 Flavisolibacter sp. | reverse complement strand
TACCCCTTCCCCCGGGGTCTGTACAAGGGAAAGAAGCAGTTGGGTAAAGTGAGCCATCAATCGGCTGATGCTTTGCCCGGAGAACAGATCGGTACAGTATTCTACAAGGCCACTGATGCCTTGCTGGGTTTCTTTTAGCGAGAGCGTTAAATCAAACTTTGCCGTTGTATGGGCATGGGCTTCCTTGATCACCTCCACTTCCCCCAGCTTTAGTGGCTGGCTTGGCGGCGTATTTTGCCACACCATCATTACCTGAAAAAGCGGACTTCTGCTCATGTCCCTTTCCCGCACTACGGCTTCCACTACTTTTTCAAAGGGCACATCCCCGTGCTCATAGGCCTGCAAGGTGGTGGTCTTTACCTGCTGCAGCAGCTCTGTAAAGGAAAGCTCCTCTCGCACCTCACTGCGCAGGGCCAGCGTATTGACAAAAAAGCCAATAAGGTCCTCTATTTCCTCCACCGTACGGTTGGCGGTGGGCGTACCCACACAGATATCCTGCTGCCCGCTGTAGCGGTACAGCAGTACTTTAAAGGCAGCAAGCAGGGTCATAAACAAGGTGGTGCCCTGCTGCTGACTGAGTTGTTGCAGTTTTTCTTTTAGCTCCCTGTCTATGGTAAAGTGGCTAACGGCTCCTTTGGTGCTTTGTACTGCAGGTCTTGGATAATCAGTAGGCAGCTGCAGGGGGGAAACCCCGGAGAGCTTTTCCTTCCAGTAGGCTACCTTTTTGTCCAGCAACTCTCCCTGCAGGTACTGCCGCTGCCAGATAGCATAATCTGCATACTGGATAGACAAAGGCGGCAGTGGGGATGCTTCCTGGTTGTGGATAGCGGCATCGTATAAGCTCACCAGCTCCCTTACAAATACGGCCTCCGACCAGCCGTCTGAAGCAATGTGGTGCATGACCAGTACGAGTAGGTGTTCCTCCTGGCCCAGGGGGGTAATAAGGTGTGCCCTGAGCATGCTGTCTTCGGAAAGATCAAAGGGCTGGTGGATCAGCTCATCGGTAAAGTGCTGCAAACCTGCCGGGTCATTTTGGTAAGGCTGGCCGTCAACAAAGCAGAGTTGCCACTGGTCCTTTTCCCTGATAAGCTGGTAGGGTTCGCCGTCCTGCTGCCGGTACACGGTGCGCAATACTTCGTGACGGTTTACAATACCACGAAAAGCTACAACCAAAGCCCCAATATCTAAAGGGCCCCGCAGCCGTAAAACCTCGGGTGTGTGGTACTGCACACTACCCTCCAGCTGGTCAATAAACCACAACCGCTCCTGGTTGAAAGATAATGGAAGAGGCTCTGGTCGGAACTGCGTTTCTTTAAAAGAAGGCAATAGCTTTTTCTCCTGAACAAGAATGTGAGCTGCCTGCTGTTCTATTGTTGTATGAATAAAAACATCTGCTAAAGGAATATTTACGCCGAAGTGCCGGCAAATGCGAGTAACAAGTTGCACCGCTTTAAGACTGTTGCCACCTATTTGAAAAAAGTTGTCCTTAACACTGAAACCATTATACCCCAAAACGTTTTCCCAGATGGCACATACCTTCCACTCTGCGTCGGTGCTGGGAAGGGGCCCTTCCTGTTTTGACACATTTTTCTTCTCATTCAATAGTTTGATGATGTCTTTTCCTGTTCTATAAACGTGTGTTGTATTCAATAGGTTTTTTCTCATGCTTTAGCAGCAATTTGGTGGGTTGGAGTCTTTTTCAGACAAGAGAAATTGTTTCTTTATGCACTGTTAGTTGATTCCGGGCCATAAAATCTGCAAAAGGTTGATTTTTTGAAGTAGGGCAAAAACGAGCTTCGATACCATGCAATTGATTGGATAAACAATAGCGTTGCAATTCGGTTAAAATAAAGTCTTCTACTTTTCTGCCCAGAACCCTGCAACTCAAAAGGAATGTATCAATCAATAACTTATTTTCTACAGCTTTAGCTAATACCACGCCTACTGAGCCATAATTACCGAAGCGATCTTCTACATCAATAATCCAGTTCACCGCCCCACTGTCATCCATGACCTTTAATAAATCTTCCCGCGTTTTACGAATGCCGTTCATATTAAATTGGTTCGTTCGCAACGTAAGTTGTAATGCACGATCCAAATCCTCCATTCCTAATGCACGTAAATCAACCTTAATAGCTAACGACTGAAGATAATCATCCAGGTAAGCATAACTGCCCTGTTCCTGCTTTCGCTGCTTTTCAGCTATGTACATGCTGTTTCTTTGCAGATCTTCTTCAGTTATTTGAAAAACATCAAACTCCCAAATGTGGCTGAGAAAATCAAACGAAGCATCGGGTTCTTGAGGCAAAATAATCGAAAACACTTCGGGGCAGCTAAACATTACCTGCTCTACTTCAAAAGGATTGTCATCAAGAAAAATGAAACTATCTAAACCTAGGTTCAGTTCCTGGGACATACTTGCTAAGTTGCCAGATTTTGGATCCCAGTTTATACGGTAAGCAGCAATATGCTCACGTTTCAATTGCATGCCAGGATGTTTGTCAAATACTTCCCATACATCTGCTTCGTTGTTTTTAGAGCACAAGACCAACAAAAAGCCTTGTTTATATTTCTCTAAAAGAAATTGCTGTAGATCGGTGTACTCTTTATCTATAACAACGTGCAATGCCCCTTCCTCTCCACAGATACCTTTCCACAACGTATTATCACAATCAAGTGCAATGACTTTGTAGGCAGGTCTTTTATAAGCCCTTATTTTACGAACCAAAAAGGTACCGAGTGCTGCATGGTACTCATCTGTAAAAGGGACGTGTCCAATCTCGTCCGATTTAGGATCGAACATTTGTTCTGTATTATACAGAGCAGCAATACCTGTAAGATCAAGCAAATGAAAACCAGGAACATCTTTCAGGAATGCATCTAATTTCTGATTGATCTCTTCGATGTACGTGGCTGTTTCGGGCGAAAGTAAATGATGCGGTGAAAGCGGAACAATACCAATTACACAGGGAACTAGCAACTTTCTGGATGCATGCCGAATTGCTTCGATGAAGGTTTGGTAAGTAGAATTAAGAAAACCAATCTGTTCGACAGCATGTCTGGTTGTCTGGTCTCGCAACCAATCTTCAACACGAATAAAAAGAAAGTTGATTCCTTTACTTTGATTTAATAAACTATCAGGATCCAGCAATTGTTGAAAGACCTGGTTATAAGGAGCAAAAGAAACCTGAATGTTCATTCCAATCTCATTGCTCCAATACTCCAGATAGTCCTGCAGGGGTTCTATAACAAAGGACGCACATAAGCTTACCGGCAACGCGTTCTGCTCAGCGAGGGTACCATCTTCCATTACCACGTTGTTTCCATTTAAAGATAATCGCATACTCTTCACATCCCGTATAATTGATTCTATTTTTGCTTTTAACGTACACTTCCAACTTAAACTTTAGTCGTATAACCTTTGTAAGAAACAATTTAAAAATTGGCTTTTGCAACCATTCAAGTATCCTTTTCTCTGTCAACATAGTCTTCAAAAAAGCATACCATTTTTGAACCGGGGTTCCTGCAGATATTGAAAGAGCAGGAAATTATACCACGTTAATGAACGCCCGGAATCAAGTTATGTGAAACTCCGGCTTCACCAACTTTTTTCTCGTATAATAGCTCTTTTTCGCCATATAAGCGTTCCGCTACAATTCCTCTTTCCTGACAGAGTTTTACAAGTTTATTTGATTGTACGATTGGATTTGAGTCATCTGTGTATTTGATGCTGCTAATGAACTCTACCCAAGGCTCTTGCCCCATTGCATATACATAGATTTCTTTAGGCTTAAAAATATCCACCAATGACATTCCTTTGCTGCAATCAGAACCTGCCAGCCGTCTGCTGCCGTCCATGTCCCGTGCCAATTTCTTTGTTAAAAGGGGACCGTACAACCAGGTCAACGGTGCGCCATCGCATTCCATACCAATAAAAAGAACATCAGCGTCACCAATTTGCTTATGGATGTTGTCGTACAACTTGCGTTCAACAATTCTGGAGTCAGCTAAAAAAATCAATTTAAAGTCACCAATCCTCACGTGATAGCATGATTTGGTTATAATATTCAGATCACTGTGCTCGCCAATGAACGGCAGTCCGGTAATAACTGCATCTTTGAAACTAATGGTTTCCATTTCATCTACTGCAATGACGTTGGTAAAACCGATGTTGTCGAACATCAGCTTTAAATCCGGATCTTCCAACTTACCACTATTTGTACGTGGTACGATGAGGTTTTTTATTTTATGGCGTAGTGGGAGCAGGGTTTCAAATAAAATATGATCCTGATGATTGTGCGTTATCAGCACATAATCTATTGTATCCGGCAGATCCACATCTGAAAAGTGTTGAACATCAGAATGGTAGCCATAATAGCTTATCAGGGGGTCAACCAAAATACTTATATCTTTTGTTTCTACAAGAATGCAGGCATGTCCAAAATACCGCATCCGGATTTTATCACCCGTATATCGTTGGTATGGAGGAGGGGGTGTTTCTGTGAAAAAGGTTTCAAACAATGCTTCTTTAGACACAGGCACGCCCAGCATTGCTTTGATGTAGCTCAATGACTGCGGGGCTCTTCTCATCTTGGCCAATTCATCTATGCCCGGATGGTTAAAAGGAATATCCAAATGAACTACATGGGACTCATCCAATCGGGGAGTACTAAGACAGAACGGACGTTCGTCATTATTAGTTACCCACATAGCTATGCTTTGGGCACTTTGGTTATAAAATTCACTGTTGTACAAAAGCGACTCGAAGAATCGAAAACCAGGGTTATTGTTTCGGTCGTAGAATAATTCCACATATCCTTTCAGTAGATCTGGTACTTTTTCGTAAAGTGGCTCCAAACCATATCCTTTAGCTTCTGTGGCCAAAAGCTTGTCCAATTCTTTAACTGCCTTCGCAAAGTCGATCAGCTTTGCCTGTTTTTGCAAAGACTCCTGATGCAATGCATTCACCTCTTCAATTCGCCCTCCGGCAAAATCCATAAACGGGCCGCCGCGCATTTTGGGGTTGAGCACCGCTTCTGCATGTATAGAAGGAGCAGAAAGGTAAGATTCGGTGATGGCATGATGCCTGCTGACAATGTTCATCGCAGCAGTTGCTGGAGATATTAAATGGCTCCATGCATACCATCGATCAACCAGCGGCTCAAGCACGACATTAGGCTTTAAATACACTTCGTTATTATTCAAAGTAAATTGATTTAATATGTTTAAACTCTATTAGTGAAAACTTGCAAGCGAGCACTTAGTTTTTTGGAAAATTGGATTTGACTGTACTTAATTAAAGGTTTGATTTTCTCTCTTCAGCTGAACATCCTCCCATTTATGAAAGAGAAGTAACCTCTAAAAATATTTGCAGAATGCAGGAACAATTGATAATATCTCTGTTATACGTCAAAAAATGTTTTTTTATAATCTTTCCCGATCATTAATTTAATCAATTCAAAACATAACTTGATTAAGTAATAAATAATGGGTTATCAGTTTCCGACGGGAACATACCTATCGCCAACAAATCAAAGTATTATTGCGTACAATTAAATTAAAAATAAATTAATTTCTTATTAAATTCTATCCTTACCTTAAAAACACCGGATTTTACAAACATAAAATATACGTCATCAATCATTTGTAATCACTTAAGAATAGTATTCTTTTTCAATATCTACGAATTGGCGGATATTGAAAGCGGCTAAATAGCAATTAACCTGACGGCGCCTAGATGCGTACAACTTGAATACGATACTTATTTAACTCAAGTTACCAATTAAAAGGAGAGTGCGTAGGTCAGATATTTTGCACTACCCCATTTAAATTCCTTTACCATTCTCTCACACTAAAATTATGGCTATTTTTTGTATTGTAAATAACCTGCTTAAAAGGCTTCGTTAGTGCGAAAACAAACTGAATAGAATTCAGTGATGCAAAAGCAATTGCAACGGCTTTTGTGATCATGCTCCATTTAGAGGCTCCTTCGACTATTCAAGGCAGTCCATGAAGTTAAAATGTTGTGTGTCACCAGTTCTGCCGAAATCCAGTTCTTTAAGGGTTGTGCCGGATGAGCGACGTCGTAAGTGAGTTTATTTTTTCAACCGGAGAGAGGCTTCAAGAGAGTGCGGTTCACGGATTACTGCAGGGGTTTTTACGCTAACTGTTTGCGATACCCTTCGCCTGGCCATGTGTTCCCCGACATCACTTGCCCTGCAGTATCCCGGAGCAAAAGATGCAGGCGTTATTGCAAACCGGCCTGGCAAGGGCCCAACTGAGGTCTCCATCTACAGAGGGACAGCTTGCCTTGTCTCTGCGGCAGGTAAGCTTCCAGCTTCATCAGATAAAA
>DASQMG010000203.1:0-2483 GCA_035645595.1 Flavisolibacter sp. | reverse complement strand
TACGATGCGATAAAAAATCCCAATCAAACAGTTTTTTACGCCATGGATGCAGAAGGCCTGCGCCAAAAAGTAGTTTACAATAATGCCAAAATTACTGACATGGAGCGCTCCGAAGGTTTAGACCTCAATGGCTATATGCGGGATGGCTATTTTGAATGCAATAAAATTCAAACAAAATGCCCTTCAAAGTATAAGGATGATATGAAGGCTGCCGGAAAAAATCTGCCCTCAGCAACCACCACTCAATATTAATGACGGATGAATTATATAGGTGAGCATCTACTTCCCGGAAAGCTTGGACATTTTTTTGTTCTGCTTTCCCTTATTGCTTCATTAGCAGCTTCGGTAAGTTATTTTTTAAGTGTACAAAATAAATCCCCGGAGGGCCAAAATAGCTGGAAAAAACTGGCCCGAATCTTTTTCTTTACGGAGGTCGTTTCTGTCTTCGCCATTTTTGGCATCCTGTTTTATATTATCAGCAATCATTATTTCGAATACAAATATGCCTGGCAGCATAGCTCTAAATCGTTGGAGCCAAAGTACCTGCTAAGCTGCTTTTGGGAGGGGCAGGAAGGCAGCTTTTTACTTTGGAGCGTATGGCACTGCATATTAGGATCTATTTTCATATGGAAGGAAAAAGTTTGGGAAGGGCCGGTAATGACAGTAGTGAGTTTTACGCAGTTCCTGCTGGCTACCATGCTTGTCGGAATTCCTGCTTTAAACATGGGTTCGAATCCTTTCCTGCTTCTGCGCAACTCCGGCGTACTGGATAATGCACCTGTTTTTCATGATCTGGCCGGCGGCTTTCGCCAGGATTATTTAACCATGATCACCGACGGAAATGATCTGAACCCTTTGTTACAGAATTATTGGATGGTGATTCATCCGCCGGTTTTGTTTTTGGGTTTTGCCTCTACCATTATTCCTTTTGCCTTCGCAGTGGGCGGCTTGTGGACAAGGAAATTTGGAGCATGGACAAAAGCGGCCTTACCCTGGGCTCTTTTCTCCACTGCTATTTTTGGTACAGGTATTATGATGGGCGCAGCATGGGCTTATGAGTCGCTTAACTTTGGTGGCTACTGGGCCTGGGACCCCGTGGAAAACGCCTCACTGGTGCCCTGGCTAATTTCTGTTGCCGGCCTGCATACCCTGGTAATTTACCGGCACACGGGCAATGCCCTACGCACCACATTTTTGTTTTTTATACTTTCATTCATCTTCGTTTTATACTCAACCTATTTAACCCGCAGTGGCGATTTGCAGGATACATCCGTGCATGCTTTTACGGGTGAAGGCATTACCAAGTGGCATCTACGCATCTTTTTGTTAGCATTCCTGGTACCATCGCTTGGCTTATTTTTCCAACGTTATAAGGCCGTTCCGTTTATTGCTAAGGAGGAGGAAGCTTCATCACGGGAGTTTTGGATGTTCATTGGCTCACTGGTTATTTTTCTCTCGGCGTTGATGATCATTGCTATGACATCAATCCCGGTGTTTAATAAGATTGCCGGCTTATTTACAGGAAAAGAAAAAACATTTACTCCCATTGCGCTGGGTGAGGATGCGGCTTACGCTTACAACCAGATACAGATTTTTGTAGCCATTATATTAGGCCTTCTTACGGCTACCGGTATGTACTTAAAATACAAGTCTACAGGCAGGCCATTTTTGAAAAAGCTGCTATTGCCATTGCTCATTGGAACAGTAGCCGGTGTGGCCATTGTTTATTTCGGCGACGTTGATTACCGCGAAAAAACAGCCGGCTATATGGTAGCTATCTGGATTGCGCTGGTAGCAGCTGTTTTTTCGCTGGTGGCTAATGCAGGTTATATTTTTACCGGGTTAAAAGGAAATATGCGCAGGGCGGGCGGTGCTATTTCCCACGTAGGCTTTGCAACGTTGCTGATAGGTATCCTGATTTCTTCATCTAAAAAAGAAGTCATCTCTTACAATACTACCGGCATCTTTATGGATTTTGGTAAAGACAGCAAGGAGAAATCAGGCGAGAACCTTACGCTGATCAAAAATATCAAAACCGATATGGGAAAGTTCTTTGTCACTTACGATAAAGATTCGATGCACCCCCAGAAACCGCTTTGGTTTTACCAGCTAAAATTTGATGCGAAAGATGGCAGCGATTCATTTGTACTATCGCCTAATGCCTTTGTTAACTACAAAAATCAGCAGGGACTAATGGCTAATCCGGATGCCAGACATTACTGGAACTACGACATTTTCACGTACATTACCTCCCTGCCCGATCCAGCAAAAAATGCTGATACGGCTACATTTAAAACCGTACAAAGTAAAGTGGGAGATACGATTTTCTATTCGAAGGGCTTTGCGGTTGTAGAAGATGTAGCCTCATTCAAAAATATACCGAATGTGCCTTTGGGTGCCAACGATAGTGCTTCTGTTGCCACATTGAAAATCTTTTCCAAAACAGGTTCCATTTATACCGGGAAGCCAATTTTAATTAATAA
>DASQMG010000202.1:0-4486 GCA_035645595.1 Flavisolibacter sp. | reverse complement strand
TTCACATCAATCATTCCATGGCACATTAATAAATCGCCCTTTAAACCTTCGGCATAATATATTGGAGAGCTTTTTTTATAAGCAATGCTATCGGTATAAGGGTCGTTCAAAATGTTGCTGGTGTAGCTATCATTATAATGCGCCCAGTCAGTTACAGAACGTAAAGCCGCACCAGATTTAAAGATATCGGCTTGGGTAAACAATGCCATCAGGGTAATAAACCCACCATACGAACCGCCATACAAACCAATGTTCGCCGGGTTAACTCCAAGCTTCTCTACCAGGTATTTTGCACCATCCACATGGTCAGTTAAGTCTTTACCGCCCATGTGCCGATAGATGCCCGTCCGCCAGTCACGGCCATAGCCGGCACTCCCACGGTAGTCCATATCAAGCACCGTGTAGCCTGCATCGGCCAGTAAATTATTAAACATATACTCCCTTGAATAGGTGCTCCACCATTTATGTGCATTTTGCAGGTAGCCTGCCCCGTGTACAAAAATCACGGCAGGCTTC
This sequence comes from Flavisolibacter sp., assembly GCA_035645595.1. GTDB lineage: Bacteria > Bacteroidota > Bacteroidia > Chitinophagales > Chitinophagaceae > Flavisolibacter. Next base: position 3,970 of record DASQMG010000202.1, on the reverse strand, counting down.
GATGGATGCGGGTTAGCCGGCTTGTACAATCGTGCATATACCTGTGCTCCATCGCTTGCTGTTACAGTGATCACTTCCGGATCTTTCCATGCATACGACTTAAACTCCTGTGACTGTGCTTTATCGGTTATCTGTTGCGGTTTACTGGTTGCTTTGTTCTCCTGCAGGAATAATTCCCAGGGCTTGTTTGAATAGGAATGCAGAAGTGCTATCGCTTTTTCATCAGGTGATACTGCAACCTGGTTAGCGCCGGTTAGGGAAGTAATGCGTTCCATCTGACCGCCACCTAGTGGCAGGCGATAAAACTGTTGCTCACCGGGATGCACTTCGTTAGCAGTGAAATAAAAGTGTTTTTTGTCCTTGGAAAGTTGCGCCGATTGCACTTCAAACTTACCAGTGGTTAGGGCCTTTTTTTCGCCGGTTGCTATGTTAGCTGTATAAAGATGTGAGTAGCCTGTCCCTTCGCTTTGATACCAGAAGGTTTGATCATCAATCCATGTGTTTTGTCCACGGCCAAATAGTAAGCTGTTAATGCCCGGTCCGCCTATCCAGGCTTCATCACGCTGCCTGTCTATTGGCTTTAATGTAGCCGTTGCTCCATCTAGCAGCATCAGCCAACGGTCCTTATTATCTGCGGAGCGTACATCAACCAAAGCTGCCGTTCCCCTGCTGTTCCAGTTGGGTGTATAAATGGTAACCGCCCTGGTTAAAGGCTTCTTTTTTCCTGTGTCTTTCAATGGATAATCCTTTATGAAATCCGGTACATCAGTAAGGCCGGGAATCGCATCTGTCTTTACCAGCAACACGGTATCTTTTATCCTGTCAAAAACAAAAAACTCCGATGTACTTTTTGGTGCGCCTACATTTGTTCGGCCCTGGATGTCGGTGGTAAAACCGCTTTCGGTAACATAGCTTGGTATAATAGTGTTTTTAGCATTGGCCGCGGTTTTTACCAAACGATAGGTTACAAACCTTGCATCCGGAGAAATGGTTATAGCAGTGGCATTCTTATCTTCTATATAAATGCTCCGCAACTCTTTTGACCGAAGCCGTTTACTAATAGCTTCTGTAGAATCCCTTTGTTTCTTTCTTTCCTGCAATACTTTCGACATCCTTATAGCATCTTGCTGTAACCACTTTTCCTGTGCGTTTGGTATTACATCTCTTGGCGCCACGCCACGCACAAAATTTGTAAGCTGCATGGTAAGCCCTGTTGCTATATCCCATGCAAATAAATTTTGGGCACGGCTGAAAACAATCTTCGTGTCACCTTCTATAAACTGGGGACTTGATTCGCTTTCCACAGTTTGCGTAATGCGCCGTTCCTTTTTTTGGGCGTCTACATAAAACAGGTCACCCTCTTTGGTATAAGCAAAGCCTGTTTTAGTATTATTGTATGTTATGCTATTTAAGGACGGTATATTCTGACGCATTTCATACGTTGTTTTTTTGGGGGTCCTATCCGTCAGGGTGATATAGTATACCGAATCAGACACCGCATTATCAGGATTCCATGAAAAGAACAGGTAACGTCCATCGGCACTCCAGTAAGGGTTTGATGGAGAAGTGCCGATCCATTTTTGATCCCGCATTATTTTTTCAACGGTTAAAGGGGCCAGGGTTGTTTGTGAGAAAGCTACAAAAGAGAGCAGCAGTAACGAAAGCAGGAAACGTATTTTCATAACGCAAAAATGATAAGGCGGAAAGCTACTGAAATTAGAAAGATACAAAGCAGGTTAAATACAGGAGCCGCTTTTATTTTCCTTTTTTAAAATCGTAATAGTAGCCCATGGCAAACATGAAAAAGCCGTAGCAGATAGTGCCAACTGCAACGGCCGCAAAAACAAGATGGCTTACTTTATCGCCTATAAAATCAAATGCCTTGTCTGTGTTTACTATGTATTGCGCATTTAAGGTAAAGGACGCCTTTAGCATAAAAAATCCCATAATGCCTAAAATAATTCCCCGTGCAAAATGACCGGCATACCCTAACACATGAATACTATTTTTCTGCACCGGCTTCATTTGCTTCATGTCTATTCGCTCTTCGTAGGCTTTCTTAAGGGCATATACAAATTGAACAATAGCTGTGATAGAAGTAATAATACCTATTAAGCTAAGTACCCATACGCCGCCATCTTTTTGTAGAAGTTCCCCAAACTGCTGGCGTTGCGCTACCGGCTCACCGTTTTTCATTGCAGTGCCGGCTCCCATTAAAGATTCTACCGCTGGCCAGGCAATCATGGCATCGGAAATTGCACTAAAGGCAGTGATAATTCTTGTTGCCATTCCTTTCCATTGACGGCCATAGAGGTAAGGGTCGTTGATGGCTTCGTAAAAACGCCAGATGATGTAGGACACCATACCCAATAATATGATCCCTATCACGATTTTGCCGCCGGGTACATCTTCCAAAAATTTCAAGATGCTGCTTTCATCAGCGCCGCCGTGTTTTAATTGAAGAAGAGATAGTAGCGCTATCACGCCTATCATGGCATAAACAATACCTGTGGCTATACAACCGGCACGGGCCATTCCCTCTATAAATGCGGTGGTTCTTTTAGTGCTATTGACCATGATAATTTACCCATCGGGCGACAGGTAAACAATATAAAATAGTATTCCACCTTATAACAGCTTACTGGAAAATTCCTGTTGGAATTAGTGCGGCACCACATGCGGAAGCTTTCTGATGCCTGGGTCATTAAATAAGTCCTTCATCATTTATTTTAGGCACAATGCCCGACCGGCTAACTACTATAAACTCCGGAGCTACGGCCGATTCCGCTAAAACCGTTTTGTATTTTTCTTTTAGTTCCCGCTTGATTTTTCCCAGGTAACCCGGTATGGAAACCTGTGTCTTATCGAGTGGTACGGTTTCAAGCAAATCGTTTTTTAGATACATCATTAATTGCACGGAGTAAAAATTGTAGGACAAGATAGAAAGCGGATGTTGCCCGGAAAGAGGAGGGATACTCTTTTTTGAAGTTGTGGGAATTACGCAAGTAGGAACAGGAAGTGCTTGGCTGATAGACTATATTTTTACTGAAATCTTTTCGATCTTTTGTATTGGAATTATCCAACTTGATATTGGCTTTAACGCTATTGATGCATCAACAAATTTTTGGCACTATTTTTCTTTTAGAAAAGAAAAAACAGACCATGGAAAAGCAACAAGAAAACAGCAGAGAAAAACGCAGAAGAAAAATCATTACAGGTCCCGTTTTAGTACGCTCTGCAAAACCCGGCGGTGCTGTTAGTGCCGAGTATACCAGGACCAACCATGTAAACCCTTTTTGGAAAGCAGCTTAAGTTTTTTATCCTGACTTCCATCCTTCTCCTATATAGCCGATTGGGTTTTGTTGGTACTGCGTTACACCATTTACGTCCTCACTTTCTTAAACAGGTAGAACCGAAACAGCGGTGGTTGCATTAGCTATCTGGAAACTTCTCGTTTCATCAGCACCCCGTATATGAACTCTTTCTATATTTTGCCAAACATCAAATAGTGTAGTTATAATCAGTGAACTTTCCCAGCAAAGGTTATAGCTAATGTGGTACTATGGCTTCGTGTTATCTTTTACCGAAGTATAATCATCTTACACAAAAAAACCTTTCCTTATCCCAACAATATTGCAGTAATTGCATGCCACATGAAAACTAAAACCGTTCTTATTATTGGTTCAGGACATTTGGCCTACCGTGTAAAAAACCTGGTGGCAGCCAAAGGTTACGATGTGCTTCACATGGCTGATGTGATGATGAAGGTGAAGGACGAAAAGCTTTCGGCTATTGATACCATTGCCGCAGCGCTGCAATCTGTCAACCTTCCTTCACTTTCGATGACGTACATCCTTGACGAAAAAGATGAACACAACCTGGAACTGGTGATAGCACTGATGGCCCTGCACCCAATCCTGCCCATCACCACATCGCTGTTTAACGAAAATATAAGGCCGCACCTGCAGGC
>DASQMG010000201.1:0-4015 GCA_035645595.1 Flavisolibacter sp. | reverse complement strand
TTTTGAAATTTCCTTAGCATATTAAACCAGAACTTGCCACCGAAAAGAATAGTGTTACATGAAGATTTTCTTACTAAGCCTATTATTAGTTACAGCGTTATGCGGTTTTGGCCAGGGCACCCACGTTTCATTTGTAGATTTCCAGCGAAGCCAAACAAGGCCGGCTGTAGCTATGCAAAACAAACTGGATACTCTGCAAAAACAATTTACCTCGAAAGGATTACAATGGCCTGCAAAGAACATTTACATCCGTTCGTTTAAATACGATTCGCAATTAGAGGTTTGGGTGAGTAACACCCGTAAAGAACCATATAAGCTTTTTAAGACGTACAGGGTGTGTGCGCTTGCGGGGTCATTAGGGCCTAAACGCATGCAGGGCGATTACCAGGTGCCCGAAGGTTTTTACTATATAAACGAGTTTAATCCAAATAGTAATTATCATTTATCGCTTGGCATCAATTACCCAAATACATCGGATCGTTTATTAGCCGATCCTGTAAGACCTGGCGGTGACATTTATATTCATGGAAGTTGTGTTACTGTGGGCTGCATACCGGTTACCGATGAGCAAATTGATGAGATTTATATATTAGCGGCGCATGCAAAAAGTGCCGGGCAAGACTATATACCGGTGCACATCTTTCCAATAAAATACAACAACAAGAAAAGCGTTGACTACCTGGCAACGCTTACAAAGACCGACGAAAAATTAAAATCATTTGCATCAAGGTTAGAGGCCGTTTACGACCATTTTGAAGTGACCCGCCAGTTACCCGTAATTATGACGGACAGCAGGGGAGAATACCAGTTTGACGGCTTATCAAAAAAAGTAGTTGTAGTAGAGAAGCCTGTTGTAAAACAGAAGAGGGCACCGGTGCAGCATCGTGTTAGAACCATCCCCCATGTGGCAGATGTGGTTTTACAGTGGCCCCAATTTCAGGGCGGAGGGCAAAACTTTTTAAAGTATTTAGACCAGATGGGAAATCGTTTGGCGGCATCGCTACCACAGGGAATAAAAAAGGCCAATGTGGTGGTAGAATTTATTATTGATGTTGATGGTGTGCCTACCAACTTTAAAGTGGTGCAGGGAGTTAATGAGGACTTTGACGACGATTTGATTACCGCAATGGAACAAATGCCTGAATGGGAGCCCGCGATGTTAGCCGATAAACCAGTAGCTAAAAAGATTAAGCAGAGTTTTATTATAGAAAAATAAGAAGATACTTATAAAACATTTAAGCAGCCTCGGGCTGCTTTTTTTATGCCCGTAGTTTTACGCAGTTCTCGGGGTAAAACTTCTTGGTTTAGAATGCGTTGTTTCCCTACGCCTGCGTAATTACCATACATCGAAAGTAGGGCGAAACTGCCATTGCCTGCCAGACTCAACTGCGTTAGTTTTGTATCAGCAAATGAGAGAAGTAAAAAGCTCCAACCAATATCCAGATCCCGTTGAAAACCACACTAAATCCAGTATCAAAGCAAAACCAGTTTCTTAATCCACTACCTGTTTGAATCCGTTTTTAATCGTGTATCCGTAAGAAAACCCGTCTAGTACTTGTGAAAACTGCAGGCGTCCAATCAAGAATGAAAGCCCGAAAAACGAAAACCTAAAACCGCCTGAAATTATTAATCCCTCCAGTATCAACCTGGAGGGATTTGTTTTTTAGCAAACTCTTACTATGCACAACATTCTTTTGCAGGATAAATGGTTCGATCGCCTCTGTAGCTGAGACGTGGAGTGAGGTTGATTCCTTTGCTCAACATTTGCAACTTATCCGCTGTATTGTAAGCCATTATCGAAACAAGGTCTTCGGTGTCTTTTTGGTAAAATACTTCTATTAATAAGTCGTCCAACTCATACATGTCAATCATAAAATTTTTTTCGGTACGCGTTTGTATGAAATTGCCTTCTCGTAGAATAGTATCTGCTTGTTCTGTGTAGCTAAGCTGGTAGAAAGTTGAAGTGGTAAGCATACATATAGATTTATACAAGATGTAGTATGTTAACCTAAACATCAATTATACCAAATGAAATGTTGCTATGAGATTTCTGTATCAGCAGGTTAGCTACAATAAACCGAGGCGGAAAAATGCCAAAGTGGGGAAACTGCAGAGTTGCCGCTATTTAGATAACGGGGTGTCATATAAAGGAGAGATGGATAACCGAATTCTGCCTTTCAAGGAACTTCATCAAATAAAATACTTGAGTAAATCTGACAGTTTCACAATAAGAAGCCCTTCACAAGGTAGTTGTGAGGGGCTTTTTATTTTGTATAAGGCGTGTGCATTGCTTCGTGGTACTTTTTCATGGGACTACGGACGCCTTAGCTTTTCAGGGATTGGATAGAGGTTTAGCTTTTCACTTCAGGATAAGATGGATATAAAAACGGCTTTCAACAAACAACTTAAAAAAGAAGTTAACACAGATAATGGACCTTTGGTTTTTCTCTCCCTCTTTGTTTTGGACGCTATTGGATCGTTTTGGCTTTCTTAGGATTTTTGAACAGGAGGTGCGATACGTTGTATCGGTCACTTCCTGGTGTAAATATAAAGCGGGCACAGCTGTTGGTCAATCGGGTTAATGCCTTGCTTTTGCCTTAGGGTAATTACTTAGCAGTGCAGGGATCAACAGCTCAGACAGGAGGCCAGGGCTTGCTCCTGGCTAAAGAAAGAGAGACCAAAGGAGCAGAGAGCATAAAAAAAGGGCTGCATAGAAATGCTGCCCCGTTTTAAAATCCAATATCCTATGAAAAACCAGGACGAAAGTAGGCAAATACTGCCCCGCCCGCAAGCGTAAAAATGCCCATTCTGAAAAATAATCCACGAAATTGGTCCACTTATAAAATAAATCTGTAGCTGCTTGCATGTTTAACCTCTCCCCATTACTTTGGCAGTTAAATTTAATACTACGCATGACGATTTATGACTTTGCCTTTATGGATGAACTGTCGCAACTTGAAGCTTTCTGGGAAGGTGATTTTATTGGTGAACAACATAACGGCGGCTTTGTGATGATGTGCCGCCAGATAAACGATTTTTATGTAGAATATAAAATGTTGGGCGGCCACTATATAGATATGAACGTTTTTACCAACCATAACCGCCTGGAACTGTATTTTGTATAATCCCCAATCTCCTCCTGTAACAAACTCGTAATTCTACTGTAAATCTTGGTGTTTGTCCATCCCGTAAGTATTGGGCTTTGCGTTATTTTTAATCAGTAATACAATATCCAATGAACCGAATTTTTTACTCAACATCCAATGTTATTCTCTTTCGCTTATCCGACAACGCCGAACACTACCGTGGCGTGAAAGGAAGCTATAGAGTAAAATACCAAACCATACGCAGCCGCAGTTATGCTACTCTGCTGGAAGCCTTTTTGTTTTATATAACTGTTGAAGAGGAAGCCGAGTTGTGGAACATAAGTGATGAGAACACCCTGATAGAAAAGAAAGTACAGCTATACCTCAATTAAAGCCGTATCATTCCTTACTATTTTTTGTGGGCTTTGGCTTTATTTCTAACTATTTTCTCCGGTACCATTTTCATTTTAAGTCCCGGCAATTCTGGCTCTATTTTGGTATTGTAATTTGCTAAAATAATTAGTCAAATGAAAAAAGAAGAACAACCACTGAAGGGCGATAATACTATAAAAGATCCTTCTGAATGGACAACCGGCAGCGAACCGATAACAGGCGCCCAAAAATCGTATTTGAATACATTGGCTTCAGAAGCTGGCGAGGAAGTAGCTGATGATTTAACCAAGGCAGAAGCATCGGAAAAAATTGATGAATTGCAACACAAAACCGGTAGAGGCCTGGAGAAGTAACACAATGACCCGTTTAAAAAGTGCGCAACAACTGCGCTCTTTTTTTGTGCCCGTCTATTTATGGTATGCGTCACCAGGTATCAAGTTTAGCTTCTTTGAAATACTGTACGGGTCTCGTGTAAAATGTAGCGCTATTGATGTAGAATGCACATCAGGGATTAAATGTTTTATCAGATTTGCCTC
>DASQMG010000200.1:0-5664 GCA_035645595.1 Flavisolibacter sp. | reverse complement strand
ATCTCCTGGATTGGTAAATCTGATTTGCCGTGCCGATTGAACATTTTTAGTTTGTTGCACCAGGATGCCCTTTGGGTCTTTCAACAAGGCACCCTGCATAAAGAGTAAGGCACAATAATCTCTGAAACCGTGTATTAGCACGATATTGCTTTTTTGGTGTAGGTAACAAGGACAACCCCATTTCAATTCTTCTGTTAATCCACAATCAAGCACTATATTCCGTAGTTCCTGGTAAGCGTCCTGCCACTTTCCCCGCTTATTGAAAAACCAACTGACGTCCGGATTTATCATATGTTTTTCGTTTTACTTGTTTTAAGGTTATATCATCGGGTCTGAAAAACCACGAAACCACTGTCATCAATAAAAGCACTAATGATGGTACTGATTCAGTAAATGGTTCCCCCACTACAAAATGTGAAATAGCAGCACCAGACATGGCAAAGAAAAAGCCAGCGTAAGCCCACTGTTTTATCAAGGGGAACTTCGGAACAAGAATCGCAACAACTCCCAACAACTTCCAGACGCCTAAAATAGTAAGCATATAAAGAGGATATCCCAGTCGGCTTACAATGTCGTTGTAACCGCCTATCTGAAGCACTTGCTGTATACCTCCTGCTGTCATTCCAAAAACAAGAAAGGCAGTAGCAATCCAGTAGATGATTTTGTTTCGCTTTTTCATGATTATTGTTTTAGATTGTTTATTATTCCTTGCAGTTTATTGTGCGCCATATTAATACCTTGAGCAAAGGGCATTTGCATTAACTGATTTCTAAATTCAATTGACTTAAATATTATATGCATGGTCAGTCTGCTGGTCTCATCTGTCAGCCTCTCAAATTCCAGATACTCCATCTGAACGGGGAAAGGCGTGTTTTCCATTTCAAAAGTCCTGGTGATTCTTTGATTGGGAATAAACTCATGGATCGTTCCATTTGCACGAAAAACTACATTACCATTTCGGGAGGTTTCAAATGCAAAACAACCATGTTTCTTATTCTCCATTTTCAGCACTTTTGTTTCCATCCATTGTTCAAAAAGTGCCGGTTCTTCATATGCCTTAAAGAGCAGTTCCACAGGGAGTTCAAAATCTCTTATAAGTATTATTTCCTGTTTGCCGTCCGCTGCATGTACTTGCGTCTTGTTTTCCATTTTACTTGCTTTTATGTTTTTTCATGACGGCTTCAAGCTTATTAAACCGGTCATCCCACATCTGACGGAATGGCTCAATAAAGTCGCCTACTTCTTTCATTTTCTTCGGATTTAGATGGTAATACATTTCTCTTCCGGTCTGCTCTTGTTTTAGCAACTCACATTCGGTAAGGATTTGCAGATGTTTTGAAACGGTCGGTCTCGCCGTATCAAAGTTTGCAGCAATTGCACCAGCTGTCATGGATTGGGTTGCAACCAACAGCAGTATGGCTCGTCTTGTAGGATCAGCAATGGCCTGGAAAACATCACGTCTTAAGTTCATTGTGTAGCTATTTGACTACAAATATAAGCGTAGTTATTTAACTACACAATTTTTTTTAAAAGTTCTTGATACGTTTTTTGAAAAGTTCCCTATCTACTTTAATAATGTAGTGGACGTGTTGGGGCAGTCAATTCGCCTTGCGCCAACGTAGAGGGGCTTGGCGAAGAAGCGGTTTTCATCGTTCTGTCGCTTCACGTTAGCCCCTAAGTTGAATAATAATTTACAGTTACAATATAGCTCAGCCGCATTTTTGCCAAGGCCCTGTGCTTGTTGCACAACTCATATGATGTGAATATTATTACTGCGGCATTGAACGTTGCCTTAGACCTCATTCATAATCGGGGAATAGAAGTGATTTAACTCGGAGGCTTGTTACGAAAAAGTTCTTCTTCGGTAACCGGTATGTACGCTGAAAAAATGCTTGATGATTTTTTATGCAGCAAACTTTTCTTTAGGAGTGGATGGTATTGATTTTGGATTACCCACTACAAACATAATGGAGGCGCAACTAAATAATAAGATGCTTTCCAAAGAATCGGTGTATGATTATACTCCACTAAATATAGAAAATCCTCCATCTACATTCACAACAGATCCCGTTACGAATTTTGAAGCATCACTTAACAGCCAAACCAGTGCACCTACCAATTCATCGGGCTTTCCGAAACGGGAGAAAGGTGTATTTTTTATCACAAGAGCACCTCTCTCCGTCATCGTTCCGTCACTGTTGGTTAACAGGGTCCTGTTTTGCTCTGTAAGAAAAAATCCGGGGGCGATGGCATTCATCCTTATAGTATCACCATATCTGTTTCCAAGCTCCACGGCAAACCATTTAGTATAAGAATCAATGGCGGTTTTAGCCATACTGTAACCCAATACTTTCGTAATAACCCTCTGCGATGCCATAGAAGAAATATTCACGATACTACCTTTCGCTTGTGTAGCCATTGCCTGCCCAAACACCTGCGTTGGCAACAAGGTTCCAAATAAATTAAGGTTCATTACTTCTCTCAGTGCCACAAAATCTAACTGAAAAATATCCTTATCGGGAGCGATAACTGCGCCGGGCATATTACCACCGGCAGCGTTCACAAGTCCGTCAATTCTCCCAAACTCCTTCATTATTTTTTCACGTGCTGCACGTAGTTGCTCTTCGTTGGTCACATCGGCAATCAACGCTATTGCCTTCCCTCCCCGCTTGTTTACAGCAGCTGCCCTTTCGTCCGCCACTTTTTCGTTTCTTCCTAATATGCCAACCGTGCCACCTGCAGCTGCAAGGCCATTGACAAAAGCTTCACCCAACACACCCGTGCCACCGGTTACTATGATCACTTTATCGTTTAAAAGAAAATCGTTCTTATAATCCATGCTTAGGTTTTTAATTATGTTGAAGCAGTTGAAGCCTCAAAGTCTTTGTACTTAGCCGAGGTATTACTAATAACATGACACTGTAATTGAATGGTTAGCGTAACGGGCTTAGAAACCTACTTACAACAATTGAAATGGTTCAGAAACAGGAGATTGTTCTAAAAGCCGAGGGTGAGCCTCTCCCTCCTTGTCAACATTGTCATCAAAGCCAAAACCTGGAAAGGTTGTAACACCGGCCCCATCGCTTTGAGAATTTACCACCTGGAAATATGCACTCCTAGCCTCAAAAACAAGAGCTCTCAAGTGCCGGCTGATTTTTTTCATCGCACCGGCGTATCTCTTGAGTCTGCATAAGCTTTACTATAGTCAAGCTTTTCAACCCGGGTGGCTATAAATTGAATTCCTGCCAAAATATGCTTTACATAAAGCGGATCAGCGTAGTCGTTTTTATTATGGCCTAACGTTGTAAACCAGGTGTGTCCTCCATCGAAATCGTGTGTCCATGCTCCGGGATACAGTTCGGAAAATGCTCCGGCATTCCTAAGAATAAGGGCCCGTTGTGCAGTATCCGTTGTATCTAAAGAAGTGATATCCAGTGCCAGGATGGCTTTAGTTCCCGGGTATAATTCTTTTGCAAAGTAGAATTCATCTTCCTTTTCCCATTCTTTAGGTAAGCCTTTCATAGATGGATGGGCCGCATCAAGAACCTTTACTTTAAATTTTTGAAATTTTGCATGCCAGGCAAAGGTTCCCCCTATCATGCTTTTAAACCACTTCCAGTTGCGTTCTGTACCGGTAACAGAATGTATACCTACAAACCCTCCTCCTGCTTCTATGTAGTGACGGAACACCAACCGCTGCGCATCCGTATCAAACACATCGTTGTTGGTACTGGGGAAAATAAGCATTGTGTATTGTTTAAGGTTGTCTGCCGTCATTACGGAAGCACTGGAAGAAGTGTCCACTTTGAAACCATTTTCCCCTCCCAACTTTTGAATAGCGGCCACGGCGCTTGGTATATTATCGTGCACATACCCCTTTCCATTTTTTGTATAGACTAATACTTTTACTTTTTTCCAATTGACTTTATCCTGGGAATACCCGCTTGCAAATGTCATTAATAAGAAGCCGGTAAGTAAAGCGGTTGCTGGTTTCATTCTGATTTTATTGTTGGTGACGTTTTACTGATTATTCAATTTAACGGTAATAGCAGGCGGCTGCGCAAAATTCTTCCACGCCGATTCAGCCTGGTTTTTTGAAAAGGTATCATTGAAAACAAGCAAGCGGTATTTAAGCACATATTCGGTACCCGGCGCAAGCAACCAGTTCCTGTTTTTTGTAGGAGAAAAATTAAGGAACACATCACCCCTTCCATTCATACTTTCCGGCCACACCCGCAAAGGTTCGGGATAGTTATAATTGGTTGGATAGGACATCATCACCAACCCTGCATGGTCGCCTTTTACAGCCCCCTGAACCATACACCATTTTGCCGTGCTGCCGTCTGCTTCTTTTCGGTTCTTGCCCTCCGATGTTATGATAACACTATTGTCTTTATTCCATTCTTCTGTTGCCCGAATGCCCAGGCCGCCGTAACGATATTCAAGAAGCAAAACCGCGCTATCGGTTGCGGGGGCTAATTGTATCGTGATGTCGGCAATGTAATAGTTCTGACCAGCAGCAGGCTGGTAGATCTTTACCGTCTGCAGTTCACTAATTGCCACTTTTTCAGCGCCTCCTTTTTTAAAAACCACATGCTGGTGTAAGGCTTTAAAACCGGCAAATACAGGTCCACTTGTGGTCGATGCAAAACTGGCAAAACGAACCGTCCCCTGTTTCCTGGCAAGGTTCCAAAAGTCAACGGAGTCGCCTTCGAAAAGAACTTCTGTCCACGGGTTCCATAATCCCCAGTGATGATAATGATCCGGTGCATTAATGCGGGTAAGTTCCTGTCCACGTGGCGACCATAGAGGGTGTATAAAACCGCTTCTTTTATAAACACTATCTATGCCTGTGGGCGGGTAAATAGTTTTATAATTATACCTAAGCAGCTTATTACCGCTGTTACTAATCGTCATAAAACCATTATCAGCCACCGCTTTTATATGATCCGAAGATTCGTAAGGTGCCCCTTTTATAAGTTGAAATGTCTTTTTGGTGTTATTGGCACCAGGTGTTATCCAATGCAATATTCTCTTATCATTATATTCTACCTGGTAAGGTATTGGTGTTTTTGTTTTACCGGCTACCTCTACCAATTGCAACGTACTGTCATGTAAAAAGGTTATGGCGTCAAGGTCGATTTTTAAAGGGATAGAATTTTTATTGTTGTTCAAATTCACTTCAAGCGTTGCTAAAACCTGCGAGTTAGCCTGGTATGAAATGAATGAATGAAGTAAAAGGATTAGGGCTATATTTTTCTTCATAACCGGGAATTACCGCGAACCATTTTTTGCTCCTTTGGCCATTTGAAGAGCAGAAGTCGTAGTGTAATATTTGGCTATCATGTTAGGAACTTCCCAGGAGGGCAGTGCTCCTTCTTTTACATATTGTAAAAACTTTTCCATCACACGGGCGAAATGTGCTTCATGACCTTCTTTATATTTTTCGGGGATGATAACTTCCCATCCGGCCGATGATTTTTTTAATTCAATGCCCGGATATTTTGTTTGCACCGATTTAATTTCATTCAACAAAACCGTCCCGTAATTCGCATCTGCGTTATTGATAGGTTCGATATATAGGGAGGGTTTATAATTTTGTTCTTTCCCCTGCCTGATTACAAGATTTGCTTTTGATCCCCGCATGATGGAGTAATGTGTATC
>DASQMG010000199.1:0-2352 GCA_035645595.1 Flavisolibacter sp. | reverse complement strand
CTGGCCATACAGACGCAGTACTCCTTCCATGTTGGCCAGGTACTGACCGTCTATCTTAGCGATGCACCACTGCTTTTTAACCCAGATTGCAGCTAAGTGGGCTGTAATAGGCGTATTTGTTGGGTTTGAATTTTTTCGGGTTTCCGTTTGTGTACTACAGATTTTCTTTTTCTGAAGGGTTGATAGTTAGTTTTTAAGGCATCATAAATTGCTTTGAGGTTTTCATTTGGTTCTGAGCATTTTCTTGTGCTTACAATTTGGTCTAAGGTATTTTTTGCTCTTGTAGTGATTACTTTTTGGGTGTTTCCTATTCGTACTATTTCTGTCCAGCAACTATTGATGTTTTGACTTTTTAGTTGCTGTCTGATTGTATTGACCAACCAGTAAGCAAGTAAGCCCAGGTGCAGATGGGCCATGGTAGCATCGTCATTTTTGTGATATATTGGGCGTAGGTCCAGATCTGTTTTTAGTGTGCGAAAAGTGTTTTCTATTTCCCTGATTGTATTGTAGATATTCCATACGATAACTTCATCGGATACATTCATATTGGTTCGTAAAAAATAAATCCCTAAGCTATCTGATTTATCGTGATGCCTGTCTTCGTCTTTTTTCCATGTAATTTCTGTAGCCACTTTTGTTTTTTCATCTACCGATACCTCTATTACATAATACTGTTGAACTGATGGATACCGTTCTTTAGCTCGACCTATTCGTTGATGTACTTTATCTGCCTGCTTAACACCTCCTTTGCTGTGTACTCCCTTATGTATACGCTGCAAAGCTTCTTCAAACCTTTTTTCAAACTGGTTTTTCATCCCGGTTTCTTTCATCTCTTTTGCAGGGCTCTTTACTTCAAGGTAGTAGTCAGTGTTCTTTTCAGTGGTAACAGCCTTTAGTCTGAGATACTTTTCTGATTTTGTCTCCATTAATACAGTAAGGCGGTCCTGTACAACCTTGTAGTCTTTTAGCTTTGAACGACTTACGCAAAGATACTTGTACCCTTTAGCCTCTATAAGTTCCAGGTTCTCTTCTGTGGCAATACCTGCATCCAGTACTATTACAGCCTTTTTATCCTTACTTGTATGGGCTGCTAACTTATCTATCATTGCTGATAGTGTAGCACAATCTGCAATATTGCCCTGGTGGATGGATGAGTATTTGATAAACCCTTCTATATTTACCACAAGTGCCAATACTACTAATTTAGCATCATTTTGTTTTTCTTTACTTCTGCCAAATTTTGCAAGCTTGCTATTTGTTTTCTCACCTTCGAAGTAGGTATTGGTCAAGTCATATAACATGATCTTGTCTTCGATATCAAAGAGCTCATTAGTTCGCTTGGACAGATGTTCTTCCAATTCATCTTTTAGAGTATACAGGCTCAATGCACTTTGATAAAGTTTGTCTTTAGTGACCTTTTCTACATCATATCCTGTCAGTTCACACACAGCAGAATTTTCTTTGATCCATCTTGCTGTCTTTAACTCTGATGCCGGGTATACTGCACGACTGATTACCTGTGTTGCTGCAAGTTGTACCTGCTCTTCTGTCCATCCTTTATTAACAAGCACCTCGGTAAGCTGAAGTTTCTGCCAGCTTTGATGACCTATCCATTCTGCACCTGTCTCTCTTACATCCTGGTGCTTTATGGTATCTATGTCCACCATCCTGGCCCTTTGCTCAACCGGGGTTGTGTCTAACCTTTTGGTCTCTATGATACGCTTCCATAGTTCTTCAACATATTTTCTTACAATCAGATCTGTTTCTTCAAACAGTATTTGCTTACGCTCATACCTCTCGCTCAGATGTTTCTGTATTTTGTTACGCTGATCTAGATCTGTATCTTCCATATAGCCTACATTTAAAATGGTGCGATGACAAATACGATCATCAGCATTTCGATAACTTTCCACAAGACGATAGTAGCCGGTAATATTACCGGTTTCAGGGTGACGCCTTATAGAACATTTAAAATACACAACTACAAAGAACTGCAATGCAGTTATAACAAACAATACCAATTGTGTACTACAAACAACAAATAGCCTTTATCCTTGTAATGAAGATCTTGTAGCTGTACCCCCCTACGAATAAAGGAAGCTAGCCAAAGCAAAATATTTGGAAAATAGTAGAAACTTTAACATTTGAAGGCATGCATACTGCAATGTGGGTTAAGATTCAAAGGTAAAAAACCTTACTCTTTGTTTAACAGGGAAGTTACTTATTTCACTTATATCACAAGAAAGTGTAGAAGGCCTTGAAGAACTTTTAAAGCTACAGGCTATTGCGTTTGGGAACGGTAGAGTGAAGCAACCATGATGGAGTTAACATATAGAACAACGTTAAATTTCT
>DASQMG010000198.1:0-11626 GCA_035645595.1 Flavisolibacter sp. | reverse complement strand
AATGACCACTCAACAAAAGCTCGCCTGTTTTTCGATCTGAGCCGTTAAAAAAATCTGTTGCCAATATCAGGTCGGAGGTGTTGGCATACCGTACATAATCAAAATCGGCAGTTAACTCTTTCCCGGTACTGTCAAACGTGTGTTTCCAGTTTAGGTTGCCTGTAAAGTTTTTAAAATCTAAATTATTATCTGTGTTGGAAACCATTTTGGATGTTACATTTCCGGCGGCATCTTTTAATATTTGTGTCGTAGTTGGTGTAGGGTGGCCGTTAAATGCAAAACCGCTAACTACCACTCCAAAAATATTTTTCTTATTTGCCTGGTAATCCACACCCAGCTTTAATGTATGGTTTTCGTTGCCGAACTTGAATTGCGTTACCTGGTCCGACGATCCTGACTTAGTTCCATTCTCAGTAAAATTTCTGTCGAAACTCATTGTACCGCGGCCACGGAAATAGTTGGGATTATAGTTTCCAAAAAAATTGAGCTTGTCTTTTTTATAATTGAAGTTGAAACTGTTCTGCGATTTCGGAAGCAAATACGTGGTTTCGGCCGGGCGGAAGATAGCAACCGTCGCACCCAAAGTAAGGCTTCCATTCAGCCCGTTTGCCTTTCCCTTTTTTGTTTTGATGTTGATTACACCAGCGTTACCCGAAGCATCGTATTTTGAGGAAGGGTTGGTCATGATCTCAATCTGGTCTAATTGCGACGCCGGCATGTTTTTCAAAAGATTAGCAAGGTCAGCAGCAGAGAGATACGTAAGTTTTCCATCCACCATCATAATTACCCCGGCTTTACCACGAAGGCTTATAGCACCATCAGTGTTAACCGTTACCCCCGGCGATTTTTCCAATACTTCCAAAGCAGTAGAACCAGCACTGCTTGGTGAAGCTTCTACATTGATAACCGTCTTGTCAATCTTGGTTTCTATAAACGGCCGTGCAGCTGTTACTGTTACTCCTTTTAAGTCTTTGGTAGCCTGGGATAAACTAATAGAAGGAACATTGGCGCCGGAAGCAGACAGGTCAAATTGATTTGAAAACTTTTTGCTGTAACCAACGGAGGTAACCGACACCAAGTATTTACCTTCTTTAATATTGATAAAATCATAATGACCATCTTTATCCGTGACAGCCACCTTAACCAGCGAGGAATCAGCCGCTTTCAAAAGAGAAACAGTAGAAGAAGCCAATCCTTTTCCACTGTCATCCTTAATGGCGCCGGAAACTTTTCCTGTTGATTGTGCGAGCGCCACAAAGCCGGTAAAAACACTTATTGCCAACAACGTAACAACTCTTCTCATAACATTAGTTTGACGTAAACAACACAAAGATTTTATTTTCAGCTTTGATAGAAGAAGAAATTGTGATGAAGGGTGAATAATTGCTGACCAAAGTATCAGCGGTTAATAGGCTTTATGAATGAAGAAAAAACTAAAACTGTTTAACGAAGCATTTCTAAGTTTAGGTTGGCATTTTATAGTTAACAGCGGGCGACTTTACTACCTACTGTTAACTATAACCTGCCGCCTGCTAATTTTAATTATTTCCTCCGCCTACACGGCCTTGCTCATCGGCTGCGCTGCTTGCTCTCTTTCGTTGGTTGTTGGCCACCTTCCCTTTGCTAAAGCGGTACGTAAATCCTACACTAACGGCGCGGCTGTCGTTGTAGTTTTGGAAAGTAGCATCCACATCACCGTACTTACTTTCGCCTTTAAAGTGCTGGCTGCTTAATACATCACGGAGAGTAAAACGCAGGGTACCTTTTCCTTTCATCACCTGCTGGCTAAAACCAAGTGAGAACATGCCGATTGACCTGATTTTCATTACGCCTTCGATGCCCGTTGTACGAAACCAACCATTGATTTCAGCAGAAGAGGTAGCGCCTAACTTGAAATTCTGAGAGCCGTTTAACATCAACGTAGTCGCATCAACATTGATCGGAACATTGTTTACCACCCCTTCAAAACGATTGTTGAAAACGTTTACGTAAATGTTGCTCGTCCACCATTTAGTAAGCTGCTGCCCTGCATTTACCGAAATACCATACTGTCGCTGGCTGGCAATGTTGGCTTGCTTAATGTAAGCTTCTGATTTTTCGGTATTCTGTTCAATCACCTGCTGAATAATATTATTGGTAACGGAGTAATTGAATGTAGTTGTCAAAAAATTATTATGGGTGTGGCTTAGCTCTATGTTATGGCTAAACTGGGGTTTCAGGTCGGGGTTACCCTGCTGGTAGGTGTAGCGGTCTATGTATTCAATAAAGGGGTTCAGGCTTTCGTAATTAGGGCGACGAATACGGCGACCATAGTTTAACACAAAGCTCTCGTTCTCGGTTGCTTTATACTGCAGGTAAGCGGTTGGAAATAATTGTACATAGTTGTTTTTAAACGTAGTATCAAAAGGAACAAAATCGTTGTTGGTGCTCGAGAATTTGTATCCCTTTGAATTACCGGTTGCGGCCGTTTGCTCTAAGCGTAACCCCAATTGTGCATTCCATTTTTTGGATAATGTCTTGGTAAGATTTACATAAGCCGCATTGATGTTCTCTTCGTAGATAAAATGATTGCTGCGGCCACGATCTCTTTGTATAGTACCATTGGCAGCGGTATCATACATTGCATTGTTATCAGTTCTCACCATGCTTGACTTTACACCTGCTTCAAAACGAGAACCGTTTTTCATCGGGTGTGTATAGTCGAACTTTCCGCTATAAATTTTTATGTTTTGCGGCGTTGCTCCAAACAGGCTGTCGGCTTTTAAAAGACTATTGCTTCTATTGTAATAATTACTAAGCAACGTAAGATTGGTGTTGCCATCATAAACCACATAATCAAAGTCTCCTGTAAATTCCCTGCCTGTGCTGTCCATCACCCGGCGAAAGTTTACATTGGTGCTTACGTTTTTGAAGACTTCTTTATTTCTGGAATTTGATTTTGTAATGTCGTTGATGGCGCCATTCTTCAAATTATTCGTGATGGTATTTCCTTCAAATTCTGACGGGCCCGAAAAGCCTGATACAACAGCACCCAGGGTAGTTTTAGCATTGATGGAATAGTCGAGGCCGATCTTACCATTAAAAGAATTGTTTTCATTATGCAGATCAGATACTTGTTCAAACCGGTTTACAATTGCTTTGGTAGTCGGGTTGATAAAATTTCTCTGGATGCGTAAATCCTGCGTTTGCTTGCGGTAGTTATGGCTAAAATTGCTAAAGAGGTTTACCTTATTATGACGGTAGTTCAGGCTTGTATTCTCGTTAGCCCGAAAGTGAAGGCCATGAGATGCCACTACACCCACCGAACCCGTGTATCCCATTTGCTTGTTCTTTTTTGTTTTGATGTTGATCACACCGGCATTACCAGCGGCATCATATTTTGCAGGTGGGTTTGTCATAATCTCTATCTGGTCCAATCCGCTGCTTTGCATGGTGCGTAGCATATTGGCAAGGTCGGCAGCACCTAATTGTGTAGGGCGGCCATCTACCAAAACCACCACTCCCTGTTTGCCTTTTAAACTGATATTACCGTCTTTATCAACCGAAATACCAGGCGATTTTTCGAGCACTTCCAAAGCATTGGTGCCTGCATTGGTAATGGACGCATCCACATTTACAATGGTACGGTCAATGCGCTGTTCGATCAGCGGCTTGCGTGCCGTAACAACCACGGCACCCATTGATTTAGTAACCGGGACAAGCTCGATGGTTTTTAATTTTACAGATGGCGCTTCAGGCGTGATTTCAAAAAGGGGTGAGTAACCCGGCTGGTGACCAACCGCTGTTACAGAAACTAAATAGCGGCCATCGGCTATGCCTTCAAAGGAGAAAGCGCCTTCTTTACCGGCCACCGCAAACTTTACTTTGGAAGAGTCTTTCGCCCTTAATAATGCAATAGTTGCCGACTCAATTGTTTTTTTACTTCCGTCAACCACAGAGCCACTTACTTTTCCAGCCGTTTGGGCTTGGGCAGTAAAGCTAAAAAAGCTAACTAAAAGCATGAGGGAGAAAATCTGTTTCATTGTATTTTGTTTATAATGTGTTTTGTGTAATTCTGTACAAACGTAGGTACTGTACAATGCAAAGTACAATGTTTTATTATGAACGTTGCATTATAATGATGAATGGTAAAGAGCTGACAGAACTATGACGCGGTGCTCCCGATTGTGTTACTCCCACTGCCATTTATAAGTGCCAACGGGAAAATTCCGTTATAAGAGGTAGCGGTAGCGCCTTGGACAAACCTACTTTGGCCGGCCGGCTTCTAAATTGCCAAATGTTATAAACTGTATGTTTCAGGTTTTGAACTGTGAGAATAAAGTCGTAAACGTAATGGAGGGCCAATAATGAACAATATTTCACGGTGAACAACAATGGCAGGCCAAGATTGAAGTTTTACCTATCAACATATATAAGAGGGTATTGCCGGTAATTATATAGTAGATATCCTTTTGACCAGCCATAGGTAATAATTCGTTCACATTAACGACCCGGCCCGCTTTTACCAATTCAAAAAATGTGTCGCCGGGAATTAGACAGGTTTATGCTGTATCATCTATAGGAATTAAAACCTTCTATTGAGTGCTTATGTCTCTCCCTGAATTTTTTATTTATTAATAATGGATTTTTGAATGGCTGGGAAGTCGAAAGAGAGTGTTGCCGATAGGCTGCCAGGAATATAATCAGGAGACTATTTTTCCATCCATAGCAAACTGAGCCACATATATACTATTTGCACGAAACATATAAACGCAGGGTCACAATTGTTGCAAGAAGAACAATATAATTTAAAAGGGATTGAAATCGGGTATGGGCCTTTTCTGCTACAAAATTGAATTGTCAAGCCAACCTGCGTAACTACTCTTCGCCAACTGAGTATTAAAAGATGTGAACTATTTACATTTGAAGAATGATAATTGATTACCGATCAGATACCGTGACAAAGCCAACAACTGAAATGCGGGAAGCCATGTTTAGCGCACCGGTTGGCGATGATGTTTTTGGCGAAGACCCCTCTATAAATACCCTGGAAAATTTGTCTGCCGAGATGTTCGGGATGGAGGCTGCCCTGTTTTGTCCCTCTGGAACCATGACCAACCAGATTGCCATCAAATGCCATACGCAACCGGGCGATGAAGTGATTTGCGATGTAACCGCTCATATCTACCAATATGAGGGCGGAGGCATTGCTGCCAACTCCGGTGCTTCGGTAAAGTTGTTAAACGGAGACAGGGGAAGGCTTACCTCCTCACAGGTTTTAGCAGGCATTAACCCCGATGATGTACATAAGGCACGAACCGCTTTGGTTTCATTAGAGAATACATCAAACCGTGGTGGCGGAAGTTGTTATGAAATGGAAGAACTAAAACGCATACGCAAAGTGTGTGATGACAATAATCTGATTTTGCACCTTGATGGAGCAAGATTGTTTAATGCAATGGTAGCGAAAAGCCAATCTGCAAAAGAGCACGGCGAAGTTTTTCACAGTATATCCATATGCCTGAGCAAAAGCCTGGGTTGTCCGGTAGGCAGCCTTGTTATTGGCACAAAAGAATTTGTCCGCAAAGCCCGCCGTGTGCGTAAAGCATTTGGCGGCGGTATGAGGCAGGCCGGCTACCTGGCAGCCGCGGGCATTTATGCATTAAAAAATAATGTGGGCCGCCTGGCAATCGACCACCAGCATGCGCAACAATTAGCAGAGGCATTGGGCAAAAAAGATTTTGTTGGTGACGTGCTGCCGGTGGAAACTAACATTGTTATCTTTTCGGTGAAGGATGTTTTCACACCGGTAAGTCTTGTGGCTAAAATGAAAGAGCAAGGCATTTTTTGGTATGCCATCTCCCCTACCCAGGTTCGTATTGTAACCCATTTGGATGTTTCCCCCGACATGATCCAAAAAACAATTGAAGTCATCAACGCTTTATAATTTCAAACACCAAAATCATAATCATTTATGTTCCCGAAAATTAACCCAACCACAACGAAGGCCTGGAAAAAGTTAGAAGCACATGCAGCACAAATGGAAGAAGTTTACATGACCGATTTGTTTGCAGAAGATGCCGAAAGGTTTGATAAGTATTCACACCGTTTTGAAGACATACTTTTTGATTTTTCAAAAAATATTATTACAGAAGAAACAATGGGCCTGTTGATTGACCTGGCGAATGAGTCCCGTTTGAAAGATGCTATTGCAGCCATGTTTGAAGGGGAGTTAATTAATGAAACAGAGCATCGTTCCGTTTTACATACGGCCTTGCGTAATTTCTCGGGCAGGCCGGTTTACACCGAAGGAAAGGACATAATGCCACAAATAAAAGCAGTATTGCAGCAAATGAAAACCTTTGCGGATAAGGTGCACAGCGGTGAATGGAAAGGTTATACCGGCAAAAAAATAAAATATATTGTGAACATTGGCATTGGCGGCAGCGACTTAGGCCCGTTGATGGTTACAGAAGCTTTACAACCTTATTGGGTAGAAGGCATTCAGCCCTACTTTGTGTCTAACGTAGATGCCACGCATATTGCAGAAACATTGAAAAAAGTAACGCCGGATGAAACGCTTTTCCTCATTGCGTCTAAAACCTTCACTACACAGGAAACCATGACCAACGCGCAAACCGCAAGGGAGTGGTTTTTAAAGACAGCGGGTGATGAGGCACACATCGCTAAACATTTTGCGGCACTTTCCACTAACGAGAAAGATGTAGTGAAGTTCGGTATTGCCAAAGAAAATATGTTCCAGTTTTGGGATTGGGTTGGTGGCCGTTATTCGCTTTGGAGCGCCATCGGCTTATCTATTGCAGTAACTATTGGTTACGAAAATTTTGAAGAATTATTAAAAGGCGCACACACCGCCGACGATCATTTTCAAGTTACCGGTTTAGAAAATAACATTCCCGTACTGATGGCTTTGATCAGTTTATGGTACGTAAACTTTTTTAACTCGCAAACCGAAGCCATCCTTCCTTATGACCAATACCTGCATCGCTTTGCCGCTTACTTCCAGCAAGGCAATATGGAGAGCAACGGTAAAAGCGTTGACCGTAATGGTGAGGAAGTTGAGTATGCGACCGGACCAATCATTTGGGGAGAACCCGGGACTAACGGCCAGCATGCTTTTTACCAGTTAATCCATCAGGGCACTTTGTTGATCCCCTGCGATTTTATTGCAACAGCACAGTCGCAGAACCCTATCGGCAATCATCATCAGATTTTACTATCCAACTTTTTTGCGCAGACTGAAGCCTTGATGAATGGGAAAGATGAAGAAGAGGTGGAAACTGAACTGGAAAAAAGCGGGAAGACAACAGAGGAAATTGCAAGGCTTACCCCATTCAAAATATTCAGTGGCAATATGCCTACCAATTCCATTCTTATTAAGAAACTCACACCTTATACATTAGGGCAATTGATTGCTTTGTACGAGCATAAGATTTTTACGCAGGGTGTTATCTGGAATATCTTTTCTTTTGACCAATGGGGCGTTGAGTTGGGCAAGCAACTGGCAAATAAGATTTTGCCGGAGCTTGCAGGAGATGAAAAAGTTGATTCGCATGATAGTTCGACAAACGGATTGATTAATGCTTATAAAGAAATGAGGTAATTATTGATATTCGGGAGAGGCAAGCTCAGTAACCGTTGTTATTTTATAAAGAATTCGTTTGCCTTTCCATTTTCCTTCCAGCAATAATTCCCCTTCATTTATTTTTTGTGGCGGTGCCCCTGGCGTCTCATCGGGCGAAAGTTCCAAGTGTTGTAAAAAATTTCCTTTGGCTGCCCTTACCATTACCTGTTCATTATTGACGACTTTCTTTCCGGCAACAACGCTGCTTTCTTTTGCTGCGTGTGGTACCACATTAAAAACACGGCCATCTGCCCAGGCCTTTGTCCATTCAAAGGCATTCTCATTTACCTCCAGAAAAATAGTGTACACTTTGGTACGCCGGATCGGGAAAGGCTGGCCTGCATCATCAACCTGCATGGTACCCGGTATGGGAATGGTGTAGAACGCCGATGCCCTAACTATAGATTTATTCATTTGTGCGCAGCTTGTCAATGAAATAGCAATTGCTGTCAGAAGTACCAACTTTTTCATACCGCGAAAATACAAAAGGCTGTCCACCTGGGCGGACAGCCTTTTTAACATTAGACCAAGATGTTATTGCTTGATTAGTTTATGAGTAAATACTTTTCCATCAACCACTGTTCTTAAAACATAAGAACCGGCGCTAATGTTACCAGCAAGCTGCCAATGAATAATTCCGGAAGCATTGGCAACAGCCTTCTCTGCAACCAGTGCTCCATTTGCCCCTATCAACTGTAGTTTAGCCTGAGTTGCCTCCTTTGCTAAACGCAGATCAATAAAGCTGTTAAACGGATTGTTAACCACCCAAACATTCTGGGCTTTGACATCGTACTTCACCAACACAATGTTGCTTAATTTACTGCGGCCGTCAAGATCGTTCATCTTCAAGCGGTAATAGTTAAAGGCACTTAGTTTATCATCCCTAAGGGTATAATCCTTTCTGGAAGTACTGGTGCCGGCTGCCCTTACTGTACCAATATGGTAGTAATTGATGCCATCAATTGATTTCTCTATATCGAAGTTCTTAGAGTTCTGCTCTGAAGACGTACTCCAATTCAATGAAGCAGCACTGTTATCCAAACGCCCCGTGAAAGTAGTTAGTGCTACCGGCAGCGGGAAACCAATAAGCCCTGCACCGAAACCGGAGAAGCCAGTTGAGAAAGTACCGGTTAATGTATAGCTGCTTCCGAACGTACCATAGGTTGGTGTAACGGTTTCCACTGCTCCGGGGCCATCAGGGAATATACTGATTGGTGAATAATTCTGTATCTGGCTTTTCACTTTTACCATCTGAATTGTATTCCAGTTTTGGCCTGTTGCCAATTCCCATCCCGCTTTCTCTGCAGCAGTATAGTACAAAGTAATCTGGTATTGCCCGGATGCGTTATTGGTGGTTGGTATAACCTGGAATGTTTTTGATGTGATGTAATTAGCCAGGTCGTTATTCCAGAAAGGAGCAGCACCGGTACCGGCACGGTCAATTTTTACTTGTGTGCAAGCATAGTTTGCGCCAGACAGGTTTTTGATACGTGCAAGAATATTACCCGTGGGCCCATAAAAATATACATCATCGTTTGGCGACAGGTATGCTGTTTTTGAAGCATTGAAAAGGATCTCAACGGGGTTGCCTGCACGTACTCCATTCAAAATAATATCAGGCCTTATAAATGCTCCGGCATTATTAAATGCAGCCGCTAAAGAGCATCCGGTACCGGTGTTTGTCCTGTTCCAAACTCCTTTCGCATCTGTAGTTGTATTTGACGAAACATTATCACCGCTACCGGATAAAGAACCCGTAGCGTTATCAAAACACACTTCCAGTAATATATTCGAACTTCCGTTCCAGTTAAAAGGTGAATTAAATGTAAACGTGTTAATACCGGGAACGGTGGAATAATTTGCTGTAAAATAAGGAGTAGCACCAGCTTCAAACGCAATTGTAGCGAAATTGGTGGAGGTAGTGTTCTTCAATGATATAGTAAAACCATTATAAGGAAGAGTACTCGTTTTACTTAATACATTAAAGGCTAATGAAGTAATATCACCGGCGGTAAAGCCCGCAGCCTTTAGTTCAGAAGCAAGATAAATATACTGGCTTTTTGCTTTTTCAAAGTTGCTTCGGAAAGGTTGAAAGTAGGGGCCAAAATCTCCGGCACCAACTGTTCCCATTCCTGGCCCCCCCGCAATGGGTGCCACATCATTATCTTTTAATGTAATTGTATAATTATTGTAAGAACCCGCAAAGGCATTGGTAGTACCTGTAACGCCAAAGGAAATGGTAAAGGTTTCATCGGGCTCCAGTGCCGCGTCATCGTAGATTCTTATCGTAATATTCTTTGTAGCAGCTACGCCGGTCGTAAATACCTGTGTTTTGGAAGGTGTAGCAAAATTTCCGTTTGTTGTAAAATCAAAATCAATTCCTTCCGTGGCCGTGCTGCCGGGCTTCACAGAATATGTCACCGTGGCATCGCCGGTAGGAGCAGACACCGCAGAAACATTTACCGAATAATCTCTATAACCTCTGCAGTCCACGGTTCCCGTGGATCCTTCCTGATTGGATTGAGATGACGAAGAGAACCTTATTTCTGGTGTAGAAGGTATAACGGCGGTGAACAGACCACGGCCATGGGTGGCTGCCACCATTGTATTATCACTAAGTCTCAACTGCAAAGCATCGGTGCGTACCGTAGGAAAATTAATATCAGCAGTCCATACGGTGTTTGCACCGTTTACTAAGTCAGTACTGTAAACCCCGGCTTCGGTCGCTAAAAATATACGGCTGTTATTTTGCGGATCAATAATGGCCCATCGTACTGGCATATCAGGTAATCCGCCTGAACCAGACGTACCATCTATCAACGTCCAGGAGGCACCGCCGGTGGTGCTGTACCAAACATGCCCTACACCATAATTCGAAAATGTAGCTACCATAAAATCATCTGTCTGTCCAACATTAACACAACTTAGGTTAGCAGTGGGAAAAGCGGCCCCCGTAATGTCGGTTACATTTGCATTAACCGTAGCTGCTGTTACCTTACTTGCATTGCTAAGACGCACAAGTTTTCCATTGCTTGCGCCAATGTACACCCTGTCGAAAGTAAAAGGCGAAACTTTAAATGTAGTGGCGTTACCTGCAGATGTTCTTGTTAAACCACTTATAGTAAGGACAGACGTTGTAGAACTTGTGTGAGCATCCGTCCAGCGCAGAATTTGATTATTAGGAGCGTTTTGCACACCATTGCTAGCGTACATAATATTCTGGCCGTCGTCATAATCAAACGGATTTACAAATAACCCGTTAGAGCCAAAAGTGAAACTATTCCACGTGGCCCCGCTATCGGTACTACGGCGGTAAGCATTGAACACATAGCTACCAAATTGTATCCGAGGGTTCTGCTGGTTAATATGAACAAAGCATCCGTCACCGCCCGTCACTTCTGTTGAGAAACTTAAGCCGGGATTAGTTAACTGGTGTACTCCATTATCCTGTGCGCCCGCAAGCAGGTAAGGCGATCCGGCGGCCGGATGAATAGCACCATCGTAAAATTGTTTTATGGCCAGGTTCTGATTTCTGTCAACAAAAGTTGTTCCTGCATTATTCGATAGAAAGACACCGCCATCGCAGCCAATCACTACCCGGCTTTGCTCACCTACATTCCACCATTGCATAAAATGATGATCCGCGTGAACATAAGGAGAACCGCCGGCCCAGAACGTTTGCCTTGTTACGGTTAAACCACTGTTTATAGATCTGTATGCGTCAAGGCCTCCTACCAAAAACTCGTTGGTGTTAGATGGGTTGATCGCGAGGGTCAGATTAAACCAGCCCTGCCCATTTGCTACCCCTGTCGGGTAAGCCGCAGTGTTTTGTTTTGTCCATGTAGCCCCATTATCTACGGATTTATAACTGCTATCGACATTATTAGCGCTGTTCGTGGTAACGGCATATAGCACGTCACCAGCGGAAGCAATTTCCAAACGATTAGCAGCAACTGCTGTATTCATTCTGATACCGGTACTGGCGTTCCAGCCGGCGGCAGG
>DASQMG010000197.1:0-25436 GCA_035645595.1 Flavisolibacter sp. | reverse complement strand
GGTCAGGCAAGATATCTTATTGTAAAACTTTTAGATCACTTCCCCCGGCATAAAATAAATTTTGACTTGCAGGACTGCGATAGAATTTTACGGGTGGAAGGTGAAAAAATTTGCTGTGAAAGAGTAATCGAAGTTATCAATACTAACGGGTATCAATGCGAGGTTCTGGATTAAGGCCCGGTGGTGCCCTCTCCCTGCTGTGCACATTGCGGTTATTCAATGGGATTGCATCCTTTGCCTTATGTTCTTCCCATTATTGCTTTTTAGAAACGACAGGCACAAAGAACCGCATGGTGCAAATTGTATTTACTCACTTATATAACCTGTAAACTCCATAATAGAGTTGTAAGCCGCACATCGCTGAACTTCAATCCATCCTCTTCTTCTAACAACTCATACAGCCAATCGTTTTTACTGCATACGGGGGCAAATAGTTTTACGATATAAAAACTAAAACCCAACGTATGAATAAGAAATTCTTTTGGCTGCTGTTTCTTTTACTACCTGCAATCGGTCAGGCGCAATTCGGCAACATGTTGAAAAAGGCTAAAGACAAAGTAACCCAGCGGGCCGACAGCCGGGTAAGTAAAGAGATGGACAAGACGTTGGACGAACTGGAAGGCAAAAACACGCAGAAAACTACTGCCAGTACCACCACTCCTACTGCGGCAAACGAAACCCCGGCGGCATCACAAAAAGAAACCGTAAAAAGCTTTTCCAAATTTGACTTTGTTCCCGGCGAACGAATCATTTACACTGAAGATTTTGCACAGGACGCGATTGGGGAATTGCCCTTGAACTGGAACAGCACCGGCAAGGGCGAGGTAGTAACACTGGACAAGCAACCGGGCAAATGGCTCAAGCTGTTTCAAAACACAACCTACCTGTCGGGTAGTAACAAAACCTATGATAAAAATTTTACGGTGGAGTTTGACCTGCTGTTGCCGTTCAAGTACTACCAACACACTTTTCCACTGGTGCAATTTGGTTTGCTCTCCAGCGGCGACCTACCCTCTACCGACAACCGCCTGCTGAAGGATCTGAACCGTTTCCTGCAGGCAAATGTTGTCTTCAGGGCCAACTACAATTACTCCACCAGTGCAGAATTGCAGACCTTTGCAGACGACAGAGACTTCTTCCACGCCACCACGCAACCGGTGGAAAGCGGTCCCGGATTTTATGCACAGCCAAATCACGTGGCCTTTCAAGTGCAAAAGACCCGGTTACGCATGTGGGTCAACAACCAAAAAGTGTTTGATATTCCACGGGCACTGGACACCACCCACACGTTCAACCAGCTCTATTTCCAGATCGGCAGTTCTGGTTATAACGAAGAGGCCATCGGTTTCTACGTTACCAACCTTAAGGTAGCCACCGGCTTGCCCGACACCCGTCATAAACTAATTGACGAAGGCAAATTTTCTACCACAGGTATTTTGTTTGATGTGAACGCAGCTACTATTAAACCAGAAAGTAATGGCGTATTAAAAGAGATTGCAGGTATATTGACAGAACATAAAAACATTAAAATAAAAATTGTTGGCCATACCGATAGTGACGGAACCGATGCGGCGAATCTTGATCTGTCTAAACGCAGGGCAGAAGCCGTAAAAGCAGCGCTGGTAAAAGACTTCAACATTGATGGTGCCATGATGGAAACTGATGGCAAAGGCGAAAGCGTTCCCGCAGGTGATAACAAAACAAAAGAAGGGAAAGCGCAAAACCGCAGAGTTGAATTTATAAAGCTGTAAGCCGTTCTCTGAAAATCAGGTATACTGCCCGGTAGTATTTGTAAGGGATGGCGATAGGGCCGTCCCTTATTTTTCGCGGGCATCTTCACTGGCCCCCAGCCGTAACAATAACCGCTACAAAATTATCCTCTCATGAGACATCTGTTTTACATCGTACTCCTACTTGCTTGTTTTTCAGCCCCCGCACAAAAGCCGTCGACAGTGCCACCAGTGCCTAATACAGAAGCTTTAAAAAAAACGACGCGGGCACAATTGGAGGCCTTCAAGCAACAGATGTTGAAACAAGCCAGCATGCAGGCAAAAGCAGTAAGCAACCCGTACAACCTGAAGGTGAATGAAACTGATTACATCAATTTAGAAACCCCGCTAAAAAAATGAAATATCTATTCACCGGGTTGTATTTAGTTTTTTTAATAAATGCCTCTGCACAAACGGAAGGGGAGGAAAAGTTGAGCGTAGCAGAATTACTGGCAGATTATGACAGCCTGCATGCTGTGATAAAAACAGTGCATCCAAAGCTGTATGCAAATGCCGACAGCATCATTACAGAAAAGGCATGGAAAACGGGCCGTTACAGAATCAACCATCCAATGTCAAAATGGGAATTCCATAAAGCAGTAGCACCCCTGGTACACCAATACAATGATGGCCATACATATGTGGATATTGATTTTGGCAGCAAGGAATTAGAAGCGTTTAAAACAAGGGGTGGAAGACTGTTTCCTGTGCCGGTAATGATAAGTGGCGATAAATTGATTACCATTAACGATACTGTCGATGGTATTACTCCCGGTTCAACAATCACGGCTATCAATGGTGTTCCTGTAGAAAAAATAGTGACGGAAACCCAGGCCATGATGTCTGGTGATTATGCTGAAAATTTACAGGCGAATTGTGCAAGACTATTTAGTTACCTGTTGTGGTTTTATTATAAATGGGATGGCGCTTTTGAAGTAAGCTACGCAGATGGCAAAAGCATTCGAAAGAAAAAATCAGTAGATGGAATCCCGGTTGATGATTACTTCAAAAAGTTATTTCCCTCACCTCTCTGGACGATGAAAATTCATCCGGGGGAAAGGCTGGCTGTTATTGAATGCACCGGCTACAGTGGCAATACAGATCGCATCAAACAAAAGCTCGATTCCTTTTTCACCATCATTAAGGAACAGGCCATCCAGCATGTCGCCTTAGATCTGCGGCGCAATGGTGGTGGCAACTCATACATCGGCAATGTATTTTTATCCTACATAACAAAAAAGCCCTTTGCCGCCATTCAAACAAAAAGCTATCGAAACTCTCAGTACTTACAAAACTTTCCGGATAGCGACTGGCGTAAAAAAGACCTGGATGCCTTTAGAGCTTCTGCTACTGAAAAGAACGGCTTTCTATCTGCGTCTTACACTGCTGATAATCCACCTTCTTTATCGAAGCCTGAGCTATTTTTCAATGGCAGGTTTTACCTGCTTACATCCTATCGCACTTATTCATCGGCACACATGACGGCCTTACAGGTGAAGTGTTCCGGCATAGGGAAAATCATTGGTCAGCCAACCGGCGAACAGGTTGACCTTACCGGTGAAATAAAAGACTTCATTCTGCCTAATACAAAGCTATCTGTGTGGGTACCGATGGCCATGTATACCCCTGCCTGTAAGATGGAAAGAAAGCTAGGTGTACAGCCGGATTTCTTTGTTCGGCCAACAATGAATGATATTAAAAACAGCAGGGATGCCGAAGTGGAATTTTTGAAAAAGCGGATACAATTATCAACCGTTTCTAAACCTGTAATAACAAAATGAAACAGATTGTTTTTGCCTTGATAGCGATCATAAATACTTCGCCTTCGATGTGCACACATACCAATGCAGCAGCTCATAAAACCAGCGTTGAAACAGGCATCGTAAAAGGTCGCGTTACCGATGCACAAGGCAACCCGATGCCCAATGCAAAAGTGGTGGTTGAGAGCACCATTTTCTATGCATCTTATGTTCATGCTACTACAAATGCAACGGGCGATTACCGTGTTGCTGTTCCTAAAGGAAGCTGGAAAACTTCGGTACGAATTGAGAAATCGTTCCTCGGGAGACCTTACCGTTTTGATCTGCATCCCGATAATGCTGAACCGTTTGCAGGGAAGGATGGAGCTGTAAGAAATTTTACCTGGAAGCTAAGCGGCGAAAAGCCTGATGGTACCGGGTTTTATGGAAGCACTGTTGCGGTGTATAGCCAGCCCGGCTCTTCATTTATGATGGATGAAGTGGAACTTACGTTAACTCCGGAGGGAGCATTAATTGATGGAAACAAAGGGAAAACTATCACCGCTGGTTTAACAGATATTGGAGGTGGCGAAGACGGCATCCGGGATGTACCACTAGGCAAATACAACATTACCGCCCGCAATAAAACCACGGGAAAACCCTTGCAGGTCCGGCTTCGAAATAAAGGTGAATATGCAACCGGTGTTACGGGTATTTTTTTGCCAGGATTTACCGGTATCACCAACTACCAAATCGTGGTTCAGGTACAATAAAAGAACCACTTCTTTATAGTAGCAAGCCCCGTATTCTCTATGCTTCTTCTTGTGCCTCATAATCCTAAAAAGTATCCACACAAAGTTTGTATAACAAACGCCTCAATGATATGTACAGTTACTCTTTGCATCCTTACATCTTACAGTTCACCTGCAGAAAGATCAATTAAACCATTGCACCGTTGACTAACCCGTTCCTGCTGCTTTTTCTTCGTAAAAATTATCAACCATAAACCTTTGATCATGAAAAAGACTGCTTTTTTTACCGTCCTGCTTTTGGGTAGTATCGCTTCGTTCAGTCAAAAGAAAACAGGGTCTGTCCTGGCTAAAAATTCAGTTGTTATTGCCACTATACCTGCCGAAGTACAGGGCTCCTGGATGTACGGCAATTTTTCTATGACAGAATACTGGAGTACAGCGCCCCGCACGTACCTGGGAAATGCGTTTACGTTTGCCATTGCCTTTACGTTTAAAGCCGATGGTACCTACGAGCATTACTTCACATCCAGCACCGTATCAGGAGCATGGACGGTTTATCATCAATCGGTTACCAAAGGAAAGTTTACAGTAGATGCTGCCACTAAAACCATTACCACCTATCCCGCAACGGCTCATTACAAACGAACTAAAATGGGAATGACCGATGAAGAAAGGGATTTACGTCCCGACGAGATTACAAGTGCCACATCCTACCAGTATACAACTGGTACGGAACCCAGTGGTACGAAAGCCCTGCATCTTACCATGAAGGGTACAAAAAATGCGCTGGCATTTTTAAAGAAATAGTGAGAGGTAAAAATCTACAACCGGAAGCAAAGAAAGCTGCTCATTTCATCCGCCATTAATTGCGATTCATGTACGATAGAATTGCTGCGCCTTTTGGCAAACATCAATTTTGTTTTATCAATTAATTATAAAAAAAGAGACCATGCAGCGCTACAATATTTTCTTCCCTATTCATAAAGGCCTCCGGGCTATGCTTTACGAAACCGCCATACGATTACAACAAACAACCTTTTCCGATGCAGATGAAGCGGCCGAAACAATTGACCTTGTAAAAACAGTAGTGGACTTATTTGAAAGCCACGCACATAAAGAAGATACGTATGTCCTCCCGGCTATTGCGGCATACGAGCCCTCTGTTGTGGCAGCATTCGAGCAAGAGCATCACGAAGACCATGAATTGGGTGAGAGCCTCCAAAAACTGGTCACCGCTTTTGGCTATGCTACTTCACCCTCCGCCCAACTAGCTATTGGCGAGGAGCTAACTAAAGCATATACACAGTTTATGGTGTTTAATTTAAAACACATGGCTCAGGAAGAAAAATGTATCAGCCCTATTTTATGGCGCTACTATACCGATACCGAGTTGCACGGCATCACTTTACAGATAATGAAGGCAGTGCCTCAACACGAGATGGCATTCTTTAGCCGCTGGATGGTGAAAGGCCTAAATAATATGGAGATCTTATACTGGTTAAAGGGTGTAAAAAATACAGCACCTGAACCCGCTTTCCAGGCTTTGTTATCTATTACCCAGGAAGAATTACATCCGCATCGCTGGAACCTTGTGCAGGAGAGTTTAACGGATGGAGCAATGGTAGCGTGAAAGAGGACAGCAGTCAGAATACAGAACGAAAATTAAAGTCTGGTAACTTCCTTTCCTGCATTCTGATTTCCGACCTCCGACTCCTGTCTCCGAATTCTTACTTTCTAAATTAACCAAAATAAACATGAAACAGTTTTCAGCTACACGACTGGCAGTAAAAATCACACTACTTTCTGCCCCGCTTCTTATTCTTTTTTCTTTTCTTCTTATTTGTTCATTCACAACCAACAAAATGGCAGATGATTTTCTAAAGCAACTGGGCATCAGCAAAAGCGGTGCTGATGAAAAAATCACCAGCAGTTTTTTAGGAGGTGGTCTTGATATCTACGGTGTGAAAAATGCAAAAAACATTGCCTTAGGCAACCGGAAAGCAGTTGTACTTGACCTTTTAGACTATAGCAAAAAACATGTTAACAGCGCGGCCTTTATAAAGCAATATATGGCTATGAAAGAAAGCTATAAACCCAAAGAAACCGTTGCGCTGACACCGGAGGCCGACAAAGCCGAAAATATTGCCCGTGCAAAAGGGTTCGTAGCTGATATGGAAGCAACCGTAAAAAAGGCAGACGCTAACTTTAAACCCATTTTTGAAAAATCATTGGCAGACGCACGGAAAAATTTGAAGGAAGCCGAAGACCCTAATAACAAGCAATACATCCGCTATGCAAAAAATTACCCCGGCCTGGTAAAAACTTTTAAGGAAAGCTACGATCACCAAATTGCACAGTGGGAAAAGAAGTATCCAACTAATCATTTGCTTTATGTGAAAGTGCGCCTGCTGGAGTTTATGGACGAAACGAAAGACATTGACTTTGGGGCCGAATTAATTGCAAAAAATGGAAAGAAATATTTTGTGAACCGTGCGTATGAAAGCAAAGGGAGTCGTTGGAAGATGGCCTTTCGAGCCGGCAAAGAAGTAATAGAACCGGCAAGGGAGTTTGTAAAAAAGTGGATAGATGAAATCAAGGCGCCTGAAAGCCAGTCTGCATCCACTACCCACAATGGAGGCAATGGCTAAACAAAGATTTGGCATGGAAAGATATTTCATGAAAAACGCAATCATTTTACAGGGTTGCGTTTTTATCTTTTTGGGACCATCTTTGATACGATAGTGAAGCCCCTCTTGCGACGCTCAGGCTATCGTTCTGTTACTTATTCAGCAACGATCCTTATAAAAGTCATATGATTTTTGAGGGTGCCGTTTGTGGCTCTGTCATCCCGGTGTTTCCTACGTTGGTACAGGCTGCGGAGGAATCTGTGGGCTGTACCTCCATCAGCGTTGCAGCCAGTCCTTCTTTTGCCACCGGTCGATCATGTACAGTTCAAATATCCATCCTTCGCCGGGATGACAAGGCAAAGTATTTAATATTGCAGTTAGGCTGAATTTTTGAAGATTGCCTGCACTGCCAAATAGAATTACAAAGCGTAAAGGAGTGCGACGCAACAAAAGCGAAATAGTAGTGCTAAACGCCGGGCAAAAAAGAACCTGTTGGAGTAACGATTTTTTTACATTAGCATTTCATACGCTGCTTCCTTCAATTCATACACGTTTCTCTTTTCAAACATTTACCGTAGCAATAGCTTGCAGCAGATTCAAAACATACTGTCATGAAAAATTCAGCCACGGCTAACACCATTAATAAAATTGCTATAGCTGTTTTACTAACTGGCTCCTTAGTTTTTCATGTAAGACAAGCCTTGAGTGGTATAAATACAAACACTAACTTTCCTAAACCGGCGACTATAAAGCCTGCGAAAGCCGCCAACCTGCTGCCATCATCTGAGCTTTCGTTCAGCTTTTTATCGAGCCGAAATTTTTTTAAACCATAAACTACTCACAATGCGAAAAGTAAATTCAGTTATTACAGCGGCAGCAGTCATCATCATCGGGGGAGCTTTATATGCCTGCAACAGTGCAGCTACCAAAGATGAGAAAAAGGCACCTATACCAACAAATGCCGAAATGGTAAAGCGAGGTGAATACCTTGTCGCTTCTATTGGATGCGATGATTGCCACTCGCCAAAACGAATGGGACCAAAAGGGCCGGAAGTTATTCCCGAACAACGCTTATCGGGTTACCCGGCTAACCGCCCTATACAAAAGCCTGACCCGAATGCTTCAAAAGGAGGCTATACGTTATTCGGGCCAGATCTCACATTAGCAATCGGTCCATGGGGTGTATCGTTTGCAGCCAACATCACCTCCGATCCTACCGGCATCGGCAACTGGACTGAACATAATTTCATAACCGCTATGCGCACCGGTAAAATGAAAGGGCTGGAAAACGGCCGCCCGATGCTGCCTCCAATGCCCTGGTTTAATTTAAAAAACCTGACAGATGAAGATTTGAAATCAATCTTCGCTTATCTAAAGGAAACGCCCGCTGTACCCAATATAGTACCGGCACCAAAGCAGCTTGCCGACCTCAAATAGAAAATTGCCCGCCTGTTGTACAGCAATGGCACCGGGTTTATAAAGGGAGTACCTGCCGATTTCTACACAAGCTTTTGTAAAGAATCAAAAGGTTCTTATACAAAAGCTTGTTTTCTTTAATACAACTCATGCGCTGTTTATAACAGTTCATACATAAGAAGAACAATGACGGCAACTTGATAATACGCCACGCCAGAAAAACATGGTAATTTGAAGAAGCATGATGATTACGTTACCCCAATACAGTGGAAAAGATTACCTGGTGCTGGCCATCGCCGTCCTGCCTATAACGCTTGCCATCAACAGCACAATATTTGGCAGCCGCTATTTTACACAACCATCCATTTTCTTTACGGCCACACTTATCACTGCCATTATTTTTTCTATAAATTTTACACTTTGCGGCTTTGTGGCAACGAGGCTAAAGGTGCGCATGCCCGATGATGAGCAAACATCGCGTCGCTTGTTTTATATGATTACCTGCTTTGTATGCTTTAGCGGCCTTTTATTGGTAACCATTTTTAATGTGTACGAACTGTTTCCTTCCTTCCATTATTCGTTTAACGAAAAAGGATTTATCTGGGCTTATGTTGGTATGGCGATCATGAATATTTTCCTTACCCTGGTAATAGAAGGTATCGCCCGCTATCAAAACTGGCGCGACAACCTGAAAGAAACAGAACAAATAAAAAAAGCCTTCACCCAAAGCCAGTTGCTGGGGCTGAAAAGCCAGGTAAATCCCCACTTTTTATTCAATAGCCTGAATACGCTATCGAGCCTCATTGCAGAAGATGAAACGGAAGCGGAGATGTTTTTAAACGAAATGAGTAAAGTTTACCGTTATATGCTCCGTGGCGACGATGAACAGTTGGTGCCGCTACAAACAGAATTAAAGTTTATTGGCTCTTATATTCACCTGTTGAATAAACGCTATGGCCAAAGTCTGCAGGTAAAAACAACCATTCACGATGACGATAAAGACAAATTATTACCTCCCCTGAGCCTGCAGGTATTAATTGAAAATGCTTTTACCCAAAACAGCATGAGCAAAACAGAGCCCCTGCTTATTACAATTTGCTCGAAAGGTGAAAATGAGGTTTTAATCCGTAATAACCGTAAACCTAAAATGGTAAGCAACGCAATAGATTTTGAAGCCGGGTTAGATAATCTTGTGACCAAGTACCGCTTATTGAACGCAGCGAACGTTGTTATTAAAGACGATGAAAAAAGCCGCACTGTTTTTCTTCCTCTTATTGAAAAAAAAGGAGGCGTACAATGAAAGCCGGATTAGGACCCACAAGGCTACAGGTGTTTAGCTTTCTTGCCTCAATGCCGGTTATCGATTTTGTTTTAAATTATATATTGTACGATGACGCCTTGTTTCAAAAAGGTGGTATTTGGCTATACTCCTATCCTCTTATTTTTTTAATTGGCATTGGGTCATGGAGGTTGCAGGTAGGCATTCAAAATTTTGTACAATATAAATTTCCGGCGGTAAAGCAAACCCGCACAAGGGTACTGCTGCTTACAACTTTGATCATACCCTTTATGTCTGGCTCGGTTGCCCTTATTTTTATTGCTTATAATCATTTTCATGTTCTTGGGTATAGTTTAAAACCAAACGATATAGAATACGGCATGCTTGTAGGCCTTAGCGTGAACCTGATTTTTGTTACGCTGTACGAAGTGGATTATGTAGTAGAGCGCTTTAAAGAAAGCTTGCTCGAAAAAGAAACCCTGAAACAGCAAGCTTTGCAGCATGAATTCGACTCCCTAAAAAACCAGGTGAACCCGCACTTTTTGTTTAACTGCTTTAACACCCTATCGTCGCTAATAACGGAAGACAAAGAGAAAGCAGGGGTTTTTTTAAATGAGCTAAGTAAAGTGTACCGCTACCTGCTGCGCAATAATGAAGATGGAGTGAGTACCGTTGAAAATGAGATACGGTTTATCCGTTCATACTACGGTCTTTTAAAAACACGCCATGGCGATGCTGTACAAATGACCATTGAAATAGATAAGCGCTATAACCCCTACCTTCTTCCTTCACTGACATTGCAATTACTGGTAGAAAACGTGGTAAAGCATAACCAGTTGGCCAAGTCGCAGCCGCTGGTAATAGAAATTTTTACAACAGCCGGCAACAAGCTGGTTGTGAACAATAATTTGCAGCGGCGCACTGTAAAGGCCCCCAGCAATAAAGTAGGCCTGGAAAACATTAAAGCCAAATACAACTTGCTAAACCAACCGGGATTCCAGATAATGGAAGATGGAAAAAATTTTACCGTAGTGCTCCCGCTGATCTGGAACAATTCTGTCAGTAATAATCACCTGCTTTTAAAAGAAAACAAAACCACCTGATATGAATATACTTATTGTTGAAGACGAAGAATTAGCGCAAAAGAAATTACAGAAAACGCTGGCTGCTGTTGACGCCTCTGCAAAAGTAGTGGGCATAACAGATAGCATTCAAAGCACGGTGGACTGGCTGCAAAGCAATGATACCGTGGACCTGATTTTAATGGATATTGAACTGGCCGATGGACAAAGCTTCGAGATATTTAACCTCATTGATGTAAAGGCCCCGGTCATTTTCACTACCTCGTATGATGAATTTGCGCTAAAGGCTTTTAAGGTAAACAGCGTTGACTATTTATTGAAGCCTGTGCAGGTAGAAGACCTGCAGGTAGCGCTGGCTAAATACAAAAAACTAGCGGCTGCCAAAAGCAGCGATGTAAGCATCGAAACGCTGGTAAAACAAATACAGCAACAATTGCAACCCAAAGAATACCGCAAGCGTTTTTTGGTAAAACATGCGCAAAAGCTGGTATCTGTTGACGTGGAGGAGATAGCTTATTTCTACAGTGATGGAAGGCTGAATTTCTTTAAGACGGCCGATAACAAAAAATATGTTGTTGATTATACGATGGATGAACTCGAGGATATGCTGGATGCTGAGAAGTTCTTCCGCATTTCCCGTTCATTTTATGTATCGGTTGCCTCTATTGAAAAAATTGACGACTATTTTGGCAACCGCCTGATACTTCAGTTAAAACCGGCAGTAGATAAAGAGGCATTGGTAAGCAGGGAAAAGGTGAGTGATTTTAAAAAGTGGATGGGGAAGTGAAAAACAGTCAGTGGACCGACCCTGGCGGTAAGTTTATGGCCTGGCAGACCGGCAAATTGTAATGACAGGAGCCAACAGGCCGTTTAAAAGTATTTAAGGTAACGACCTCGAGCAGTTTGACATTGACGGCAGATTAGGAAATTTAAAATAGTATTGCGGGGAGAGAAATAAAAACTATCGCCAGCAACGGGGCTGCAGCACGGTGGGCTTAACAAATATATCTGACCGGCATATCGCTGATCAACCGGAGTTCCAACCGAACGCATAAGTCTGAAAGAATGCATCATCCACTTTGGAATTTCTATCGGCTTCAATTTTAGAGTGACCACTATAAAATATAGGCACAATAGCAAGCCGGCCAACATTGTACGCAATTAAAAAACTATTCGCTAATGATTGATGAAGTAAAAATTTTACAGACAGAAATACTTTCTGACAACTGGTGTGTGCTAAAAAAGATTACTTACGAGTATTCAAAAAAAGACGGCACAAGGCTGACGCAGAGCAGAGAGGCCTACGACAGAGGGAATGGAGCAGCAATTTTGTTATACAACAAAGAACAAAAGACAGTGATCCTGACAAGGCAATTTAGGCTCCCATCCTTTATAAACGGAAATGAATCTGGAATGTTGATTGAAGCTTGCGCCGGACTATTAGACCAAGACAATGCAGAAGAATGTATCCGGCGTGAAACAGAAGAAGAAACGGGCTACAAGATTTCCGGGGTACAAAAAATTTTTGAAGCCTATATGTCGCCTGGATCAGTAACGGAAATTTTATACTTCTTCATTGCAGCGTATTCACAAGAGATGAAGGTGACCGATGGTGGTGGGGTTGAAGGTGAAGAGGAAAATATTGAGGTGTTGGAACTTGGCATTGAGCAGGCAATGAAGATGATTGAAACCGGAGAAATCAAAGACGGTAAAACAATAATGTTGCTTCAATACATAAAGCTTCATGGCATATTATAAAATAAGTAAGCAATCTTTATTACTATTTTTTGCATGAACCCGGTATACTGGCAATACCTACTAAAAACTGCACACGGTATCAACTTTCCCACATCAAGGCTTTAGTATACAGGGCCGGTGACCTATTTTTAGTATTCGATACAATGACTGCACAGATACAGTTTGACGCGTTAGCCTAAGTCTGTGTAGAACTTGCATATATTTAGAAGGAACCATGTTTTTGAAATTTCAATCTATATATGACCCTTACAAAAAAATATGGATTTGCACTAATATTTTTTTCTTTCCTGCTTGCCTGGTTCATCGCGAATGCGGGCGTTGAACACCAGAAACTGGAAATGGCAGCAATTGCAAACATTTTTATACCCCCCATCTGCGGAGGCATCAGCTTATTGTTATTCGCCATCATAGATTACTTCTTTAAAAGACCCCGGCTAATGGTAGTCATCCTTCTTGTTCTGGTAAATCTTTGTATAGGAATTGCCATTCGATGGGAAAGCGCCGTAATAAGTAGCCGTTAACACATGCCTCCCCAAATACAGATGAAGTACAGGTATGAGCCAGCCAATTCTGTTTAACTTTAAATGATCTATTGAGGTGGAGTACCGCAGCGGGCTTCTGCTTCGGGAAGCCGTATTGTACGTACGCATAATCCAAAAAGCTAGTGATATGAGAACAGTTTTGGTGCTACTTCTTTACGTTCTCCTTTTGAAAAACTCCTTTGCTCAAACAGATTCTGTTAACACCAGCATTACTGTAATTGGAACCATTCATACAGGCAATAAACACTTTAATCATAAAGAATTATTCAGGGGTTTAGAAAGTATCAAGCCTGATGTTATTCTGTGGGAGCAAAGTATACCGTTCAAAAAGGTTTTAGGGCTGCGTACTGCCAAATTCCTCCGAATATGGAAGCCCGGTATAGAGCAATTGGCATTGCAGAAATACACCAGTAAGTATGCTAACTGTATTGTTCTTCCCTTTGACACAACAATAAACGAAAGAAATAAATACAAAAGAGATTTACAACTAAAAACAGATGCTGTATTTGATACTCTGTTAAAAGCAAAGCTGACAACAGTAGACAGTATCACTCTATCAAATTACCGGGCAAAGTCAAATTCATATTATGAAATGATCTATAGCCAATCATTGAAAGAGATAAATAAGAAGTATATAATTGACAAATCGAGAGAGATACATCAAATAGAAAAAGATTCAATTAATCATTTAGTGATAAGGTATTGCCCGGACTCCTCATTAACAAACTGGTATCTTAATGATCAAATTTTCTGGGAGCTTCGTAATAAGTATATGGCAAAACAAATTAAGGCAATCGCAAGTGAGTTTCGGGGAAAAAAGATTGTTGTTCTTGCCGGTCTTAATCACAAGTATTTTTTACTGGATGAGTTATCCAGGTATAAAGACGAGTTCTTTACACTAGTCACTTTTCCAGACGAACCCTGAAAGGCATGCCTACAACAAGGAGTTTTAAACTTTTTCAACGAACCAGGGAAATGACAGGAGAATCAAACTTGAACATTCTATTAAATACAATGAAACCAAAATTAAACGATGGCGAATTTGTTTTTTGCACATTAAAAGATTTGGCCCTGGTAGATTTAAAAGGAATTGTATTGTTATTTAAAGAGGAGGAGGCAATGACAATCATAGTTAAAAAGGAAACAGCGGACGCATTAAACCTTGGCTATTCATTTATAGCTTCCTGGATTACTTTGACGGTATACTCTTCTTTAGAAGCGGTGGGATTAACCGCGGCTTTTTCCAGCGCACTTTCAGAGGGTGGCATTAGTTGTAATGTAGTTGCTGCCTTTTATCATGACCATATTTTTGTAGACAGAAAGGATGCTAAAAAAGCAATGGAAATTTTAAACCGGTTTTCAGAATAAAATTACTCCCGGGCGAATGCCATAACGGCAAAAATGGTGTTGCTCCTATGCGGGCCAACGACTAAAATTTTACGCGTTAGGTTTACTTTCGACAGCAATTACGGCAGACGTAATTCCGTTCCGCTCTTGTTCTAATCCCCATCATTAAATTCTACAGGGCTCAATTCGGGGCCAGACCATTGTTGCATTACGGCACCCGGCAAACCTGGTTCCTTTCCTTCCTCCTTACTAACTGCCCAGCGGTAATTGCAGCAAAAACATACTACGGCTCTTATGTAATTGCACGTCTAATTTGGCTCCTAAATTTTGTAACCGAAGTTCCATATCCCTTCGGTGCAAAAGATTATTTAACTGCTGCATATTGCAGTTTTCATTAGAAAATTCAATGGTAAATAAAAGCTTTGCCTTTTCCAACGACAGGTGTACAATGCAAAGCGGTGTACCCGCCTCCACCAGGCTGCGTAAGCCTTCTTTAAAAAGTAAAAAGGCTTCGTGCCGCAGCTGCATGTTTAACTGAAGGTGCTCTACGTTTTTATCAATCAGTAACTCTATTGTAACCGGGTGCCGTTGCATAAGTGCATCGGCAAACTCCTTTATCCTGTTGATTGTTTTAGGCATTGAATCATTGGCGGGATCAAGGCTCCATAACATATCATCCATGGCAATGATCATATTATGACTCTTCGCATGGATCTGCTCCAGGTAGTCTTTTGCTTTTTGCGGCTCTTTGTCCGACTTTAAGCGGGCTATTTCACTTAAAATATTGATGTTGCTCAGCGCCTCGTTTATTTCCTGGTGTAAGCCGTCGGAAATATCGGTACGTACTTTTTGCAGCGTTTTTTTCCTAAGGTTACGCTGCTTGTCGAGCCAGTACAATTGAAAGGCAACGGCTATAGCCAATAACGTATAAAACCACCAGGTTTGGTACCACGGTGGCATCACCCTTATTTTCAATTGCGTTACGGCGGCGG
The DNA here is from genome assembly GCA_035645595.1 of Flavisolibacter sp. Classification (GTDB taxonomy): domain Bacteria; phylum Bacteroidota; class Bacteroidia; order Chitinophagales; family Chitinophagaceae; genus Flavisolibacter. The sequence goes on along the minus strand of DASQMG010000197.1, from coordinate 10,133 downwards.
AAGCGCCCTCGGGATTGTAGATTCGCAATTGCAGGGTATAACGCCCTACGGGCAGAAAGGGATAGGTAATGCGATAGGTCAGGTCGGCGACTTTCCAGTCCGAATCAATGCCGTCAATTTTATACTGGATGGGGTAAGGCACAGTGTATTCGAGCGGCGAAAAGTCAATGGTAATGGAATTGGAGTTTATGTCCAGTTGCAATTGGTCAAGTTGTAAAACCGAATCGGTACTCACTTCCTGCCGGCCGATTTGCACACCCGTGATGTGCACTGCGGGCGCCGGCTTTGTGGCGCCGGCCACTTTTGGATCAAATGCGATGAATGCATTGCTATTCGCAAAAAGCAGCCGCCCATCCCGAAGCATGCAGGAAGCACTCAGCACAAACTGATCGCTTAAAATACCGTCACGCCGGTCAAACACCATCGCCGCCTTTTTAAATGGATGCAGCCGGTACAGGGCATTGCCGGTGCTCATCCACACATACCCATCATTATCCAATTGCAGGGTTGCCACGTTACCCAGAATGTTTCCGGAGATGGGGTGTCGGCGGTAGCGCCCGGTGCGGCGGTTAAAAAGGTAAAGTTTTGTTTCATCGCTTACCATCACCAGGGTATCGTTATACTCTGCCACACCCATGATTCCAGTGCCTGGCTGGTCCGGGTCTTTTGCTTTTTCGCCATTAATATGTTGTAATAATCGTCCGGAGGAAGCTTCAAAAACAAAAAGACCGTTGTTGCCGGTGCCCACCCAAACCCAACCTTTGCGGTCAACCAAAATTTTATTCACCATGCCATCGCCGGTGGTGTCAACTTTTACTACTGAATCCTTTTTTGTTGATTTGGGATTAAACCACCGGTAAACGCCGCCGCCATGCATGCCCAACCAAAGCGTGCCCGCTTTATCTTCCCCTACCTGCCTTACAGTGCGGTTACGAAGAACCGGCGGGTTGCGGAAATGAACCCTGTTTTGCTGCTGGTCTATCTGGCCCAGGCCCGGTTGGGCACCTAACCAAATAGTGTTGCTGTCAGCCGATGCGCACATGCTCCATACGTAAGCATCCCGAAGGGTTTGACCCCCGGTTGACTTTATTGCCAACGGAACTTCTTTCAATTGTGGACTATATCGCAGCACACCGTCTTCCCAAATACCGTTCAAAATATCGCCATTGCGTAGTTGCATAAATGACATGGGCGTACCCCTGCCAGGCCCACCGGCCCGGTTGTTATGCGCTACATTGGTAAAAAGCTGTTGCGAAGGATTAAAGCGATATAAACCATTATTGCGGGTACCGAACCACAGATTTTCCTCGCGGTCTTCAAAGATTGCCATTGCTTCTTCGTACACCACACCCTGCGCTTTGCCGGGGGTGCTGGGTACAACAGTAAACTTATCCGCCGTATCATCGTAATAGGCAATTACTGCCGGACCATTTACCCAAATACGGCCAGCCCGCTGTTCCATAATGTTATGGATTTCGTAATAGGTTCTCAGCTCATCACCGAGCCAGAATTTTTTTAGCGGGGAGCTTTTACGACCTGGATCGTATTGCACACAAGTTGAGCCACCCAGCCACGACTCGTACCAAAAACGGCCTTTTTTATCAAACATCGTGTAGGCAAAACCCATCCGCGGACCAAATACTTCAATGGCCGGTTCGTTTTCTACGTTATGACCTGTATAACTCAGGTTGCCTGTTTTACGATTGTAAATGGCAAGCCCGCCAGTGGCTACACCTATCCAATATTTTTGCGTACCGGGCTGCTGTGAAATAGATGTAATACCCCAACTTTCGGGAATGTGAAGAAAGGAGGCCGCGTTCATAAACTCTTCCCTCTTTTCATCAAACAAGAACAGTTCATTGCCCCGCACCGATAAAAACATCCTGCCTTCTTCATCCTCAATAAAACGTGTTTCTGCATCCCGTAATGTAGTGGGCTTTTTCGTGTGTACCGGGATACGTTTGGCGGTAAAGCGCTTCTTGTCGAACAGAACAAAATTGCTATGGAACACTCCTAACCACAGCCGGTCCTTTTTATCAATATGCATCCGGTAAACAATATTGGAGGGAAGGCTGGCCGGATTTCCTTCCTCGTGGCGGAAGGTTTTAAACTTAATACCGTCGAAGCGTTGCAAGCCGTTGTTGGTTGCCACCCAAATGTAGCCAGCGCGGTCCTGCTGCACTTTGTATACTTCGTTAGAGGCAAGGCCGGTACCCGTACTGTAATTAGTGAAAAGAAAAGACGGCGTGTTTTGCGCAAAGCCGCCTGCTAAAGTAAGTACACCAAAAACAGACAAAAGAAGCCGGTACAAAACAGATAATTTATATCCTTCAAATGTATGGCTTCCACCATTTGCTTTTAAACAATTCATATACTGAAAATCGCAGTCCATCTCATCTAAAAATGCTATTGGCCATTTGCAGGCAAGTTACAAAACAGCATGCTCCTTACGGCAGCGTACTGGCTAACCCCGCCCCAATTGGTACAGCCATTCAAATCAAAAAGCCATTTCATCCGGGTTTACTGTCAATCCATGCACACTGGTATTTACTTCCCTTCCGTATTAATCCATCTTTGTTATATCAAAGCAAAAACAAAAAATGGTAAAACGGCAAGCATCATAAATAATCACTCTGGCCCCGTAAGGCCTGGTGAAACCAAAACGGCCAGCCCCGTAAGGCTGCCCTAACCTAAACCAAAACGCCCCTAAAATCACCAGCCCCGTAAGGCTCCTGATTTTAAAATCTTACCTTATAAAACTTTAATGGCTAAGCCCCGTAAGGCTTACCTACTATCAACCTTAACCCTGCAATCATTACCTGCAAGCCCCGTAAGGCTTGCAGTTTTTTTGTTAGGCAACCCTGTTATTCTGCACAATTTGTCCGCAAATGTTTCTTGCTGCAAATTCACTTTTGCCCGGAACCTCTCCTTTGCCTAATTTTCCCGCCGATCTAATGAGTTACATAAATTACAGTTGGGACAAATGCAACAATACTTACAGCTTCTTCAACACATTTTAGATACCGGTGTTCAAAAAAACGACCGCACCGGCACCGGAACTATCAGTTCTTTCGGCTACCAGATGCGTTTTAATTTGCAGCACGGGTTTCCGTTAGTTACTACAAAAAAGGTTCATCTCAAGAGTATTATTCATGAACTGCTTTGGTTTTTAAAAGGTGAAACCAACATTGCTTACCTAAAGGAACATGGTGTAAAAATCTGGGATGAATGGGCTGACGGGAACGGAGAGTTAGGCCCTGTTTATGGCAAGCAATGGCGAAGCTGGGAAGGCAAAGATGGTGTAGTGATTGACCAGATAGCTGATGTTATCAGCCAGATTAAAAAGAGCCCTGACAGCAGGCGGCTTATTGTAAATGCCTGGAATGTGGCCGACTTACCAAAGATGGCTTTACAGCCCTGCCATACCATGTTTCAATTTTACGTGGCCCCCATCAATTCCACTAACGGGGAAGGGAAGCCGGCGCTCAGTTGCCAGCTGTACCAGCGTAGCGCGGATGTATTTTTAGGGGTGCCCTTCAACATTGCTTCGTATGCTTTACTCACTATGATGATAGCACAGGTTTGCGACTTGGCGGTAGGTGAATTCATACACACATTTGGCGATGTACATATTTACAACAACCATCTGGAGCAGGTGCGCCTACAGCTAAGCCGGGACCCATTTCCCTTGCCCACGATGAAATTAAATGCTGACGTGAAGAATATTTTTGATTTTAAATTCGAAGATTTTACGTTGGAAAATTATAGCTCACACCCTGCCATAAAAGCCCCTGTTGCGGTATGATTTTAAGTTTATTAGTAGCAGCCTCCGAAAACAATGTTATTGGCAAAGACAATAAACTTCCCTGGCATTTACCCAACGACCTAAAGTATTTTAAAAACCTTACCTGGGGTATGCCCATTCTAATGGGACGAAAAACTTTTGAATCCATTGGCAGACCACTACCTGGCAGAAAGAGTATAGTAATTACAAGAAACAATGACAGGCAATATGCAGGTGTTGATATTGTTCACTCTATTGAAGAAGCGGTACAGAAAGCGGAAGCTTATGGTGTAAAGGAAATATTTGTCATTGGTGGCGCAGAAATTTTTGGAACGGCACTGCCTCAAGCGCACCGGGTTTATCTTACACGCATCCACCAGGAGTTTGACGGCGATGTTTATTTTCCCGAGATAAGAAACACAGACTGGAACCTGGCGTCGAGCCGGTTTTGCGAAGCCGATGAAAAAAATAAGTACGATCATACCTACCAGGTCTGGGAAAGAAAGCCAGGCCTGTAAAGTACCTTAATTTTACATTCTATATATTACATTCCCTACGTGTATTCATCTTTTCAACTCGCAAAAAAATACCTCCGGTATTACCTGTCTGCATCTAATAGTAAAGGACATGGGATGCATTCACCATTTGTATTTGATTTTATTTTATGCATTCTGAATAATAAAAATAATTATGGGCCGCCGGTAAAGATTGAAGCGCTCCGCCACCAACTTTTAGCAGATACCAGGATCATAGAGATTGAAGACCTTGGCGCCGGTTCCAGGGTGGCTGCGTCAAAAAAAAGAAGTATTAAGCAATTAGCGACGACCGCTTTGAAGTCCAGGAAATATGCGCAGCTTTTATTTCGATTGGTAAAACACTATCAACCAAAAAGAATAATTGAATTAGGCACTTCATTAGGTATTACTACCTCTTATTTAGCGGCCGCAAATCCCACCAGCCAGATAACTACCATCGAAGGGAGTAAAGCAGTTGCCGCCATCGCCAGGGATAATTTTGAAAAACTCTCATTAAAAAACATTCAACTTCTTCAGGGCAACTTCGATGAACACCTGTCATCTGCCATCCATCAACTGTCATTAATTGACCTTGCTTACATCGACGGTAACCATCGTTATGAGCCAACAATCCGGTACTTTCATCACCTGCTTCCTTACCTTCACAACAACTCAATTTTAATTTTTGACGATATTCATTGGAGTGAAGAAATGGAAAGGGCCTGGGAAGAAATCAAGGGCCATGCTTCGGTCCGATACACAATAGATATCTTCTTTTTAGGCTTTGTTTTTTTCAGGCAGGAGTTTAAAGTAAAACAGCATTTTTGCATCCGTTTTTGACTGTACTGATATTTACCATAATTTGAGCGCATGATCGTTGGTGTTTTAAAAGAACCTTTGTCCGAAACAAGAGTATCGCTGCTACCTGAGGCAGTAGCTACACTTACAAAAAAAGCCATTACGGTTTTTGTAGAATCTGAGGCTGGTATAAAATCTTCAGCCGCTAATGCCGATTACGAAAAAGCAGGAGCAACTATTCTTTCCCGCAATGAAGTGGTGGCGCAAAGTGAGGTACTGTTAAGTATTCAACCACCGAATCCGGAACTTCAAACACCCAGTTCCAAACTTCTTATTGGGGTTTACCAGGTTCTGTATAACTCCCAATTAGTACATCAATGGGCACAAAGCGGCCTCACTGTTTTTAGTATGGAAATGCTGCCACGCACTACCCGTGCACAAAGTATGGATGTACTAAGTTCGCAGGCGAACATTGCCGGTTACAAAGCGGTGCTACATGCGGCTAATATTTATCCAAGATACTTTCCCATGTTTATGACGGCTGCCGGGAGTATTGCACCTGCAAAAATTTTAATCCTTGGGGCCGGTGTGGCAGGATTGCAAGCCATTGCAACGGCGCGGCGTTTAGGTGCAGTGGTTGAAGTATTTGATACAAGGCCGGCAGTGAAAGAAGAAGTGCAAAGCTTAGGCGCAAAGTTTATAGAAGTAGAAGGTGCGGCTGATGCCTCCAAAGCCGGTGGGTATGCAGTAGAACAAACAGAAGAATATAAACAGGCGCAACAGCAACGGATAAAAGACAGCATTGCCAAAGCAGATATTGTAATTACCACTGCCCAAATTCCAGGTAAAAAGGCACCGGTTTTAATTACCGAAGACATGCTTGATGGTATGCGTAATGGTTCTGTTATTATTGATCTGGCATCTGCCACCGGCGGCAATACACCGTTTACAAAAAACAACGAAACAGTTACGCGCAATGGTGTTTCAATAGTTGGTAACAGCAGCCTGCAGGGTACCATGCCTTCAGATGCCAGTAAGTTGTATGGGAAAAATATCTTGAACTTTTTAGCACTTATCACCAGCAAAGAAGGGGCTATTAATTTAGCCTGGGAAGACGATTTGGTGAAAGGTGCCTGCATAACATATGGCGGGGAGATTGTGAATGAAAGAGTAAAGCAATTAACAGGTACTCCCAGCTCTTAAACGAGGTTTTGGAGCGTCAATTATAATATTGTCAGTTCTTTATTTCTTGTTTTTCATTTTATACGGGGCAATAGATTTTTTATTGGTTGTCTGTTGCGTTGCACTATCGTGCGTTCAATAATTCCGTTCAGCAATAATGCTCAATAGAATTACTACACAACAATGGAGCGTCGCCACCATTGCCTCATAGAAATACCAAAGCTGATAACGTAAAAAATAAATTCTAAAAACGACTCTTACCTAATCGGGAGCTTTCGGCACCGGCTCTCCTCGGACGGGGTGTGATATAGCAAATTATGGAAAGCATATTAAACTGGATAAGCAGCAGCGAGCAAATCATCTACATTGTTATCCTGATGATTTTTGTAGGCATCGAAATTATTGGCCGGGTGCCCAGTGTTTTGCATACACCGCTTATGAGTGGCGCCAATGCCATTCACGGTGTAGTTATCATAGGTGCTATCATTGTTATGGGTAAGGCAGAAAGCGATAATTACCTGGCACTGGTATTAGGTTTTCTTGCTGTTATCCTAGGTACCATAAATGTTGTTGGTGGCTTTGTAGTTACAGACAGAATGCTGGAAATGTTTAAAGTAAAAAAGAAAAAAGTCTGAACCGGGATTAATAAGCAATTATGGAATTCAACATACTCACTCTTATATACATCATTGCATCGGTAACTTTTATCGTTGGTTTAAAAATGCTTTCGCATCCTGAATCAGCACGCAAAGGAAATTTGATTGCAGCCGGTGGTATGACCCTTGCCATATTCGGAACTATTTTTTTGTACCGCGATGAAGCCGGATATAGGTTGCACAACTACGTCTGGATATTTGGCGGCATTATCATTGGCGGTATCATAGGAACACTATCTGCAAAAAAAGTAAAGATGACAGCGATGCCGGAGATGGTGAGTTTATTCAATGGTATGGGCGGCGCCTGTGCTGCGTTGATTTCGTTGGTAGAGTTCAACCATTTACAACACACGCTTGAAAACAGCAGAATAGAATTATTGATGATGGATGCTGCCGGCCCTGTTAGGGCAACACTTCTTGTTATCATGGCTGGTTTGATCATTGGTTCTGTTTCCTTCGCGGGGAGTGTTATAGCCTGGGGTAAGCTCAATGGAAAAATAAAAGATTTTTCTTTCAATGGGCAGCACATCTTTAATATTGTTTTATTGCTTGTTATCGTCGGCCTGGCTGCTTATATCATTGGCTGGCTGCCGGAGAATGCAGGACTTATATTCTATGGCGCTTTCGTATTGTCGCTTTTATACGGTGTCTTCTTCGTGCTACCCATTGGCGGTGCCGATATGCCTGTAGTGATTTCCTTACTCAACTCTTTTACCGGTGTAGCTGCTGCGTGCGGCGGATTTCTATACAACAATAAAGTAATGCTGACCGGTGGTATTCTTGTTGGCGCTGCGGGTACACTGCTTACCATTTTAATGTGTAAAGCCATGAACCGCTCCTTAGCCAATGTATTGATTGGTTCATTTGGTGGCGCTGCAAAAGGTATAGCCGGAGACACCAATAAAGAAGCCGGCCCGCATAAAGAAATCAACATAACAGATACAGCAGTTGTAATGGCGTATGCTAATAAAGTGATCATTGTTCCTGGTTATGGATTGGCTGTAGCGCAAGCCCAGCATGCCTGCCATGAACTGGAAAAGATTTTAAATGAAAAAGGCGTTGATGTAAAGTATGCTATTCACCCGGTTGCCGGCCGTATGCCTGGCCACATGAACGTGTTGCTTGCTGAAGCTGATGTAAGCTATGAAAAGCTGCAAGAGATGGAACAGGCAAATGAAGAATTTCCTACCACTGATGTCGTTTTGATATTGGGTGCTAACGATGTAGTGAATCCTGCTGCTAAAACGGACCCTTCCTCTCCTATTTATGGTATGCCCATACTAGATGTTGAACTGGCAAAAACCATCATTGTTAATAAACGCAGCATGAAGCCCGGTTATGCCGGAATTGAAAACGATTTATTCTATCGCCCAAAAACATCAATGTTGTTTGGCGATGCCAAGAAAGTGTTGCAGGATTTGATTGCGGAGATTAAAAACATTTAGGCTGTTATCCGCCGGTTAGTTTTACGGCGATGATACTGGTTGAAGTAGCTTATCCAAGGCTGCTCCAGGGTCCTGGTTTATAATCTAAACACACTCGTACTAAAATACCTGTTATTGAACAGAGTTCAGCTCTCTATAGGGTGAAAGCGAAGGGTTTACATTATGCAATTACCTTTGCCGCATAAATAAAACAGATGACAAACAGGAACCCTGCAGACAGCTTTACTATGATGACTGAGATTGTATTACCGAATGATACCAATGTGTTTGGCAACCTGATGGGTGGACGCCTGATGTATTGGATGGACATTGCTGCTGCAATAGCCGCCCAGCGCCATTGTAATGCACCCGTAGTAACCGCTTCGGTTGACAACATTTCTTTTGAAAGTCCTATTAAGCTTGGTAACACGGTGCATATAGAAGCAAAAGTTTCCCGTGCTTTTACCACTTCAATGGAAGTACACCTCAAAGTGTGGGGCGAAGACTTTACACAACAGTTCAAATACAAAAGCAACGAGGCTTATTATACATTTGTAGCACTTGATCCCAACAGGCGGCCGAGAGCGGTGCCACAGCTACTACCTGAAACAAAGGAAGAAATTGAAATTTTTGAAGGTGCACTGCGCAGACGCCAGGTACGTCTTATTTTGGGAGGTAAAATGAAGCCGGATGAAGCAGTTGAATTAAAGGCCCTGTTTACCAAATAACACAACATGCCTGCTTACATCATTGTTGAAGTTCATATTCATAACGAAGTGGAATACGAGGATTACAAGAAGTTAACGCCGGCATCTCTCCTTCCTTTCAGGGGCAGGTTTATTGTGCGTGGTGGGGAGACAGAATCTTTGGAGGGGATCTGGCAACCCAAACGAATTGTTGTGTTGGAATTCCCGACAAAAGAGGCCGCAAAGGACTGGTGGGCATCAAATGAGTATGCGCCTGCGAAAGCATTGCGCCAGCGCACCGCCACCACCAACATGATTCTGGTACAAGGGGTAGAATAACTATGTAAGGTAGGCGGAATACATCCACACCGTTTTTTCCTGCTCCCGGATGTAATCACTCATTAAGGCAGTTGTGCCTTCATCGCCGGCTTTGTCTGCAGTCTCGGCTATTTCTCTTTGCAGCGCAATCAATGTGCGGAAAGATTCAAGGATGCTTTGCATTGCCTCCTTACCATTAGAAACATTTTTTGCTTCTTTAATGGTGGTTATAGAAGAATAGTCGCTAAATGTATGCAATGGCGTATGACCAAGAGTTAAAATGCGTTCTGCCACTTCATCAACCTTCAGCACAAGGTCATTGTATAGTTCTTCAAACTTTGCATGCAGTTCAAAGAATTTTTCGCCTGTGATGTTCCAGTGAAAGCCCCTGGCGTTCATATAAAAAACCTGGTAGTTGGCTAGAAGGCTATTTAATTTATCTGCCAATCCTTTTGATTCATTTGCTTCCAGGCCTATTTGATTTTGTGCCATAAAAATTGTTGATTGTTGTTTGTTGATAACGGGCATGAGATACAACAATGGCCCTGCCTATCTCTTTTGTTTTTCTAACTGCCTATGCAGCTTTCTCTTCTACCGTTTTCCAATGGTGTGCGCCTTTGAGCATATGGTCCTTGCTTTGCTCTATCGCATTCATCACCTGGGCTAAAATGACCTCCGGAGCTGCTTCATAATCTATGTTCAAAGCTGGCTTAAACGTGACCGACAATAGTGTGCCTTTCTTTTTAAACTTCAATCCCTTTTTATTAAAA
>DASQMG010000196.1:0-3693 GCA_035645595.1 Flavisolibacter sp. | reverse complement strand
AAACAGGGACATCTTTATTATTCACCAGGCTTTCCAGTTCAGCCATTTCACTTTCAATGCCGGAAATCTTGTTTTCGAGTAGGAGCAGTTCGTCACGGTAATGATTGACAGCAATAACATACTGGTATAGCCGGTAGCGGGCAAGGGGAATCTGATTGCTTTGATCCTCCACCTTTTTGAACCGGATAGATTCAAAAGCCTGCACTGCATCAAACGTGAAGTACCCATACAAGCCTTGAGCAAACCTGGCCTCTTTCGGCGCTTCGCTGCTTACCTCAAAGCGCTGCATATAGTTCCAGAGAATATCCTTTAGTTCTTCCCCCCCTTTTAATGCCGTTCTTTCTACATTTTTGTTAGGCAGCTTAAACTCAATTACCTCTTCTTTTATTTCAATGCCGCCAATAGCATTGATACAAATAAAAGAATAGCTGTTCTCGGCCGCATGGTGGTCAGTGCTTTCCAGTAAAACAGTATCCCGGAACCTGTCCCGCAAGCGCAAATAAATACCAACCGGCGTATATACGTCAGCCAGCATTTTCTTCGCTGTTGTCTCTACCTTTATTTTTTTACCTCCATCTCCCAACGTGGTATTTTGCAAGATGCGGTTATTGGAGGAGTCGGCTCCTTTTTGAATATTGTTCATCTAAAGTTTAATTATAGTTTTCGAACACTGGCTTCATGCTCCTTCCGGGGCGGTTGACTGCATCAAAAAACCCCGCTACTGCGGGGCTCTGAATATGGTATATAACTATGGCTATAGCTTTACAGAACCCCAAAAGATTTTGTATGCCACCACCAATGTTTGTTTATTACAATTTTCATTGGTGCAAATATGCAGCACATCTGCTATCCGGACAAAATAAATTTTAGCTTTAGAAAAAAATTCATGAATATTCAACAAAAGGAAGGTGGTCACCGCGGTCGTTTTTTTATCGAGCAAGATGATGAAATGGTAGCAGAAATTGTTTATAGCCACGGGGCTGCTGATACAATTATTATTGAGCATACGGAAGTAGATGAATCGTTGCAGGGCAAAAACATTGGTTACGAACTTGTGCATAAAACGGTAGAATATGCACGGGAGAAAGGACTAAAAATTACTCCGCTTTGTTCGTTTGCCAAAGCAGTGATTGATAAGCACGAAGACTTTCAGGATGTACTGGCACCAAGTTCCTAACCTTCGCCTTCCGCAGGGGGCGGGGGTGATGTTTTTAACAGATGCTTAAAGCGGCTGAACGTTTCAGGTTGGATGTTGAGCAGGGAAGCTAAATATTTCTGGGGTACCCGTTGAATGAGCTCCGGATTTTTTTGTACGAATTGTACAAAGCGGTCACGTGGAGTGAGCTTGAGCAAACTCATTTGCCAGCGGTCGTTCAACACCATCACATACGTCACAATTAACCGGCCCATACGCTCCATAGCGGCATTTATGGCAAACATCTTATTAAGGTCTGCATAAGTAATAGAAAGCAAGGTAGATGCTTCTATAGCTTCAATCGTATAATCGGAGGGCGACTGGCTATGAAACGAAACCTGCGAATGAATGATCTGTCCTTCGGTAGAGATTTGTGTATTAATTTCTTCTGCACCTTTTTTAAAGTACTTGCGTACCAGCCCCGTGGTAATAAAATTAAAATGATCTTCTACCGTACCGGGAGCAGTAATAACTTCTTTTCGCTTAAACTTCCGCACCTGCAGGCAGGGTGCAACAATGGCTGTAAAGTCGTTATGGCTAAGTGCTATAAACTTGTTGAGGAACTCAAGAAAGTAATCATTCGATTTCATGACCAAAGTGTTGGTGGCGGCCATTCAAAACTACCAGCAATTTTTATACTATAAGTGGTCTAATGCCTTAGTTTTGCCCGATTACTTCAAAAACAAATACTGCTCACATGACACAGAAGATTAAAGTTGCTAACCCGGTAGTAGAGCTGGATGGCGATGAGATGACACGCATCATCTGGAAGTTTATTAAGGACAAACTAATACTCCCCTACCTTGAGCTGGATATAAAATACTATGACCTTGGCGTTGAGTACCGTGACCAGACCGCTGACCAGGTGACGGTGGATGCGGCCAATGCCATTAAGCAATATGGCGTTGGTATAAAATGCGCCACCATTACGCCAGACGAGGACCGTGTAAAGGAATTCAGCTTAAAGCAAATGTGGAAGAGCCCTAACGGAACTATTCGTAACATTCTGGACGGTACTGTGTTTCGGGAGCCTATTGTTATTAAAAATGTTCCCCGTTTAGTAACTACCTGGGACAAGCCAATCGTTGTAGGCCGTCATGCCTTTGGCGACCAGTACCGTGCTACCGATTTTGTAGTGAAAGGAAAAGGAAAACTGACAATTACCTTCCAGGGCGAAGACGGCACCAAGCAGGAGCATGAGGTTTACAACTACAGCGGCGAAGGCGGCGTGGCACTTGCCATGTATAATACCGATGAAAGCATCCGGGGTTTTGCCCGCAGTTGCATGAATATGGCGCTGCAAAAAGGCTGGCCGTTATACCTAAGCACCAAAAACACTATTCTTAAAAAATACGATGGCCGTTTTAAAGACATTTTCCAGGAAGTGTTTGACGCAGAGTTCACACAGAAATACAAAGACGCCGGGATTACTTACGAGCACCGTTTGATCGACGACATGGTAGCGAGTGCTATGAAATGGAATGGTGGCTTTGTATGGGCCTGCAAAAATTATGATGGCGATGTGCAAAGCGATTCAGTAGCACAGGGCTTTGGCTCTTTAGGTTTAATGACTTCTGTTTTAGTTACACCCGACGGTAATACGATGGAAGCAGAAGCCGCCCACGGAACCGTTACCCGTCACTACCGGGAGCACCAGAAAGGAAGGCCTACGTCTACCAACCCTATCGCTTCCATCTTTGCGTGGACAAGAGGTTTAGCGTTCCGCGGCAAGCTGGATAACAACCAGGAATTAATTGACTTTTGTAATGCGCTGGAAGTGGTATGTATAGAAACCGTTGAAAGCGGCAAGATGACAAAAGACCTGGCCCTTACTATTAAAGCAAAAGCAGAACACGGGACCGACTATTTATACACCGAAGAATTTCTAGACGCGATAGATGAGAATTTAAAGAAGAAGATGAATCAATAAGTAACAGATAGTTCATAATAAAGTGAGCCTCCGCAAATGCGGGGGCTTTTTGTTGCTTTAAAATATGTAGTGATATCTATAAATACTGAACATCAAGCATTGGAGCCCGTACGTCAAACACTTTCGCACCCCACCCGGTATTTTCTTCCCTTTGGTGAAAGTTATTTCGTAACACAAAACATTTTTTATGAAACAAAAAATTGAGCGCTTTAGTAAACTGGCCATGCTAATTGTAATTGCAGCCCTTTTTCAGGGTTTTTCAAAAAAGCCGGGCGGCGATTTCTACAAGATTTTTCTAAATGATAAATTGATGGTAGAACAGTTTCTGACCGAACCAAAGGGAAGCCCGCAATTATCACTTGGCACAGCCACCGCCAACGACCAATTGTTTATTCACTTTAGCCACTGCGGCATTGCCGGCAAGGATCGGACAATCACCCTCACTGATGAGAAAGGAAAACAAATAAAAGTGTGGCGGTTCACTAACTCGAAAAGTACGGTTATGCAACTGGCAGTAAAAGAAATTATGAACGCATCGGGCAAAACCGGTACAGGCTCTATCTACTAT
>DASQMG010000195.1:0-5803 GCA_035645595.1 Flavisolibacter sp. | reverse complement strand
CAATAATCCCTCTGTCCCGAATGATCTGCCTTCTTTCGTTTCACTGCTTATCATTATTTGCGTAGGCACACCAGGCAGCGAAAATTTAAGCGCATTGCTAATAAGGTTTTGTAATAGTTGGCGAAATTGAAAGGGTATAATGATAACATCACACATACCCTTTGATACAATAACTGCCGGATTTTGCGGGAAGGCTTCTTTCAATTCTTCAGCAATGTCGTCAATTATTTTATTGAGGTCTAATTTTTCAAATTTCTGTTCTGAAACATTTGTTTGGGAAAAAGACAATAGATCTTCAATAAGTGTTTGCATCCGCCTTGCTGCCTTTTCTATACGCCGAAAGTAGTGCTTGCCCGTATCTGAAAGCGTTTCATAGTCTGTTTCCAAAATGCGGGTGGCAAAGGTTTGTATTTTACGTAAGGGCTCCTGTAAATCGTGGCTTGCTACATAGTTGAAAGACTCCAGTTCTTTATTAGCACTGGTCAATTGAGCAGACCGCTTTTCTTTTTCTTTACTTTCCAAATACAGTTCCTTATTTTTTTGTCTCACCTCTCTCGTCCTGCGTTTTAATTCTTCCTGGTCTTTTTTCTGGAAAGAAAGATCAGTAAGAATAATACTCAGAACAAAAATAGTGTCCACCAGGAAAGTAGTTGCTGTAAGCAGCACGGCCAACTTCTTGCGACGACTGGCATGTAGGTTAATTTCTTCTTTTAAAGAGGTCTCTCCACTCTCATTAAGCAAGGCTTCAATGCGCTTTTGAAACGTTTTTGTAATAAATTTTTTAAAATTTATTCCTACTATTTTTTCTAAAGGCAGGTTCACCATACTGGCAAAACAGGAATTGCAGTATAAAATAGTTCCATCCTTAGTAAGCGTTACCGCCCCTTCATTCATCCTCTCCACTAAAATGCGGTATGTTTTATCGGCTGTAGAGGCTGAGTAGATTTTAAGGTCCTGTTCGCCTGCAAATACAATAGCATCAATACCCCCATTTTTAATGGCTTCAACGGACGCCTTCGCAGCTGCTAGTTGCTGTCGGAGCAGCGAATTTTCTATTAGTAGCCTTTCAATCTCTGCTGATTGTTCATTGGTAATTTGCACCATAGGTTTATTGATAGAAGTATTTAAATTAGGTCAAGTGCTGTTAACACCATTTCTATATCTGACAAATCACCAACCAGCCTTTCTTCAGGTAAAGGGGCTTTTTTTATCAGTACCGGTACCGCGATTATATCTTCCGTCAAGGCTAAAGAAGGCTGCTGGTAAATATCTATAATCTCTAACTGGTGCCGGCCTTTTAAATACTTGCTACAAATAGCTTTAATATTAATGATGGCGTGGGCAGAGTTTGGCAACATGCCGGTTACAAATAATTTCAGAATATACTTTTCCCCGCCGGTACCTTCAGCTTCTACCTTGTCTTTATGTTCTTTAAGTATTTTTTTTGACATTGTAATTAGCTTGTTTTTCAAATAAGAGGCAGCAACTATCTGCCACCTTTCTTTGCACCTGCTATAACTTTTACCTGTTAACCGCTTATTCTATTTTTTGGAGCCTTTTCTACTTTGCCGTTCCTCACTCTTTTTCTGAGAGATGGGGCTTAATGAAATTCCTTTCCCTGAAATAGTAAATTCAGTTACCATTTTAGAGTGATCCATACCCCTTGATTTCATCACAGTACAAGTCCGTTTGCGTTCCGCTTCAAACTCTGCGTCCTCTACCATAATCCAGGTATCTACCATGGAGGATATTCCTTCATCGCTCGGGTTTCGTTCTATTAACTTCTCGGTAATGGCGGCGGTAAAGAATACTGTTACCTGCTGGGCTTTTAAATAATCGACAAACCTTGTCAGCATTAGCCGTACACCGCTGTTTGGACCTTCCGTCATTAAATTGGTGACGGGGTCAAGAATAATGACCGAAGGTTTATATTCCTCTACCAGCTTCTTGATATAGATAAAGTGCAATTCAAGATTTTGTAAAGTAGGCCTTGAAGAATAAAACTGCAGGTGGCCTGATTGTATGTAAGGATCTAAATTGTACCCTACGGATTTCATATTCCTTATCACCTGCTCTGGTGGTTCTTCGAAAGCGCAGTAAAGACAATTCATTTTTGCGTTGCAAGTGGCCACGGTAAAGGCTGTGGCTATACTGGTTTTTCCGGTGCCAGCCGTGCCCGAAACCAAAATACTGCTTCCAACGTAAAAGCCTTTTTTACCCAGCAGTGCGTCCAAATCCTTAATACCTGAAGAAACAATTTTTGAACTTAGTTTTAGTACAAGTGGTTCATTTATAATCGGGAAAACGTTGATGCCTTTTTCTTCAATTGTAAAAGGATATTCGCTGCTGCCATGCGTAGAGCCCCGGTACTTAACAACCCGCAGCCGACGGGTTGCCATCTGGTTTTCCACACGGTTATCCAAAATTATCACGCAGTCAGCTACATATTCTTCCAATCCCTGCCGGGTTAAAAACTCGGCTCCCGTTTCGGCAGTGATTATCGCCGTTACCCCTTTTGCTTTCAGCCAGTAAAAAAGCCGTGTAAACTCCGACCGGAGTATTTTATAATCAAGGCCGTAAAAAAGAGTGTCAAGTGAATCAAGCACTACGCGTTTGGCTTTTACTTTATCTATTGCCTGGCCAAGTCTTACAAACAATCCTTCGATATCGTACTTCCCAATTTCTTTCGCTGTCGGTTTAAGATTAACATATTCCAGGTATATTTTATTACCAGTAAGGTGGGCCTCTAAATCAAATCCGAAAGATTTTACATTCAGCATCAGTTCTTCCGGCTTTTCTTCAAACGCCATGAACACAGCAGGCTCGTTGTATTTCACAATCCCATTTACAATAAACTCCATTGCCAGCGTGGTTTTGCCGCAACCAGTATTACCCAGCAACAAGGTTGGGCGTCCTTTGGGTAAACCTCCTGTTGTAATATCGTCAAGTCCTTTAATTCCGGTTGGCGATTTAGGAAACTGGAATCCGGATGTTTTTGATTTATCGGTCTTTTGCACAGTGATTAAGTTTTAAGTAAAGAAAAATTTATACGGTGTTCGTGTGCCGAACCGCCATATACGCTGTAGCGAAAATTTGAAGGGGATCAAATAGGAGTACAAACATTTTGCCACACTGTTGAGATTATAAATACCTATCGTCTGGAAAGGGTTAGAGAAAGGCAACTCTTGTTTGCCTTTGACCTGTTTCCGATTATTGAAAATTGCTGCAGAACAACTTTTTCTTATGATGTTTGGGAAACAATTGTTGCCTCATTAATTACCTGGGCCTGCTCTACTAGGGATAAAGCACTATGAATTACTTCTTTAAGTTGAGTAAACCCGTTGGGTTTTTTTAGGCACAACATCGCCCCGTATCCGCAGAGCGTAGCGATCATATTGGGTTGAAATGATGTCGAGAGGATAATTATGGGAATTGCTTTAAGGCTTTCCATAGCTCTAATTTCTAAGAGGCATTGCAAGCCATTTTTGCCGGGCATGTTCATATCCAGGAAAATACAATCAGGAAATAATTCACCGTTCCTAAGAAGAGTCGTCAGTTTTTCGCCATTATTGACGCAGGTAAATTGAGTGGAGATCTGGAGTTCCGCTAAGGCATCTTTAAAAAGAAGGCAATCGTCTAAATCATCGTCGCACAAAAGTAGGTGCATAACGGATGCCCCCGCTTGTAGAATGGTGTAGTTATTGGCAGTATTCATCGGTAATATAATACAGCCAGCTTTTTTAAAAGCACTTTACTCTTGCTGATGTTTCCCTTCGTGCTTTTTTACAGTATTACATTTAGAATACATACAAAGTAGACTATTTAAAGCATATCTCAGCAATAAGTTAGTCGCTCGTCTTTGTTTTTAGGAATAATTCACCACCAACAGGATTTGAGATGCCTACCGGAGACACAGCATCACCACACTGCGCTTCTCTTTTCTCAGCTTTTACCTGTAGCATTATATCTTCTGCTGTAGGGAGGATATAAGCCAAATTACCATCCGCCCTGAAAACAGGTTGATTGCCTGCCCGCCGATACTTTTCCGTAAAGGAGCCTTCATCGGGCTGCAGGTCATAGCGTTGGAGCGATATAAAATGTGGTTTTTTATTATCGTGCCGGAATGATGCCAACAAGTCCTTGTTTCCATTGTGATTTGGGTCAGCATGGTCGGCCGGGAAGGCTTGAAAAACCATTATTCTGAGTATACCCAGGATTCGTTAGGTAGTCAGGGGTCGTTGTAATGATGGTAAATTCAGGTGCGTCATCCTGCACCAGGATACCTGTTGCCCGGCATGGCGTTAAAAGGTGTTGACAAATCACAAGTCGGTTGCTAAGAAATGTTCAGTTATAATTGTACACCACATGATAGAATAGTATACAGAGGCTTTAAGCGTTATTATTTGTTTGCATCAAATCAATAAGCACATGGTAGCTACGTTCATGAATATACCAGGTTATAAGGTTTGCTTTCCAAGCACAAGAGCCATATTCCTGGAATCGAAATGTTTGGTATGCTTTGCTTTCTTCAAAATTTCTTCTTGTTATACCATGAAATTTTATGTCTTCACCCGCCTTGGAATAGTGTTCATTCCAAGGAAAGGATTGTAGCCTCTTTATCAGGAAAATGAAAGATATTCTGTTGCTGAATAAAAATATAATGTTTAACCGTTGTTCTTTCGCTATGGTTTTGGAAAGGTGCTGTTAGCGGCTTATCATTTTGCTAGTTTTCCGGTGCAGCGCCCAACTATAAACAAATTGGCAATCTGTGTTACTACCTTTTTTCACTGACCTTCTTTGACTTAACCACTTCGTTATATGCCGAAAGGAGGGCTTCCATGACCACCTCTTTTGCAACCTGCTTTAGTTCAAAAGTAGTCGCTCCTTTCTGGCCCCACTTGTTAGGAACAGGATAGATGTTTTGGCCGTCCATCTGGCAAAAAGCCGCCTGCTCTGTAGGTGTCAGGAAGATAGTGGCAGTATTGTCTTCCTGTAAATAAGTGGCGAACAAGCGTTTCCCACTTACCTTAAAACCTGCCCTTTCGAAATGAAGCGTTTGCTCGGTTCCCGGAAAAGAAAGGGCCATTTCTGTGAAAGATTCTGCTGTCATCATTGGTTATGGTTCAATTCGCCGCTAGCGTCCAAAGCGTTTATGAAGTTGTGGTATTTATAAAACGGCAGCCCTACTTTTGCTTTGACGCCGCTTAATAAACTAAAGTTGAAGTTAGCACTCAGCCACTATTTTACAAACGCTATGTTACAAGCCGTGTTTCCAACCCGCACTGCAAAGATTGCCAGAAAGTGGGAAGACCGGCATTAGTGCCTGTATTTTAATAAAATCGCCTACACTCATAAATGTATTACACGACCTGAACCAGAAATGGTGGTATTGATAATTGGATTGCCTGAGTAAAATATAGAGCCACTTCCTGAAATAGTCGCGTTCAAATTTTCAGAGGCGTATAGTTTTATATTACCGGAGCCCGTGGTGGAGGCAGTGGCCGACTTAGCCGATACAGCTTGCGCTTCAATTCCACCACTACCACTTATTTTATATTGCGCTGTTACTACCGCTCCACCTGCTATGCGGATATTTCCAGACCCACTTATCTTCGCATCAAGCTGCGTACCCGTTACTATAGGCAACGCCATATTACCGGAACCACTTAAGGAAAGATCAAGAGCAGCGGCTGCGATCGGGCTGGATATGGTGACATTTCCGGAGCCGCTTGCAGACACGCTGGATATAGAAGGCCCCGTTATCCGTATCGTGATCTGTTCATGCGAACGTACCCGCACATTA
>DASQMG010000194.1:0-3492 GCA_035645595.1 Flavisolibacter sp. | reverse complement strand
CGGATCCAAATTCTGCTACATGCTTGTCGTTGATTTTTTTGACAGTGATGTTGTTGCCGGCACCATCCATCAATTTCAATAGATGACGTGGTAAAACAAAAGTTGCCGATGTGTTTACCGGTATTTCTATTATAATTTCCAGGCTACCCTTCCTGCTAATCCTCCATTCAGAACGCACTAACCCGAATAAGCTACTATACGATGACTTACAATAAGTCAAATCTCCTACTGGTTTCGGTTCAATAATAAAGTGCTTCATTCCTGCACTTGCCGAATCTTGTTTTATTCCTGCAATGCCGGAATAGAACCATTCTACCACACTGCCAAACATAGGATGGCTATGTGAGCCGCCCCCGCCCCATTCTTCCCATAAATTGCTGTTTTTACTATCCAACAGGTACCCAAATCCCGGAGCATCTTTTTGGTTCATAATCTTATAAGCAATGTCATCGCGGCCATTTTGGGAAAGCACTTTTAACAGTAGAGGTGTGGCTAAAATGCCGGTATCAAAATGATAACCAAGTTTAGCTAAATGGTCCAGCAGAGACTTTAAAACGGCACCGTAACTTTCTTTCGGTACCAGGCCTAATGCTAAGGCAAATACATCTGCACCCTGCCGGCCTTCCCAGTAGGAATTTCTTGAAGCATTAAAATAGGCTTTATTGAAAGCAACTTTGATCTGTTGTGCCAGGCCTGCAAAATCCGACCGGTCCCCGTCTTTCCCTAAAATACCGGCCACTTTCGTCATCAAATCTGTGACGTAGTAGAAATAAGCAGTATTGACCAGGGGCTCCGGAATGTCAACTTTGGTTGGCGTGCACCAATCTCCGAGGCACCAGCCGCCCGGTTCTTCTTTAGTTATCAGGCCATTTTCATTAGTGCGTGTTTTAAGGTATTCTATCCACTGTTTCATTCCCAAATAATGCAGCTTTAAAGTTGCTGTGTCATTATAAAATGAGAAGTACAACCATGGCATGATCACATAGGCCGATCCCCATGCCGGGCCGCCACCGCCGCCGCCAAATGGGGCAGTATGTGTCACAAACCCCGTCTTTTTGTTTTGGGCATCACCTATATCACCTATCCATTTACGATAGAACTGAGTCATGTTGAAAGACAACAGGGCGCTTTCCATAGCCACTTGTCCATCACCGGTATAGCCAAGTCGCTCCCGGTGTGGGCAATCACTACTTATGCTTCCGTGTAGATTAGCTTTCTGTGTTGATAAATAAGCGGTATTTATTTTGTTCAAAAATGGGTTTGAGCATTCAAAATTTCCATTTGAGGCTACGTCAGTATGTACCTCTTTCACCTGGATACTTACTGAATCAAGGATCACATCTTTTGAAACAACCTCTATTTTTCTAAAGGCATGCCACGTGAACCTTGGTTCCCAGGTTTCTATCCCATTTCCTTTTAAAATATAGCTATCGTATTGTCCGTAATCGTCGCCTTCCTCACTAATGAATCTTAATTTGATTTCACTTCCTGCCTTGCCTTTAACCCGCAAAGCTGCCCAACCTGCTACCGTTTCTCTTAAATGATACTGATATACAGAGTCTCTTATCCGGCCATCAAAGACCGGCGTTAATGTTCTGATTACTTTGTCGGAAGGTGCTGTTTGCGGATGCAATGTACCGGTAGGCGGCCTTGCGAAAATTGATGACTTCCATCCTGCATCATTATAGGCTACTTTATTCCAGGCACCGAGTTCGAACCGGGCATCGTACTTCTCGCCTGTGAAAATTCCATTTTTCAGTAGCGGGCCTTCCTTTGTTTTCCAACTGTTATCAGAGCCGATAATACCTGATGTTCCGTCGGTATATGTAATCTCCAGCTGGAAGATAAGTTTCGGAACATCATACCACATTTTGCCCTCCACCGTCCTGTCGCGTTGGTTGTACCAGCCATTCCCTAATATTATTCCTAAGGCATTAAATTTTTGGGTAATACTGTCGGTGATATCAAATGTGTTGTAAAATATGCGTTGTGTGGACTGATCATCAAACGGGTAGAGCATATTTTTAAGGGCCCTCTTGTCGTAATTTGTCACGGCGGGGGCCAGCACCTGATCCCCTATTTTTTTCCCATTTAAAAACAACTCATAAAAACCAAGCCCGCTTACATACACGATTGCCTGCCTTATCTTTTTTTTGACAGTGAATTCTTTCCGAAAAAACGGCGCAGGAAAAGTTATAGCCGAATCCGGATATGGATCAGTAAAGGATCCGATCCATTTTGCTTTCCAATCGGCAGCATTCAATAAACCCATTGACCAGGAAGCCGGATGGCTCCAGTCGGACCGAACATTTTTTTCGTCCCACACCACCACCTTCCAGTACACTTTCTTTTTTGAAGGTAGCGGCTTACCACTATAAATGACCTGCGTGGAATTAGAGGAATTAACTACACCGCTGTTCCAATAATCACCCCTATTTTGGCCCAATAAAGAGATACTGCTAGCCACTACTATGTGATATGCTTTCTGGCTCTTACCACGCTGTAACGAGTTCAATTGCCAGCTAAGGGTTGGGTATTGACTTTCAATAGCAATAGGGTCAGATAAGTATTCGCATTTTAAGTTCGTAATCGTTACATCTGGTTGCTTACAAAAAGCGACATTTCCAAAAAGAAGCAGCAACCCGAAAGTGCTAAAAATTATCCTTATATACATTAGCCAAAAAAGTTAGAGAGGTAAGATACTATTTGGCGTGCATTTTTTATACGTTTCCACCGCAAGTGTAATAATCATAAATGTGGGTGGGTCCCCTTTTTTACTTTGCCCGGTCAGGTACCGGTTAAATCTTTACAAGGCTGAAAAAAGAAGTTGCCCGGATGACTTTATTAACCTATCCAAAAAAGCGTGCTAACCTTCTTGCTTATACTATATAAACACTGAAAACAACTACCCTGAAATTTAAATTATACTGATTTACAATTTGTCATTTCACATAAAAGGGAATATTAGCAGTTGCTACATTGTTCTTACCATCTGTTATATAAACAAAGAGGCGATAAGCCCCTTTGCCTGTGGGTGCTTTCAACGTCACTTTTCCGTTATTTCTATCATTCATAAAACCACCAGCGATTGCCTTCGGCCTTTCTTCGAAGTCGCCGCCTTCACTTAGCTTGACCGGTTCTGGCAATAACTCCCACCTATAGGTTAATTTATCCCTATCCGGATCTGTTGCCACGGCCAGTGCTTCGTAATTGCTACCTGCTTTTAAATACACACTTTCTGCGGCTTTCTTTTTATTAATCTGCAACGAATAAATATGAGGCGCCATATTAACAGGCCAGTTGCCCGTCCATAAATACTGCATCACATCCATCACTTCCGACTCCTCGCCTTTTTCGGTAAACAATCCATACCATGTTGGTGTACGTTCCTGCTTGTGGCCCCATAAAAACACATAAGAACCGAGGCATTTTTCTTTATCCTTTTCGACGGAGTACTCATAGCGGCTTTTATAAACGGCGGCCTTTTCGCTG
>DASQMG010000193.1:0-2915 GCA_035645595.1 Flavisolibacter sp. | reverse complement strand
AGTGGGCGATCCCGTAAAAAAAGGAGACCTGCTTGCTGAAATAGAGACCGATAAAGCAACAATGGAACTGGAGAGTTATAAAGACGGTACTTTATTGCATATTGGTGGTGATAAAGGTGCAAAGATTATGGTGGATGATCTACTGGCTATAGTAGGTTCGCCCGGTGAGGATGTATCGCAGCAGCTTTCTGGAAGGCCGGCCCCCGCTACAGAACCGAAGGCCCAGGACGTAGCGCCTCAGCAACCTATTACCAATGGCCAACAGCCACAGCCTTCTCAAACACAAACCCCAACTACCAAACCGCAGGCTGGACTTGATTTATCGAAAATGGAAGAAGTGGTGCTGATGCCACGCTTAAGTGATACGATGACGGAGGGTGTGATTGCGGGGTGGCATAAGAAAGTAGGCGATGACGTAAAGAAGGGTGATGTGCTGGCTGATATTGAAACCGATAAAGCCACCATGGAATTGGAAAGCTATAAAAATGGAAAGCTCCTTTACCAGGGAGCACAGCCGGGTGAAAAAATTGCGGTAAATGAATTACTCTGCATTATTGGTGAAGAAGGAAAGATTGATATAAATGCTATTTTGGCCGCATCAAAAGGCGGGGGACAAAATACCGACCAGACGAACAATGAACCGAAAAGCGCAGAAGGGAATGGAGCAACCGAATCGGCCCCACCACCCGCAACTCCCAACTCCCAACCCCAAACCGGATCCGACGGCCGCATTAAAGCTTCTCCGCTGGCCAAAAAACTAGCGCAGGAAAAAGGCATCGATATTGCAAAAGTTCAGGGTACCGGAGATAATGGACGCATTACAAAAACAGATATTGATAATTTCAAGCCGCAACAACAACCGGCGACAAACAACGGGCAACCGGCAGTTGTACAGCCAGTGAGTCAGCCAACTGTCCAATCCGTTGTTAACGGGGAAGAAGGCCATACTGATACCCCCGTTTCGCAAATGCGTAAGGTAATTGCCAAGCGTTTAAGTGAAAGTAAATTCGGCGCACCGCATTTTTATCTTACCATGGAGATCAACATGGACAATGCGATGACGGCCCGTGCACAAATGAACGAGGTGAGTGATGTGAAGATTTCTTTCAATGATATGATTGTAAAAGCCACGGCAATGGCTTTACGCAAGCACCCGGCGGTTAACAGTTCGTGGATGGGCGATTTTATAAGGCAATACCAGCACATTAATATTGGTGTAGCTGTGGCCATTGAAGACGGGTTGATTGTACCGGTAATAAAGTTTGCCGATCAAAAAACACTGAGCCAGATTGCCGCTGAAACAAAAGAATTAGCAGGCAAGGCACGTAATAAAAAACTCCAACCAGCCGAATTCACAGGAAACACCTTTACCATCTCCAATTTGGGTATGATGGATATAGAGGAATTTACGGCCATAATTAATCCTCCCGATAGTGCGATTATGGCGGTAGGAAGAATCAGGGAAATTGTAGTTAAGAAAGGAGAAGGGTTTGGTGTAAGCAACGTGATGAAGATTACGTTAAGCTGCGACCATAGAAGTGTGGATGGTGCCGTAGGTGCAGGCTTCCTTCAAACGTTTAAAAAATATTTGGAGAACCCGGTGACGATGCTGGTCTGAACTGGGAGTTGTATAATGAACCGGATTGATAAGATATAAACCAGCCGCTGAAATTTCAGCGGCTGGTTTATTTTATTTCTGAAATTCTCCCTTCAAATAATAGCCTGGCCTCAGGGTCTAAAATAATTTTCAGCGGTTTTTCTTTTGAAGGAATTTTTACCAATGCGTGACCACGGGATTCTAGCTGAAGAACGTGTTTTTCTGATTTTCCATTTCTATAAACAAACAAAAGATCTGTAGGTAGATTAAATTCGGATTCCTTATGATTTCCGGGGTTAAGCACTTCAACGTTTCCATTTTTATATATCCATGAGAGGTTTAAACCTGGTATGCCCGGCCGGTACAGCCACTGATCAAAAAACCACGTCAACTCTTTTCCCGAAACCTTTTCTGCAACTCCTTCAAAATCTCTTGTATCGGCATTGCTGCCTTTGTACTGGTTGTAATAAGCCTGGATAATTTTTTGAAACATTGTATCACCGACTTCAGCCCGCAACATGTGCAATATCCAGCCACCTTTTTGATAGCTGTTTGCATTAAGTAGCGACATTAAGTCTTTTGTTGAATCAACAACGGCATGTGTTGATGTTTTAGAAAAAGCAATGACCTCATCGCGGTCTTTTTTTAATCGCTTTATCATTGCTTCTTTTCCATATTTCTTTTCTAAGTAAAGATGGGTGAAGTAGGTAGCAAACCCTTCGCTTAACCATAGATGCGCAAAAGATTTTTCAGAGGCCATGTCGCCAAACCACTGGTGCGCAATTTCATGCGCCATCAAATCCTCCGAGCTTCTGTCACCGGTAACAGAGCTCTCTGCATAAAATATGGCAGAAGCATTTTCCATCCCGCCAAAAATGGTTTTTGATTGTACGTTGGCGAGTTTTTTATAAGGATATGGTGCGATGTAACTGGAGAAAAATTTTACAATCTCTGGTGCCAGTGCATAATCATAAAAACCTTTTGTACTGTCTTGCGGATATACCCATGCGCTGATAGGAATATCTTTTGGACTATCATCAAAAGTTTTAGTAGCAAATTTAGCTACACCGATTACCATAACTTTTGTTGGCTGTGGTGTTTCTTCTTTCCAGATTGTGGCTTTATCACCACCGGGTACCATCCTTTCCTCTATTTTGATTCCGTTAGAAACAACCCCATAATAGGAAGGCGCGGAAATCTCAAATTCAAATGAAGCTTTATCATCCGGCTTATCAATGCAGGGTATCCAATGGTGGGCACGGTTCGGCCAGTTGTCGGCAAAAAATGTTCTGTCGCCAAACTTGTTTTTCGAGATAAT
>DASQMG010000192.1:0-6421 GCA_035645595.1 Flavisolibacter sp. | reverse complement strand
AGCCATCGTGTGAAATGTTTTTCCTCAATAGGCAAGCTCATGTGCTTCTGCATCGGGTTACCTTCAAAGCCTCTTTCAGCAAATAATATGGCATTCCAAAATGCATACATCCGGTCTAAGTGAGAGGGCCATTCTTCCTTTAGGATTTTGGCATTAAATACCGGGGACAGCAGTTCATCAACAGCTACCTTTTTATAAAAGCTATTTACGAAAATTTCAATGTCCCCTCTATTCTGAATATCATCCTTCATACCGGCTGCTATTGTATTTTATAAGGCACAAAGATGCACTGGAGTAATGGAGATAAATATGATTTACGTCACCTGGCCGTACGGACGCGCCGCTGTTACCTTGCTGTAAAATTATGCGACTAATAGGGAGCCTGTGCCCTTTCTATTTAAAGAAATATATTCTATATTTAATATGTACTTACCTGTGATAATGTGCCCTATCGGTGAAAACCATTCTTTAACTCTGCTTAATTAAATCGTATGTCAGCCAACACCAGCAACACATTAACACTGCAGGAGATCAATCTAAAATCCTATCTGCGTCTTTTGTTTTTTATTTACCTGGGCGGGGTGTTCCTTTACCTGCTGCCTGCTTTGGGTTTGATGCCTCCCTTTTTAAAACCTTTTGCTTTTGTCAGCGATCCGGCTTTTGCCAATAACTCCACTATAAAAATGGGCTTGTTTGCAGCACTTTGTTTTGTTGCTGCCGGTGATGTACGGCGGTATTTGATTGCCGTGGAAGCGGTGATGGTAGTGATGGCTTTTGCCGTTTTATCAGGCATTGTGCTTATACTTTTCGCCAGTAATAACTATGTCATACTTGCGGGGGGCACAGAAGTGAAAATAAGCACCCTCCTCATCTTCTCCTCTATATTCGATGCCATATTAAATGTTATCCTTATTGTGCTATATCAAAAAGCGCAAAAAGCAAGATATGGCTTACAATATTTCTCGCCCATGCAATTCAGGGCACTAGAGGCTTTGGCAGAAGTAGTAATAACGAGCGATAAAAGAATGATAACCCCGCAGGAAGTGGCGTTGAATGTTGACCGCTACCTCAGTTCTTTTACCGCTAAAACAAAATGGGTAATGAAGATAGCACTGGTAGCTATAGAACTCTATCCCATCGTGTTTTTAAAACCAATGACATCCTACATGCGGCCCGATGACCGCAAAGCTTTTTTGGAAAGGCATTTTTACCAGAATGTGTCGCTGCGGCTGGCACCCGAAGCCATAAGAACTTTAGTGCAAGCCATGATACGTATAGGTAAACAGTTATGCTACATGGGTTATTACAACGATAGCCGCGTTCATGAATCCGTTGGCTATGTTCCATTCTCAAAACGGGAAGACAGTACAAAACGCTTGCTTGACCTACCGTACGGCCAGGTGAAACCATTAGATGTTCTTTCTGCGAGAGATGTGGAAGGCGATGTAATCGACTGGGATGGCGTTGTTATAATAGGTTCTGGCCCGGGCGCCTCTATTATGGCAAAAGGCCTGGTAGAAAAAGGGCAGCGGGTTATGATGATAGAACGAGGCGAACATACGGACCCATCACAGTTTACGGAAGACGAAATTGAGATGGTTTCAAAACTATATGCTGACGGAGCATTGCAGCAAGCGGCCGATTTCCGTTTCCAGGTGATACAGGGCAGTGCTGTGGGTGGCTCCAGTGTAGTAAATAATGCGGTGTGTTTTGATACACCTTTATCTGTTTTAGACCGCTGGAACGACCGGAACGGAATTGATGCGGGGTTAGACCTGGAGCGTTATGTAGAGTGCAATAAAAGAGTAAATAAAATGATCGGTGTTCGCAGAATTGATGGAACGCCAAATACAATGTCGAAGGAAGAGTACATGAACCCAGGTGGTGAAAAATTTAAGCAGGGTATTGCAGCGTTGCAACTTGATAAAAATTCGTACGAAGTAGATTCTGTTGCTGCCAACATTTGTAATTGCGTAGGGTGCGGCTACTGTAATATGGGTTGCCGGTTTGGTAAGAAGCTTTCGATGTTAAATAATATTTTACCCCGGATTCAGGAAAGCCTGAAACTACAAGGCAAGCACAATGACTTCCAGATAATTGCTGGCTGCGAGGTGCAGCAGTTAAAATCAAAGGGTAAAAAAATCACTTCGTTGATTGGGCGGTTTAGAAACGGGAAGAAGGTCGAAGTCAGGGGCAAGACATTCGTCGTAGCTGCGGGAGCTATTTCTTCGAGCCTGCTTTTGCAGCGGTCGGGTATTGCGCAGGGCCGTGCCGGCAAGCATATTTCATTTAATGTGGGATCACCTGTCTCCGCTGTTTTCCCTCACGAGATTAATTCTTACAGGGGCTTACAGATCTCCCATTACTTACAACTAAATCCAAACCGTGGTTACATTATGGAAACATGGTTTAATCCACCTATGTTTCAAAGCACCGTAATGCCGGGCTGGTGGGATGAACACTATAAAAACATGCAACGCTACAACCGCATGGCCTGCACAGGTGTGCTGGTGGGTAGTGAAAGCAACGCAGAAGTGAGGGTGGGAGGATTAACAAAAAGAGATATTCGTTATAAGCCCACTAAAAGAGATTTTGAGACCGTACTGGATGGTGTTGAACTGGCGGGATTAATTTATTTAAAAGCCGGAGCGGAATGTGTGATGCCCAATACTTTTACATATCATGAATATGCCGATGAAAAAGCCTTAAAACGCCTGAAGCATGATGTAAAAGATAGCAGCGATATTACCCTGGGGACCGGCCATCCGCAAGGAGGAAACATCCTAAGCCGCAATAAAAAGATGGGTGTGGTAGACGAGCAACTTCGGGTATATGGTTATGACAATCTTTTTATTTCTGATGCTTCTGTATTTCCGACAAGCGTTGGCGTAAATCCGCAAATTACAGTGATGGCACTTGCAGATTACGCTGTTCCGTTTGTAGCTGACAATGCCGGTACGGGAAAGCTGACCCTGGTAAAAACTGAGATGAATAAAGTATAACAACCAATTGACCTAACCATTAAAACAGTTGTATGAACAATATTATTGGGGCAGATAATAATTGGCTTGATTATGCGCTCGTGCTCCTCATTTATGGACTGATGTACCTGTTGATACGTTATCCTAAGCCAAAACTGGAGCTCAACTACAAGGCGAACTACTTTTTTTTAGTAGGCTTATGGGCCTTCCTAATGTTTACCGGCAATTATCTTTTTTACCGCCTTGGCGTTATGAGTTTTTTACCCTGGGCTAATAATTTTATTCATTCCTTTTTATGGGTGGGAATTTGTTTAGGATGGTTGTATTACTGCATCCATGAGCGACCAATGTGGGAACAATTCCTTCTTTTTGCCTTTACCAGTTTTATCGTTAAGATGGCAGAGAACATGCTTCTCGGCACCTGGGATTTAGAAAGCTACTTTGGTATTAACAGCAAATATGCTTACATTATTACCATGAGTATTGTTGATGGTTTTTATCCCATTATTTCTTTATGGCTACTAAAGGCACTGGGGAAGAAATCAACGTTCGGGATTTATGTGCCGCAAACTGGATGAAAGGTATCTATAAAGTCAGGCGTGCCAGAATCATACAATCGCCGGAAGGATAATACAGTTTGACTTACTTCAACCACCTTTCAAAAAATTCATACGTCCGCAGCATTTGATCCATACGCTGGCGGTTATCGCCACTGCGGGTAATTTCATGGGTTGCTCCGGGGTGCCGGACATATTCTACCGGCCGACCTAAGACTTTTAAGCTACGGTACATCATTTCGCTTTGCACAAACCCGGTACGACGATCGTTATCGCCATGAAAAATAATATAAGGCGTAGTAATGTTCTGCACATAATTGATGGGCGATTCTCGCTCTAATAAAGCTTTGGTTTTTGGTTCCCATGGATAGCCCCCAAAATAACGGGGCACCAATCGCCACGCATTGCCTTCGCCAAAAAATGTGGCCAGGTCATATACGCCGCGTTGTGAGCAAGCAGCCTTAAAACGGTGGTCATGTGCAATAATCCAGGCTACTAAATAGCCTGCATACGATCCCCCGGTAACCAACAGTTTCGAGGTATCGGCCCACCCTTCTGCAACTGTTTTATCCAGGGCCGTTAACACATCCGACGTTGGACCGGCACCCCAGTCGGCCACGTTGGCTTTTAGGAACTGTTCTCCGTAACCGCCAGAGCCCCGTGGATTGCTGTATACCACTCCATATCCTTTACCGCAGAAGTATTGGAATTCATGCCACATGCCTGCTTCGCCCGGCCCCCACATAGCTGCCGGGCCGCCATGAATTTCTAAAAGCAAAGGATATTTCCTACTGCTTTCATAACCGTTAGGTTTCATTACCCAGTATTCTACCGTGAGTCCCTTTTCGTTGACGAACGATTTCTTAACCGGAATTGAAAGGGCTTTTGTTTTTACCCAATCGTTAAAATAACTTATACGGGTGGGTGCTTTAAGACCTGCATCGGACACATATAACTCAGATGGATTAGTAACCTCTGTTTTGGCAAAAATGATTTTATCCTTAGCCACGGCATAAGAAGTAATGCCGGCGTCGAAAGAGGAAAGCTGCTCAATTTTTTTATTGGATATTGTTAGCCTGTATAACTGTGTGCCTCCATTACTTTGTGCTGTAAAGTAGAGTTGCTTTTCATCTTCGCTCCAATTAAACATTCCTTTTGTTCTGTCAAAGGGAATGGAGATGGCCTCTTTTTCAGAAGCATTAAGGGGCATAATAGCTAACGTAGCAGCATCGCCGCTGATGCTTCCATATTGGTAGGCTAACCATTTGCCGGAGGGCGACAATCTTGCCCCATTATAGCTCATACCTTTTTTGCCAAGAAGCAGCCGCAGGTTTTTGCCATCGGCATCTGCTATAAAAATTTCAGATTCTTGCGAGCGGTCAGGATGTTCTAATGAATCAATATCAGCGGTTACAATAACCTGTTTACCATCGGGTGTGTAAAGTACATTGTCAAAACGAAAAGCACCTTTTATCAATGTCCGGGGCTCTGACGAGGGAAGAACATCTATTGCAAGAAACTGGTTGAAGCTTGCGTTCCCCGAAATGCCGCTTTCGTCCTGGAAGGTAAGTTTGTTCAAAACCGTAGCTTTTCCATCGGCTTCGTTTGCCAGGAGATAAGCCCTGATTTCTTCTACGCTGCCGTCGGGAGCAGGTTTTGCTTTCGCTGCCTTTTGCAGTTCAGCATAACTTACTCCCGGTTTTTCCGAAGGCCACAGGGGGTAGGATCGGGAAGGATTTAAAATGGAATCTTTCAGGAAATCTTTTTGCTGAACAGAAGAGGCATACACTATCTTTTTCCCATCGGGCGACCAACGTGGAGCTGTAGCGCCATATTGCGATTTTGTCAATTGCCAGGCCTCGCCACCGTTTACTGCCAAGATGAATATTTGCGGTTTACCATCCACGCTGCGTACAAAAGCAAGTTTCTTTCCATCGGGGCTCCACGCAGGTTGAGAGGACGACTCTTTTGAATACGTAAGTTGTACGGGAGTAGTGGAACTATTTAGATCTACAGCATAAAGCTGTATCAGGTATCTATAATCCTGTTTGGCCTTTTCATCGGGTTCGATAGAGGTAACTGTGAATGCAGCCTTGGTGCCGTCGTTGCTGGCCACAAGGTTACCAACCGTTTTTATTTTCAACATATCAGTTAGCTTAACCGGTTCCAAACCATTTTGTGCCACCGCTGCCGTCAAACGCAAACTAAGTAGAAAGAGCAGAGAAATCTTTTTCATGGTTGTTGTTTAAGGTTTGCAACGCTAAACATAAAGATAGAATAGATGCCGATCAATATCGGTAGTATGATGGCAGACTACCGTGAGGAAGAGGACAACCTAACGCCTGCGGAATACAGTATAGCTACCTGTTTTCGGCTGAACCTGTTTTATTGTACAAGAGTGCGACGCCTATGCTGCTCACACTAAATTCTGTCGTTGGTTTCTAAAAATAAAACTCAATCAAAATAATCTGATTGAGTTTTATTTATTAAAGCTATTGCCTCGAAGGTCTGTTACATTACAAACCGCCAACCGCCCACTGTAAAATTTTATATATTGCCTGAGTCCCGTTCTACGGTCTTCTTTACTATCACACGGTCAGATCGGGTATCTTTTCCTTTACCCCCACTCAACAAAGCGACTAACAATAAGATAAAAACAGCGGCACCTACAATCCATACCCAGGGCTGTGTGTACCATGTGTTGGCGTCGGTAGTAATATTAATATCCGTACTTTTTGTGGTAGTAGTCGTTGAAGATTTTGTTTCGCCGGCATCATTAGTCTCCTGCGCCCACACGGCTATTGTAAAAAGACTAAGAACAAAAATTAAAAAAATCCTGGAGATAGATACATGTAGTAGTTGTTTCATTGTTTATTTTTTGAT
>DASQMG010000191.1:0-4234 GCA_035645595.1 Flavisolibacter sp. | reverse complement strand
TTCGGCCAGGTAGCGGTTTTGGTCCTTGCTGTTGAACCAGAACATGCCCAGGAAAAGTGCACCTAATAATATAAAACCAATAACGCTATTGCGGTCAAATTTCATTCTGTCTTTATTTAAAGGCCGCAAAGATAGAGGTTGAGGTTCAGTTTCTGCTTTGACGAAGGTAGGCCGACAGGGAACGCATTTGCCTAAAGCAAAAACGGTAGCTTTTTAAGAAAGATTTAAAAGAAGACCTGATTTTTATGGTGGCCAACTGTGGTACCGCTATTGGACAATTGTGGCGACGCTCCATTCATCAGCATCACCTTTATCAATGCTAAGATTAATTATGCTGCTTAAAAGGCCTTGGTTAGAAAGCTTTGTGATGGCGCCAATTGCTATCTGCCAAGTGCTAAAAAGCTCTTTACCCTCGGTGCGACCATCCGGTGGGTGCTTACCACGCCCTGGATGATCAGAAGAGCAGCATTGGGTAAAGAGCCCTGGTAATTAAATATCTTAATGATACGTTTACATCGTACTAGTTATCTAGCCGTTCACAATTTCGCCACCATTGGGGTGTAATACCTGGCCGGTAATATAGGAGGCATCCTGGCTGGCTAAAAATAAATAACTCGGTGCTACTTCCACAGGCTCGCCTGCCCGCTTCATTGGTACATCAGAACCAAAAGTGGAAACCTTTTCCTTATCAAACGAACCAACAATCAGAGGGGTCCAGATGGGGCCAGGCGCTACTGCGTTTACCCTTATTCCTTTTTCTATTAAGCTACCCGACAAGCTCCTGGTGAATGTAAGAATCGCTCCTTTGGTTGAAGCATAATCTATTAATGATGGGCTGCCCCGGTATGCAGTTACAGAAGTGGTGTTTATAATACAAGACCCTTTCTGCAAATGTTGCAATGCGTATTTCGTTACCCAAAACATTGAGAAAATATTGGTTTCAAAGGTTTCGTAGAGCTGATCGGTGGTAATTTCTGTGAGCGATTGTTTCTCGGTTTGTGTAGCAGCATTATTTACCAATATATCCAGCTTTCCTAATTTTGTCACGGTGTCATTTACGATCTTTTCGCAAAACTCTTCTTTCCGAAGGTTGCCTTCAAACAAGACACACTTGCGGCCATATTCCTGTTCTATAATTCGCTTTACCTCTTGCCCATCTTCAGTTTCATTTAGGTAGGCAATGGCTACATCGGCACCAGCTTTGGCGAATAAGATGGCTACCGCTCTTCCTATACCACTATCGCCCCCGGTTATCAGGGCTACTTTGCCTTCTAACTTATTCTGAGGTTCAGGTCTGTCGGCTACAGGTTTAGGGTCCATTTTTTCCTCGATGCCCGGCATCTCTTGTTCCTGCGGTTTACGTAACGGTTTTTCCTTTCCTCCTTTTTGCATATTGTATGTTTTATAAAAGCATATAAATTTTTATACCATCTGTATTAACTGAACACTTATTTTTGCCCCCGTTCTTTTGGGGGATTAGCTCAGTTGGCTAGAGCGCTTGCATGGCATGCAAGAGGTCGTCGGTTCGACCCCGATATCCTCCACCTTAGCGGACAACTTTAAATGTTTTAGAGTTGTCTGCTATTATTTCGGCTATAAGCCGCTCCAGGTCTACGATGTAGCTGAAGAGGGGATTGATATTTCCGGTTCGACACTTATTTATTTCCCAGTTATAGATTATTCCTTCAGAAAACACTACAATTGAAGACGCTACCTGTCTGTAATTAAATACTCTATAGGCAATGAGTTTTATTGAGCCTTCGCTCAATATCCAAATTGAAATAAAATATACCAACTTAAGCTCCTTGCCTAACCCGAACTCACGTTAAAAGAATAGAAAATGGTTTGCGCTTTCCTCAGTTGTTTTTGCGTACTAAATCCTTTCTCGGTATAGTACTTCCCGCTTTTTTAAGCACCCATTCACCTACCTTTTCTCCTTGGTTAAAGCCATTGTCAATCGCATCAATAAAATGGATGCCGCCATAAAACCTGCTGATTGCAGCTTCTTTGGCAGCTTGATGAAAAGAGGTAAAGCTTCGCGGCGCTAATCCATAAGGCATTTCTGTAGAATCAGTAAAGTGAAAATTGTCACCGAAGAAATGGGTTAAAATAGTTGCAGAACCAGACGAGATAGTAGAGTGCCCACTCAAATACTCTGGGAACGGAGGCGTTTGCAACAGGGGCGTCCAGTCAGGATCAATACACTTCCGGATGGCTGTCTCAGGACGTATCCGGTTGCTTCTGTATTTTTCATCCCAGCAACAAATAAAGCCGTCCATCAATCCGATTGCAACTGTTGCATAAATCTGCATTGCTTCAGAAAAATTCTTACCCCCTTTTGTGCAGGCAGCACCGGTGATACCCAGCCAATGAGCACCCGGCGATATTTTTTTTAATCCTACCAAAAGGTGGCCTTTGTCCTCCACCGCAAAGGGGTTGCAATCCCAATAGGCAGCTATCAGCCGATGTTCTTCAGTCAGTGGTTCTTTGTAATTCCGAAGCATCAGCTTATAAAAAACTGATGCTTTGTCTTCCGAAAAAGGAGCAGGTGGCGGTGGTTTAAACTGTGTGCAGGAGTCTAATGTAAACGGACGGATTGTTTTAAAGTAAGGCTCGATTGCTGCTATATAAGCCGGTGGCGTAGGGTACCAAAAACCTTCGTCTCTCAAAGGCGTATACCGGGCGTAATTACTGATTCGGTTGTAGCCATCTGCTTTAGCATACAAAAGAATTTGGCTGCTTATATTTAGTGCATAGCGTTTTGATGCCGTAATTTCTTCTTCTGAAAACCCACTCTTCTTA
This sequence comes from Flavisolibacter sp., assembly GCA_035645595.1. Taxonomy (GTDB): domain Bacteria; phylum Bacteroidota; class Bacteroidia; order Chitinophagales; family Chitinophagaceae; genus Flavisolibacter. The sequence continues at coordinate 1,432 of DASQMG010000191.1, read as the reverse complement.
CAGGAGTCTAAAAAATTTTTTTCAAATGCTTCAAACAACTTACCCGATGGCTGCATTTTTTTTGCTGTTTCCATTATGGCTAATAAAGCTGCCAATTGATAGGAGTAACCTTGTACCGAATCGGGCTTTTTAATTTGGGGATAGTTGTTTAAGACGAGATGCAGACTTCGACAGGAAGTATCATTCTGAGCGATCACTTCGTACCCGGCAAGACAGGCATACGAAAAGAAGCGGGATGCCAGGGGCGGGTTAGTTACATCGTGCACCATAATCTCTGTCATCTTGGTGACTACCTTACGAATGGCATCACTACTGAAGGATGCGCCTTTCTGAGCCTGTTGGCGGCAACCCCAAGTTGTAATGAATATCAAAATAGCAGTCAAACTTTTGTTCATAGCTATTTTAATTTATAGGCTTTTATGCCCTGCTGATTGATTCCGAACAGAAGCGTGTTGTTGATGGTCAAACCACTTCGTACATCGCCCCATAATTGAAAACCACTTTCGCTTTGAGGCACATAGGTAAAACTTCCTCCGCCGGTCCCTTGCAGAAGGACACCATAATTTGCATCGCTTTTTCCAAAGCGCAGCCTTGCCTGATTGATGTTACCGCACAGTAACACGTCTCCTTTTCCATCCTTATTATAATCAAAAGAAGTTATCGTAAAAACAGGTGCTTGTTGTGCCTGAACAGGTAATGCTTTTTCATGAAATTTACCATCGGCGCCCATTTGAAACAAGGCTGTTTTTAACCAGGTCGCTTGCAGGTGCCCGGCATCTTTCAATTCTTCTGGAGTAAAAATGGTAGTAAGTGTAGCATCGGCATGGCTTTTATAATCTTCAAATCGGGTACGCATTACACTCATTTGGTCCAGCAATTCATCCCGGAACACATAGGGATAACTTTTGCCCTGCATGTAAAAACAAAGTATCGGATCCACAGAGCCATTATCATCAAAATCTTTAAAATATAAATCAGCTGGTTCTTTGCCGGATACTTTGCATTGGGTGTTGAGCCCTTCATTGCCAATGAGCAAGTCTCCTTTTCCATCTCCGTTAAAATCACTTACGCTAATTTTATTCCACCAGCCGGTGTATTCTTTATCAAAATAGTTTTTAGTCTTATTCACTAATTTACCATTTTCGTTAATAAAAACAGTAACAGGCATCCATTCGCCAACAACAATCAGGTCTTCTTTTTTGTCTCCGTTTAAATCCATCCAGGCAGCATCACTTACCATACCTGCCTTTTGCAATCCGGGTGCAAGAGTAGCTGTTGCATTAATAAAACGTCCTTTTCCATCATTAAGCAACAGATAGCTTTCAGGTGTTTCGGGGTAGCGGCCGGGAATCACTCTTCCTCCGATAAAAAGATCAGGGTGTCCATCTCCATTTATATCGGCAACGCGTACACAACTTTTACTTACCAGCAT
>DASQMG010000190.1:0-3064 GCA_035645595.1 Flavisolibacter sp. | reverse complement strand
CAGGTTAATCTCAATATTAATTTCCGTTTCAGAAGTTTTTCGGGTATGCTTTACAACCCTTGTCCCGGTTTTTAGAAATTCATAAATAGCTTTCCAGTCGGTAGTTTCCAGGGCTACAACTTTCCTTAATTCTTCAACAGAATCTTTCACTTCAGCACCACCTAAGTCAGGATTATTATTTAGCCAGATAGCTTTGCAATGCAGGTTCTTTGCTAATTGAACATCGGTGATTCTATCACCAATTACATAGGAGTTGGGAATGTCGTATGCTGCATTGCTGATGTAAGAACCGAACATTCCGGTGCCCGGTTTTCGGGTATCCTTTCCGTCCTGCGGCATGGTACGATCAACCAGTTCTTCTTTAAAATTAATTCCTTCACCGGCAAAGGTGTTCATCACTAAATTATGTGCCGGCCAAAATTGTTCTTCCGTAAATTTCGGCGTACCTAAACCATCCTGGTTTGATACCAACACAAATTCGTAATCCAGTTCTTCATAAATTTTACCCAGGTATTTAAGCGCACCCGGGTAGAAGGTTACTTTCTCTAAAGTATCTATTTGATAAAGGGGTGGAAACTCATTTATCATGGTTCCGTCACGGTCTATAAATAAAATTTTTTTGCCTGCAACGGTTGAAACAGGGCTATGTAGATTGATCATATGTCTTGGGTTTATTTAAACTTTCGTAAGGCCACCAGTAACTGCTCATTCTGCTGCGGCGTACCTACCGTAATTCGTAAGCTCTCTTCACACAACAAAACGTTGCTCCTGTTACGTACAATAATTCCTTGCTCCTTTAAAAAATTATATATTGCTGTTGCACCTTCCATCCGCACTAATACAAAATTGGCATCGGTCGGCAAAACCTTTTGCACGATTGACAAAGCAGATAGTTCTTTTACCAACACCTCTCTTTCCTTCACTATTTCCCGGATCATAGCATTTACATCTTCCAGGTTGTTCAAAGCTTTCAGTGCTAACTCTTGCGCCGGCTGGCTGATGTTGTATGGAGGCTTTATAGTATTGAGAACATTAATAATCTCTTTCGATGCAAAGATCATCCCCAACCGCAGTGCTGCTAAACCCCACGCTTTCGATAAGGTTTGCATCACAATAAGATTCGGGTAATCATTTAACTCTGTTGCGAAAGTTCGCTGCCTGCTAAAGTTGATATACGCTTCATCAATCACCACAATGCCATCAAAATTATTCAGGATCATTTCAATGTCTTCCCTGTCCAAACTATTGCCGGTTGGATTGTTGGGTGAACAGAGAAAAATGACCTTTGTTTTAGCATCAATGCTTTCTTCCACACCTTCCAGGTTCAATTGATAGGCAGTAGTAAGCGGCACTTCCTTTACAGGCACATCATTAATATGTGCATACACTTCGTACATACCATAGGTGGGCGGACAAATAATAATGTTATCTTCTTTAGGATTGCAAAAAGCACGTATCAGAAGGTCTATACATTCGTCGCTGCCATTACCCAGCAACATGTTTTCTACTGCAATATTTTTTATGGCTGCTATCTTTTTTTTCACCTCCCATTGCAGCGGATCGGGATAACGGTTGTACCATTTCAGGAGTGGCGAGCCAAAGCTATTTTCATTGGCATCAAGGTAAATTTCAGCAGTCCCGCTAAACTCACTCCGGGCGGAGGAGTAGGGTTTTAAATTCCTGATGTTGTCCCTTACCAATCTATTTAAATCAAAATTCATTTTTATGTACTTAGCTGTATTACTAGTTTTTACCTTCTCTTGCAGAGCACTCCCTGCCGGCGCGCAGGTGATACTACCGTAATTCTATTCAGCACTTAGCCGAACCCTCACTGCGTTGGCATGAGCGTCCAGGCCCTCCGCCTCCGCCATTTGAATTACCGTACCAGCAATATTCCTGAGTCCTTCTTCGGATACTTTTTGATAGGTGATCTTCTTAACGAAGCTATCCAAACTAACGCCGCTATAAGCCCTAGCATACCCATTGGTAGGTAATGTATGGTTGGTACCACTTGCATAATCACCAACACTTTCGGGCGAATAGGCCCCAAGGAAAACCGAACCGGCGTTGGTTATTTTTTGCGAAATGCTATCAGCATTTGCACAACTGATAATCAGATGTTCTGCAGCATATGCGTTAACCACATCTACTGCTTCATTCATACTTCCTACAACAATAGCTTTACTATTCTTTAGCGCCTCCGTTGCTATCTTTCTTCTACTTAAACGGCTTAGTTGCCTTTCCAGTTCAACCTGAACTTCATCTACCAGCCTGGTGCTGGTACTCACCAGTACTACCTGGCTATCGATGCCATGTTCTGCCTGAGACAGCAAATCAGCAGCAACAAATTTTGGCCTGGCAGTGGCATCAGCCAGTACACAAACTTCACTGGGGCCCGCCGGCATATCAATAGCAATACCTTGCATTTACACTAATTGCTTAGCGGCAGTAACATATTGATTTCCCGGACCAAAAATTTTATACACAGCCGGGATGGTTTCTGTGCCGTAGGCCATAGCGGCAATAGCCTGGGCACCCCCCACTTTGTATATTTTGGTTATTCCGCATAGCTGCGCCGTATACAAGATTGCCGGATGAACCTTGCCTTCTTTATTACTGGGCGTACACAAAACAACCTCTCTGCAGCCAGCAATTCTTGCCGGGACAGCCAACATTAAAACACTTGAAAAAAGCGGTGCTGTACCACCGGGAATGTATAGCCCAACTTTTTCAATGCCTGCACTTTTTCTCCAGCATTGAATACCCGGCATTGTTTCAACTATTTCAACCCGGCCAACCTGCTCCTGATGAAAGGTCTCGATATTTTTCTTTGCCTGCCGGATAGCCATTTTTAAATGCTCACTTACTTCATTGGCTGCATTTCCTGTTTCTTCCTCAGTTGCTTCAAAGTTTTCCAGGCTTGTTTTATCAAACTTCATTGTCAGCTTTCGGATAGCATCATCACCACCTGCTTTTACCTCACTCAAAATTTCCTGCACCACATTATATACGGCGGTGTTGTCAGCATAAGGCCGCTGCAAAATTTCTTTCCAATTTTTTCTGT
>DASQMG010000189.1:0-14250 GCA_035645595.1 Flavisolibacter sp. | reverse complement strand
AGTGACCGCGTCAGGATTCAAACCTGAAACCTTCTGATCCGTAGTCAGATGCTCTATTCAATTGAGCTACGCAGCCTTTTGAGGAGGGCAAAAATAAGAGATGCAGCAAAAGGAGCCAAAACTGTTTTTGAATATTTTCCAAATCTTTTCCGTTTATTAAGTGTATAAATAGTAGCTGCTGATTCCGTCACGAAGCATTACCACAAAAAGAGAACGGCATTTACGAATAACTTTACCGCTTCCAAAGTCACCATGTTACATGCAGGTTTATTATCACAAAAACCCATTGCTTTTAGAAAGCGGCGAAGAAATAGCTGAAATAGAAATAGCCTATCACACCTGGGGCACGTTGAATGAAAGGCGCGATAACGTTATTTGGATCTGTCACGCCCTTACCGCAAATTCAGCAGCACAGGACTGGTGGAAAAATTTAGTGGGCGAAGGACTGGCATTTGACGCCCGGAATTACTTTATTGTTTGCGACAACGTTTTAGGTTCCTGCTACGGTACAACGGGGCCGGCAAATATTAACCCCGTAACCGGCCAGCCTTTTTACCGTTCCTTTCCCACCATTACCATCAGGGATATAGTGACTGTTCACGAACTGCTTCGCGAGGAGCTGGGCATCAGGAAAATACATTTACTGGTTGGCGGAAGCATGGGTGGCTACCAGGCCCTGGAGTGGTGCGTGATGCAACCGCAGTTGATCAAACATATTTTTTTATTGACTACTTCGGCTAAAGAAAGTGCCTGGGGCATTGCCATACATACAGCGCAGCGCATGGCTATTGAACTAGACAACAGTTGGAAAGCAGAACAGGCGAGCAGTGGAAAGGAAGGTTTGAAAATAGCAAGGGCAATTGGAATGATAACTTACAGGAGTTACGAAACGCTTGTAAAAATGCAATCAGAGAATGAGCCGGATAAAATGGACGATTTCAAAGCTTCGTCTTACATAAAATACCAGGGAGAAAAACTGGCCGACCGTTTTTCTGCACATAGTTATTGGGTACTGACCAAAGCTATGGATACACATAATCTTGCAAGAGGCAGAATGAACCTTGCAGCTGTCTTAAATACTATTAGAGCCAGAACGTTAATCATTGGTATTACATCCGATATTTTATGCCCGTTGCCGGAACAGCAATTTATTGCAGATAGCATCCCTGATGCTACATTTATCGCCATAAACTCTATATACGGCCACGATGGCTTTTTGGTGGAGACCGAAGCCATAACCTACCATCTTTCAGCATGGTTAAATCCATAAACTTTTAACATGAGCCAACATCCCATAACTCAAGCCATCCGCAGGCAAATAGACCGAACTGCTGAAATGGAACATTCAGCGCCGCTGTTTCTTACCAGTAGTTTTTGTTTCGACAATGCAGAAGAGATGCGGGCTGCATTTGCCGACGAGTCGGACGATAATATTTACAGCCGTTTCAGTAACCCCAACGTACAGGAGTTGGTTGACCGGCTTTGCATTTTAGAAGGCGCCGAAGCAGGCTTCGCCACGGCATCGGGCATGAGTGCTGTTTTCGCTTCGTTTATGGCCCTGTTGAAGCAGGGAGATCACATCTTATCGTGCAGTGCTATTTTTGGAAGTACTCATACAGTCATTACTAAATACTTACCGAAATACGGTATAGAATACAGCTACCTGCATGTTAATAAGCCAGACGAATGGGAAGCTTTGATCCGACCAAACACAAAGATGATTTATATTGAAACACCTACCAATCCGGGGCTCGATATAATTGACATAGAAGCCATAGCTGCGTTGGCAAAAAAGTATGGTATTATTTTAAATGTCGACAACTGCTTTGCCACACCAGTTGCACAGCAACCCATTGCTTACGGCGCTGACCTCGTGGTACATTCAGCTACCAAATGGCTGGATGGGCAGGGCAGGGTTTTAGGAGGTGTGGTGGTAGGTAAAAAAGAACTGATCAAAGACATTTTTCTATTCTGCCGGAGCACCGGCCCTTCCCTCTCCCCTTTTAATGCATGGCTGCTAAGTAAGAGCATCGAGACGTTAGACGTTCGCATGGAACGTCATGCTTCCAATGCACTTTACCTGGCCCAGGTATTGGAAGATCATGAAAAAATCAACTGGGTAAAGTATCCTTTCCTTTCCTCTCACCCACAACATGCCATAGCGAAAAAACAAATGCGAGATGGCGGAGGCATTGTCTGCTTTGAATTAAAAGGGGGCATAGCTGCCGGTAGAAAATTTCTCGATAACTTACGCATGTTATCATTGACCGCTAACCTTGGGGATACGAGAAGCATTGCATCACACCCTGCCAGCACAACACATGCAAAACTTACTGAAGAAGAACGGCAAACAGTTGGTATCACTCCCGGGCTTATCCGCATCTCCGCCGGACTTGAACACAGGGAAGATATCTTGCAGGATATTAAAAGCGCACTGGAGGCAATATAATTTCTTAAGCCCAAATTTTGTGGGGCCAGGCACACCGATACCAAGGAAAAAAAACAGTTCTTGGCCGAATTAACACTAAAGGGCAGGGAGCATTATGCAACGGCAGATAGACCCAGGGTTTTAGTCATAGTGACTTTTTCCAGGGTTGGTTTTAATTCCGACCAAAAATGATGCTGGTATCTTACTCGCAGGGGAATACTCCACCACACTACTTTTTGCATAAAATGTGGTGATAAAAAATCTGGATGATACAACAAGCCCACAGAACCCTTATTTTAGATTTATATTAGCTTTATATGAAAAAAATAGTTGCCCTTTTATTAGTTTGTATCTGCCTTTATTCTTTTTCCAACCGTGGTGCCGATAGAAATAGTATTGCCACAAGGCAGTATATCGAAATCAGGGTTTACCACTTCAGCACCATGCAGCAACTTCGGGGTGTAGATAGCTTTTTGAAAGAGGCACTTGTACCAGCCCTGCATAAAGCCGGCATTAATAAGGTTGGTGTATTTACCCCTGTTGATATCGACACAGCAGCGGATAAAAAGCTCTATGTACTTATCCCTTACGCATCACTAAAGCAATTTGCGGAACTGCCTTTAAAGTTGCAGAATAATAAAGAGTATAGCCGGGCCGGCAACTCCTACATAAATGCAGCGCACAATGCAGCTCCCTACACCCGTTACGAAACCATTTTGCTGAATGCTTTTGAAGATATGCCCGAGGTAAAAAGGCCATCGCTTACAAGTCCTAAAAAAGACCGTATTTATGAACTACGGAGTTACGAAAGCAGCACAGAAAAGCAGCACCTGAACAAAGTAGAAATGTTTAATAAGGGTGGCGAGGTCCGTCTATTTGAGAGCCTCGGCTTTAATGCCGTATTTTACGGCTCCGTATTGGCCGGAAACCGTATGCCTAACCTGATGTATATGACCTCGTTTGAAAACAAAGCGGTAAGAGATGAACATTGGAAAACTTTCGGCAGCGATCCTGTTTGGAAAATCTTATCTGCCAAGCCTGAATACAAAAACAATGTTTCTAAAATAGATATCATATTTCTTACCCCTACAGAGTACTCGGATTTGTAAAAGAAAATTTCGGACTACCCACCTTAGCGAAGTCTACTTAGAGCTTTTTGTACCCCCGAACGGTACCTCTTAGCTTTTGTCGCACACTTTAGCGTAAGCCCACTAAAGGGGATGACTCTTGTACGATTTGCAATTGTGGCTGGCGTTGACGCATCAAAAAATGTACCCCGGGAAACCCTCTGTGTTCTGCCGTTTTCACGTTAAAAAAACCCGTGCCTTTATCTCCTATATTTGTGCCCATACAAAATTTAGCTGATGACTAATCCATTCGAAGATTTTGACGCCAACCTTGCCGGCGAGGAAGGCAAAACCACAGAAACAAAGACCAGTTGGTTCAAACGACTTAAAAAGGGTATCACTACCCCATCATCCGAGAAGAAAGAAACACCGGAAGGCTTGTGGAATAAGTGCCCGGAGTGTAATTATATCTGCACCATCAGCGATTTGCGTGAAGCGTTATTTGTATGCCCTAAATGCAATTATCACCACCGCATTGGAAGCAATGAATATTATGAAATCCTGTTTGACAATAATGAATACACAGAGCTTTTTGACAACATCCGCTCCAAGGACATGCTAGGTTTCACCGATTTAAAACCTTACGGAAAACGTCTGGAGGAAAACTGGGCCAAGAGCGACTTAAAGGACAGTATGAGGGTGGTGGTTGGTAAGATTAAGGGGCATGAAATAGTGGTAGCAGCTATGGATTTTGAATTTATAGGGGGCTCGCTGGGAAGTGTGATGGGAGAAAAATTTAGCCGTGGAGTGGATTATTGTATAGCCCATGGCCTACCCTACCTGATCGTTTGTAAAAGTGGTGGAGCACGTATGATGGAAAGTGCATTCTCTCTCATGCAACTTGCCAAAACAAGCGGCAAGCTTTCCCAACTATCAGATGCAAAGCTTCCTTATATTTCCTTGCTCACCGATCCTACTTTCGGCGGTATCTCGGCATCGTTTGGCATGTTGGGCGATCTGAATATTGCCGAACCCGGTGCCCTGATCGGCTTTGCAGGACCACGTGTGATCAAAGAAACTATCAAAAGAGATTTGCCGCCGGGCTTTCAGCGAAGTGAGTTTTTATTGGAGAAAGGTTTTTTAGATTTTATTGTTGATCGCAAAGAATTAAAAGACAAAATATCGACTGTGCTTACCTTATTTAAGAACTGAGATGGAAATCAAAAACCGGCAAGCCTATTACGAATATTTTATTGACGATAAACTGGAAGCAGGCATTGCGCTGCTTGGCACCGAAGTAAAATCGCTGCGCGCCGGGAAAGGCAGCTTTGCCGATGCTTATTGCATTTTTAGTGATGGCGAGTTGTGGTTAAAAGCAATGAATATTGCCGAATATTCTCATGGTAATTTGAATAATCATAATTCGATTAGAGACCGTAAATTATTGCTTACAAAACGAGAGCTGAAAAAATGGGAGGGCAAGATTAAGGAGAAGGGCTACACCATTATTCCCTTGCGGTTGTTTATGAATGATAAGAATTTTATTAAGGTAGAAATCGGTCTGGCAAAAGGCAAAAAGTTGCATGATAAAAGAGATACAATAAAGCAGCGGGACAACGACAGAGAACTGAAGCGGTATGTAAAATAGAATAAACCCCAGCCCTGCGTAAATGATAAACGCGGACCGGGGTAAGATTTTAGATTTAAAACAATTCCGGTTGCTTCCCATCGTCCTTTACTTCCCACTCCATCATAACAGTTTTATTATAATCAACCAACTTCGCACCTACTGCTTTCCAACCCATTACATCTACCATTTTGGCTATTTTAAACTTGGCTTTCCGTACCTGAGATCCTTTCCCTGAATTGACAATCAACAGAGGTTCTTCCTCAGTGGAAACTGCTTCCAGTAAATTGCCTTTGCCTTCTTTTATAAACAGGAACTTCGATTTCAAGGTTGTTGTTTCTATACGAAAACGCTTTACGTTATACTGCAGTTTATCGTTGTCCAAGTAAACAGCCGTGATGATTTGATCGGGGTTAAACTTCTCTACCAGCATCACTTCCTCCGGATTAAAACGTTGGGTCAGTTCCTGGTCGGTGATCTCGTAAGTGCCATCATTATTAATCACTAACACCCGGTCTTCCGCATCAAAATCGCCAAGGGCTATTCCTTTACCATCGTGGTTTAAGCGTCCAAACTTATCGTCAAACCATAACTTAATACTACCCAGGGTTGCCACACCTGCCTCTTTAAATTTAACAGCACGAACAGGGTATTTAGTAACCTGGTTTCCAATACTGCTGCGGCTTTTAATTTCCATCTCTTCAAAAAAGAAATCGAACTCCTTATTGCGGGCAGTGGAAGCGGGGCTCAAAATAACCCGTACCACTTCCGCTTCTCCATTTGGGTTGACAGTGAGATAATGAACCTTACTTTTATCGTGACCTTTGGTTAAATCGTATTCTTTATCGCGGGTAATACCAGTTACATTAAAACGCTTTGCGAAGGTGGTACCTGAAGCACCATCAGTGTACATCATATTGTACGTAGTACGTTCATCACCTTTGCGAAAAACAGCGGCATACAGAATGTCTTTACCAATAAATACCTTATCCTGAACCTTCACTACTTTCATGGTGCCGCGCCTCGTAAAAGCAATAATGTCGTCAAGATCGGAACACTCTACGAGGAACTCATCTTTTTTCAACGAAGTGCCAATAAACCCTTCTGCCCGATTGAGATAAATTCTGGTATTGGCAATAGCGACATGGCGCGCTTCAATTGCCTCAAATACTTTAATCTCCGATTTGCGTTCACGGCCTTTACCATATTTCTTTAGCAGGTTTTCAAAATAAGCGATGGCATATTCAGTCAGGTGCGCCAGGTCATACTGTACGCCCTTTATCTGCGCTTCCAACTCCCGGATCTGTGCGTTCAGTTCATCAATATCAAGCCTGTAAATACGACGAACCGGCTTTTCTGTCAGCTTCAAAATATCTTCTCTTATAATATCCCTGCGCAATAGTTTTTTAAAAGGCCCGAAAGCTTTATCTATCGCTTCAATTACCTTATCCCATGTTTCATGTTTTTTTTCAAGCTCCTTGTATATTTTTTCTTCAAAGAAGATTTTCTCCAATGAAGTATAGTGCCACTTCTCCCCTAGCTCGGCGAGCTTAATTTCCAACTCCCGCTGTAACAGATTCTTTGTATTATCTGCGGAAATGCGCAACAGATCCGTGACACTTACAAAGTGCGGTCGCTGGTCAATAATAACACAGGTATTGGGGGCTACCGATACTTCGCAATCGGTAAACTTATATAAGGCATCAATGGTAATATCGGGAGAAATTCCTGGTGCAAGATCAACCTGTATTTCTACCTCAGCGGCCGTGTTATCCACCACTTTCTTAATCTTGATCTTACCGGCGTCATTTGCTTTTACTATGCTGTCCATCAGGGCTAAGGTGGTAACACCGTAGGGAACACTTTTAATCAGCAAAGTCTTCTTGTCCAATTCCTCAATATGTGCTCTAACCTTTACCCTGCCTCCGCGCTGCCCGCCATTATAGTCGGTAACATCGATCATAGCGCCGGTCAGAAAATCAGGATAAAGGTCGAATTTGCGCCCTTTCAGGTATTTAATGGAGGCGTCGCACAGCTCAGTAAAATTATGCGGTAAAATTTTGGTTGCAAGGCCTACGGCGATGCCTTCTGCGCCTTGCGCTAATAATAACGGGAACTTAACCGGAAGAGTTACGGGCTCATTCTTTCTGCCATCGTAACTAAGCTGCCACGTGGTAGTTTTTGGATTAAACACAACTTCTAAAGCAAATTTGCTTAACCGGCCTTCAATGTAACGGGGAGCTGCCGCATCATCACCGGTTCTTATATCGCCCCAGTTACCCTGCGTATCTATCAACAAATCTTTTTGTCCCATATTCACCAATGCATCGCCAATGGAAGCATCGCCATGCGGATGGTATTGCATAGTTTGACCAATGACGTTGGCAACTTTATTGTAACGGCCATCATCCATTTCCTTCATGGCATGGAGAATCCGTCTTTGCACAGGTTTTAGCCCATCTTCCACGGCGGGAACGGCCCGCTCCAGAATTACATAAGAGGCATAGTCGAGAAACCAGGTTTTATACTGGCCATTTATGCCATGATCGGTTTGAACGTGTTCGTAGTTTTTGTTCTTCATATTGCGAAATGCTAACCATAGCAGTCTTCAAAGACCTTCTATGTCGGGTATAAACTTTTAATTTCTATTTTACTTTTTTGCCTGTTTGTTTTGCGCCGTTTTGATGAAGAATAAGGGCTGTTACTTTGCCACTATCATCTTTTATAAACTCCAGTTGGGCGTCGACTACCTTTAAGAAGAAAAAATTTTCCTTCTCGGCATAAATATCAAATTGTGGCTGGTTGGTGGCCTGGGCTTTTAAGGTATTTCCTTCTAAAGAAACGTTGATAGCAAAGGATGGAGACAGTTGGTACTCGCCAACGTACTGCGTAAGAACAGCAGGACTAACATCAATTGCTATGCGATCCACCGGCATGTCGAAAGGCTCCCCTAAAACGATAGCAGCAAGGGTTTTGCTGATTTTCGCCAAATGGGGAGAGGAAGTATTATCTATCATAATAACTGCTACTTCATCTTGTGGAAAGCGAATAAGGTGAGAAGAAAAACCATGAATACCGCCACTGTGAGAAGTGAAAGGCCGGCCAAAAGCGGTATCTACAAGCCAGCCATAACCGTAGTTATTTTTATAAGGTGTAAATACGGCTTTCCATGATTCCGGTTTCAGAAGTTTGCCCTCCGTTACGGCCCTTTCCCATCTGGCCAAATCGCTGACAGTAGAATAAACCGCACCGGCAGCGTAAGCAAGTGTCGAATCAACAATAGGAGCTTTCGAAGGCTCTTTTCCCGACAACGAAAAATAACCTATTGACTTGTTGGGCGATAATAAATGGGTGAAGTCGAAACCGCTGCTTGTCATATTAAGGGGTGTAAAAATTCTTTCTCTTACTACCCTTTCATATGGCTTGAGGGTTACCTTTTCAATGATGTACCCTAAGATAGAATACGCAGAGTTACTGTAGCTCCACTTTGTACCCGGTTCAAAGTCGGGCTTATACGCCCTGATAATATCAAGCATTTGTTTTTGACTAAAATGCTTTGTGACATCGCCTTTCATCAACTTCTCGTCGTTTGTATAATTGTAAATGCCGGAAGTATGGGTAAGCAGGTTTTCGATAGTTATACTATCACCATTGGTAAAGCCGGAAAAATACTTACTGAGCTTATCCTGAACGGAAAGTTTTCCTTCGTCCTGTAACTGCATAATTACGGCTGCAGTTATCTGCTTGGTTATAGAGCCTATTTGGAAAACACTATTTGCCTCGTGCTGCACTTTCACTTCCGCATTGCGAAAGCCATAACCGCCCTGGTAGATCACAGCACCTTTTTGTGCTACTAAAACGCTTCCGTTAAACTTGCCATTTTTTGAATAAACAGCTAAAATATTTTGTATTTGCCTGCTCTTATCCTGCGCCAGCAAAGTGATCGAAAAGAAAAAAGCCGCAACTGATGCAATAAATTGTTTCATGTTTGAACGGTTTTTGAATAAAAGCCAGACGGTTTTAAACAGGCCTAAAGTTTATAAAGAAGTTGGCGCAATAACATAAGCTTCTTCTGCCGTTGACTTCAATCTCACTTCAAATTCTTTCCATCCTTTAGAGGGTTCACCTATTATCTCCACCTTACCATCTTCCGCCAATATTTTTATTCGCCATAAAATAAATACATCGCCCGTTTTCAGCCTCATTTTGGCTAAAATATTATGCATTGCTTTGGACCCTTTTTGTGCTTCGGCCGAGAGGTTGGTGAGAATATCTTTATCGTAAAAATCCTGGGCTCTGCTAACTACTTTTTTACCTCCTTCCAATATCCGAACCGCGCCGTTTTCTTCCATCAGTTTTTTCCATTCGTCCGGGTCGATTTCAAATTCACTTGGAGTTACTTTCCGGCAAAGTTTTTTTGCTTTTAAAAATTCTCTTGGCTGGATTTGATGTAAGGTTGTTGGATAGAAGATTGACCCCTTTTCATTAATAAAAGGAAGGTTATTCAAATAAAGAACAAAGACTCTCCCGCTATATTCTTTCAGTTGTGAAATCAGCCAATAGTAGCCACACACATCATGCTGGTTCTGTCCCATCCATATCCAGACTTCGGGTTTTTCATCTTCATCCAATGACTTCTTTAATTTATGTACAGCCATGCGGTCATCTACCATTTCCATGAGCCCGTCCGAGTTATAAGGAGAATAGTCTAACAAGGTTTTCCACCATTCGCGGCGTTGCTGGTACCCTTCAGTTTCATAAATAGTTTCTATTGGGCCCACGGCATAGTCGTCTTTAATTTCTACTATATGGCCAGCCATCGTCTCGTCCAATTCAAATGCCTTTTTAAGAACCTCGATGTCGGCTTGCTGAAAGACAATATGTATCATAAGCTGATTAGTTTAATTAGTGGCAACCTCCTCCACGGTATCTAACTCCACCTTCAGATTATTAATAATAAACTCCTGCCGCTCCTGTGTGTTCTTGCCCATGTAATATTCAAGCAGGTGCTGGATATGATCGCCATGCTCAATGATGACAGGCTGCAGGCGAATATCTTCGCCAATAAATTGCCCGAATTCATCCGGCGATATTTCGCCTAAACCTTTAAAGCGGGTAATCTCCGGCTTTGTTCCCAATTTTTTTATTGCCTTTTGTTTTTCCTGTTCGCTATAACAGTAAATGGTGTCCTGCTTGTTTCTTACACGGAAGAGCGGCGTATCTAAAATATAAATGTGGTTGTTCTTTACAAGGTCCGGAAAAAATTGAAGGAAGAACGTCATAATCAATAAGCGAATGTGCATGCCATCCACATCAGCGTCAGTAGCAATTACAATGCGGTTGAAACGCAGACCTTCCATGCCTTCTTCAATATTCAAAGCATGTTGCAAAAGGTTCAATTCCTCATTCTCATACACAATTTTTTTGCTCATGCCAAAACAGTTCAGTGGTTTACCCCGCAGGCTGAAAACTGCCTGGGTTTCTACCTGTCTTGCTTTGGTGATGGAGCCACTGGCGGAATCACCTTCTGTAATAAAAATGGTGGTATTTTTTTGGATAACAAAAAACTCCTGCTTGCCTTTTACTGGAGGCTCATCGTTAAAATGAACACGGCAATCACGTAGTTTCTTATTATGAAGATTTGCTTTTTTTGCTCTTTCGTTGGCCAGCTTTTTTATTCCGGCTAAGTCTTTTCTTTCCCTCTCGTTCTGCTCAATTTTTTTCTTCAATGCTTCGGCAACAGAAGGATTTTTATGCAGGTAATTATCAAGCTGCCTCGATAAAAACTCGTAGATAAACTGGCGCATCGTTTGACCGCCTTCCTCTACGGTGAGCGATCCCAGCTTTGTTTTTGTTTGCGATTCAAACACAGGCTCTACCACCCTTACCGAGACTGCTGCTACTATGCTTTGCCGTATGTCTGAAGCATCGTAGTCTTTTTTGAAGAAGTCGCGAACCACTTTTATATACACTTCTCTAAAAGCAGCCTGATGGGTACCCCCCTGCGTTGTGTGCTGGCCATTTACAAAGGAGTGATAGTCCTCGCCATAATCATTATTATGGGTAAGGGCCACTTCGATATCCTCACCTTTTAAATGAATGATCGGGTAGCGGATACCTTCCGGGTTCGTGTCGGCATTGGTTTCCCTCGTAAGTAAATCAAGCAGACCGTTCCTGCTAACGTATGATTTACCATTGAAAATCAGCCGCAGCCCCGCATTAAGAAAACAATAATTCCAGATTTGTTTTTCTAAGTATTCCGGTATAAAATGAAAATGTTTGAAGATAGTTTCATCGGGCACAAACGTTACCAATGTGCCGTTTTCGCCGTCAGATTTAGCTTCTTTTGGGTCCTT
Source organism: Flavisolibacter sp. (assembly GCA_035645595.1). Lineage (GTDB taxonomy): Bacteria > Bacteroidota > Bacteroidia > Chitinophagales > Chitinophagaceae > Flavisolibacter. The sequence continues at coordinate 2,772 of DASQMG010000189.1, read as the reverse complement.
CACTAAAACCCCTTTTGAAAATTCCGCTTCTTTTACTTTTCCTTCCCGAAAAGAAGCCACTTTAAAATACTGGCTAAGTGCATTCACCGCTTTTGTACCTACACCGTTCAAACCAACGCTTTTTTGAAATACTTTACTGTCGTACTTAGCGCCTGTGTTTATTTTACTTACAACATCAACCACCTTACCCAGCGGGATCCCGCGGCCATAATCCCGGATAGTTACTGTTTTGTCTTTGATGGAAATTTCCACAGCCTTTCCATAACCCATCGTGTATTCATCAATACAATTGTCAATCACTTCCTTTACCAATACATAAATGCCATCGTCCGGGCTGGAGCCATCGCCTAATTTTCCAATATACATACCAGGGCGGAGACGAATGTGCTCTTTCCAGTCTAAACTTTTGATACTTTCTTCTGTATAATCAAACATTGTCTTTTTTATGTCAGGCATAGGATTATTATATAAGGGTTGCGAAAATAAGTTATCTGCACCCAATTGATTGAAGTCACAATTTCACATGCGCATTTAAAATGGCATACCCGATATCATTTTAATTGTCGAAAAATCAGGTGATGGGGCGGCAAAACAGCTCCGTGGCTAAGAAGACAAATATAAGGAGATGAAAGCAGAATTTTACTAAAAAAATTAGTTTTGAAAAAGATTTATTTTTCGTATAGAACCCTTTTCCCTATTGAATTTCAATGATTTGCAACCTTACCATTTTTTTAGGTCGAAGCTATTTTTTGCATAGCCAAATGCCCTACTTTTGTTCCATGAGCAGGAACGATTTTTTGAGGATTTAGGAGAAATATTACTTACCCCGTTAGATTCTACTACCCATTATTTCGACAGAGATGTTAATCACCACCAAAAACGGAGGAATGACTATGTATTCGTATGATTTATTGGAAACCGGATGTTATTACCTGGTGCAAAGAGAAAAAGATAGTGCTATTGAATTGATAAAGGTTACGATGGCCTCTGACCATTGTATGTATATATTTAACTATGGTGACGAGTTAGCGACAGAGTGGAAACGAAAAACTGACACATTACATGATATTTTGGAGTGCCTGACTGATGAAAAAGTAGAAATCTGGCAAAAACAATATAACAATAACGAGGAGTCGTATTACGAGGAGGATGAGGAATAGAAAAGGCGGGCCGCTACCCCGGTTTTCATCACATTCTTGCGTTGCATAAAAGGCTTATACTTATTTTTAAATAACAATAAGCTTTTTATGCAATACCATTGGCTTAAGCGCCTCTTTATCGCCGCTTTATTTTCGTGCGCCTGTTTCATAGCAGTTGCGCAGGACGATGTTCCAACAGATTACCTCTCGAAGGAATTTCATAAAGGCAGGCGGGATGCGGCCCGGGCTTTAATGCCCGATAGCAGCGTTATGGTTGTATTTGCTGCGCCTGTGCGCACTTTTTCTAATGATGTGGATTACCTCTATCATCAGAATCCGGACTTATATTATTTTACAGGCTATAATGAGCCTCATGCGGTTTTATTTTTATTTAAGCAACCGCAAACAAACACGAAGGGGCAACCCTACAACGAACTATTTTTTGTTCAAAAGAAGGATGCAAGAAGCGAGCAATGGACGGGCAGGCGCATCGGCCCAGAAGCAGCCAGGGAAAAGCTTGGGATACAGGAAGTTTATACCGGCGACCAGTTTAAAAGCTTTACCCTTAACCTCGCAGCTTTTTCAAAAATCATAATGGATCCACTGCCCGATGATGTGAAAAAAGGATGGAGCAGCGGGGATTTATATAACCTGATTCAAGAGTTTAAAACTAAAGCATCTATTACCGATGCCAGGAACGATAGAGTTGACACAAGGTCTTTCAGGGACATCACGGGTCAGCTAAGAGAGATAAAGACGCCTGAAGAGATGTACCTCATTCGCAAGGCCGTGGAAATTTCCTGTGCCGGGCAAAACGAAGTGATGAAAACATTACGCCCCGATATGTCGGAACTGGAAATACAGGGCCTGCATGAATATATCCATAAGAAATACGGCGCCGAAAATGTAGGCTACGGTTCAATTGTTGGTGCCGGGGAAAACGGCTGCATTCTGCATTACATGGAAAACAGCAAAACAAAAATAGGCAATAACATGCTGTTAATGGATGTTGGGGCAGCCTATCATGGATATACATCAGATGTAACCCGAACGGTGCCGGCCAAAGGTAAATTTTCACCCGAAGAAAAGATTATTTACCAGTTAGTATATGATGCGCAGGAAGCAGCATTTAAGCTTTTAAGAAATGGTGCCAAATGGAGCGATGCAGGCGCCGCGGCCAAAGAAGTTATTGCCTCGGGTTTGCTAAAACTTGGGATTATCAAAGACAAGAAAGATGTAGGCAAATACTATCCCCACGGGCTATCGCACCATATTGGCCTGGATGTTCACGATAAAGGTGTTTCAACTGTTTTGAAAAAAGATATGGTAATAACCATTGAGCCCGGTATTTATATTCCCGCTAATAGCGACTGCGATCAAAAATGGTGGAGCATTGCTGTGCGTATTGAAGACGATGCCTTAATAACAGAAGACGGTTACGAATTGCTCTCACATTTTGCTCCGCGTTCTGTTGCTGATATTGAAAAGATGATGGCGGAGAAAAGTGTGCTGGATACTTATAAATTACCTCCTTTAAAAACAGTACAAAAGAAGCCGGCGTTTTAAATCCTTGCTTGTTATCAGTCAGCAATGTGGCACGGGAAACACTTTAATTCCCTTTTATTTTAGTTCT
>DASQMG010000188.1:0-1708 GCA_035645595.1 Flavisolibacter sp. | reverse complement strand
ACTGGCTTATCGGCTATAACACACAGCATATCATTGGGTCAGAAGAGCACGCTGAAATCCTCTGTTGCTTATTCTATCAATGCAAACGGCGACAAAGTAAAGTATGTGCAGGATAACTATGAATTTATAGATGTGGAGAAGTCTGATTACCGCACCAGTAAATGGACTATTGCCACAACGCTCAATCATAAGTTTAGCAATAAGCTTAGTCTTAGAACCGGCTCCATCATCAATCTTATTAATTTTAATTTCTACGAGCAATCAAGCGAAAACCTTGGCGATCCTTTAAAGGAAAGAATTAATACAAGGGAAGGCACACAGACCGTGCAGGCATTTGCACAGGCACAATACAAGGCTACCGATAACCTTACGTTTAATTTTGGCGGGCATTATTTAAGCTTATTGTATAACAATACATCTTCGCTGGAGCCACGGGCTTCCATTAAATGGGATGTAAATAATAAAAACAGCATTGCCTTTGGATATGGCCTGCATAGCCAGGTGCAAGGCTGGGGTATTTATTTTGCGCAAGCACCTGCGGCGAATAACGTATTAATGCAACCGAATAAAAACCTGGACCTGACGAAGGCACACCATTATGTACTCTCTCATAATTACTTGCTTAATCGTAGCCTTCGGCTGAAAACAGAGCTGTATTACCAGAAACTCTATAATGTACCCGTTAGCGCAGACAATGCTAAAACCTTTTCTACCCTAAACGTAGTTAGTGAATATATAACCGACCCTTTGGTGAACAAAGGAAGTGGCAGGAACTATGGAGCTGAGATATCGGTTGAAAAATACTTGAGCAATAATTTTTACTGGACATTAAGCAACTCGTTTTACCAGTCAAAATATACAGCATTGGATGGTGTGGAAAGGAACACAAGGTTTAATGGTCATCACATAAATACTTTGCTTGCGGGGAAGGAATTTGTTTCAGAGCGTAAATCAAAAACCTTTGGCATCAACATAAAAGCCATTTACGCAGGCGGCTTAAGAACCACTCCTATAGACCTGGTCCTATCAAGAGCCAAGGGATATGCCGTGTATAAAGAACAAGAGGCTTTTACTTTACAAAACCCATCCTACTTCCGTACGGATGTGCGGGCTAGCATGAAGTGGAACAAAAGGAAACGAACGAATACGTTGTCGCTTGATTTGCAAAACGTAACCAATCGTGAAAACGTCTTTTCGCAGTGGTTTGATGCGAAGCAGGGAAAGGTGGCGTATTACTACCAGAATGGACTAATACCAGTGTTGAATTATAAAGTTGAATTCTAAAATATCATAAACAATAAAGTAACGTTATGAAGAAGCTAGGCATTTTATTTTTGGCAGCTATTGTATTAGTTTTATCTGCCTGCGAAAAAATTAATGGCGAAGGTGATTTGAGGACCGAAACCAGGAGTACCGGAAGTTTTTCGGGGATCGAGAGCCGCATATCCGGCAACATATTTTATGTGCAGGGCAATGAGAACAAAATAGAATTAACTGCACAGCAAAACGTTTTGAACGTAATTGAAACGCCGATCATTAATAGCAAAATTGTTGTTCGGTTTAAAAATAATGTGCGGGTACGTTCGCATGAACAGATCACGATACGGATAACGGGGCCTTCTATATCCAGCGTGTCTGCAAGCGGCTCCGGAAATGTCACCATATCCAGCCCGATCGCAGCCGCTGCTCTTGATCTTTCCTTAAGTGG
>DASQMG010000187.1:0-5110 GCA_035645595.1 Flavisolibacter sp. | reverse complement strand
TCCAAAATACCATAGCTTTTTAGTGCCTCTATCCGCTCCTTCTCGTTGGGCAGTACCGGGATTAACTTCATGTGTATTGACTAAAGTAGTAACTAACAGGAGAAGGGTACAATATAGATTGTGCGCAGAACAAAAGACCTTTAAAATGTGACCGGGAATTGACCTCCTGCCTTACAACATAGAAAACGGGTCCCTATCCCGAAAATTGAAAACACATTTGAGTAAAGATAAGTTCAGCGAAGAGCAGGATTATTTTTAAGATGGCGTTGGCCTGGTTATTGACCGGTCCTGCCCCGAAATACAAACCCGGCAACAACAAATCAGGAAATCACAACTGATCTATAAAACCGGTCGTTTGGCAGAATTACTTTCACTAAATGTTATACTTTCTACTATTCCATGATCAAGGCACCTCAATAACGGTCCAGGAGTTGGTACGCCGGCTCCAAACAATAGCGTAGTCTTTACCATGCAATAACTTATACGTGCGGGCACGGCCGTCATTACTAAACCGCAGCCAGCCATAGTTATACACATCAAACTTGAATACAAAGGGCTGTGTTGTTTGAAGAGCAGCTGCATTGAATGTTTTTCCATTATCGGATAAATACACGTTCATTTCAGCATTACCATAAAGCGAAAGATAGATCCAACTGGCATCGGGTGCAGAAGGTGGTGGATTCTCCTGTGGTTGTGGTGCAGTGGCCCCTCCTCCGGTTGTACTATTACTTAATCCCCTGGCATAATTCCAGCCTTCCAAAATAGATTTTAAGCGGTCGGCTTTTGCCGGGTGGGTTGCACTGGCTCTTGCGGTAGCAATTTTCTCCATAGCGGCCATAGCCTCTGCAGCATTGGCGCCCAGCTTAGCCATCACATAGCCCGAAAAATAATCAGCTTCCAACTCTTTAGGAGGCGTACTGCCCTGCCTATCCACAACGTGGTTGCGGTAATGGTGGCCCATTTCGTGTGCCAGCACACTAATGGACGCCCACTTTGTATTGGCATACCCATCAAGGTTTTCTAAAAAATTGTTATCGTAAATAATATACCGCCTGTTACGAATGATGGTAGCGTAAGCATTATTAATGCCGGCTTGTTCCTGTACCAAAAAATTTTCCTTCCAGTTAATGCTATCGAGCATGGTGGTAACATACTCCCTGGCTTCATATACCGACTGAAAATTTGATTGTACCGAACGCGGAGGAATGATGATACCACAACCGTTTACATTTTGAGCTGGTGCATTATAATAAATAAAAAAGGCAAAGAGTAAGAAGGCTTGTTTCATTCAGGTAAGTTTAGCTGCGAGTAGGTTGATAAACTAACCAGCCGGGTAAAGAACTTAGCTGGCTAAATCCAAATGGCTTTCTTAAATAAAGAAAAATCAGAAAGGTTGGATACCAACAAATCCTTTATACGTGTTGGAGGCCCGCAAGGCAGATGCCTGCAGATGGGAGAGAAATAAACCAACGGGGCATTTTTAAACACTTTACAAAAGTTTTAAAACGACCCGTTGGAAATGTACTGTCGATTATATGCCGCGTCTGCCACCTAACAACTTCACCAAAAACAGGATAATGGCAATAACCAATAGAGCATGGATTAAGCCACTGCTTACGTTAAAAGCAAACATTCCTAAAAGCCATCCAATAATCAGGATTACAGCTATGATGTACAATAGATTTCCCATAACGAAAATTTTTTAAAAATGAAAAGAAGGTTGTCGCTGTTAAGCTTATAAATAATCCTGCCAACTATCTGCCCTGGCAGAGGCAGCCGCATGAATCATAGGTTTACCTGGCAATGCCCACCAACAAAAAACCCTCACCAGCGGCAAGGGTTTCTTGTTGGTAACCTTTATTTTTTCCTCAGCCCTTTAACCGGCGCCGACGTTTTATCTGTGTTTGTAAAGTTCTCTTTAAACTCCGTAAATGCATCTGCAAGGTCCTGAAGTTCAGGATCAAGGCCAGGAGCGAACTCTTCCGGCCTTTCCGGTGCCATTGGTATAGGGTAACTTACTTTAGGTTCTTTTAAGGTAATAAGGTCTGTTCCATCGTTCAGCGGTGCAGAGCCGCTGAATACCGTAGCCATCTGTGAACTGTCTAACCGGAAGTGATATTGCTCACGGTGCAAGCCTGCATCCAATAAACGTTTTACTTCCGGAAATTTTGAGGAATCAAATTTTGGTACGGGTAACACTTTACCCCAATCCACGCCTAATGTTTCCAATGCCTTAGCGAAAGCTGCCTGGTGCGCTTCGTCCCTTACAATTAAAAAGGCTACCGTAGCCCGTAATGTTTTATTATCCGACATCTGGTAGATGCGGCATTTCTGTAAACGGCCTGTGGCCTCCAGTACTAAATTATCCATCAGGTCAAGCACAAGGTTTCCATGGTTATGTACATAGGATCCGCTCCATGGATTACCCGCTGCATCAACCGGCAAAGCTCCTTGTGCACCAACAATAAAATGATGTGGATTTTGCTGTTCCTTAGCCATGTCCATAGTTGCCTTGCCGCCTGCACCCGGCGTGTCGAATTTTTTACCATGATACTCCGGTGCTCCATCAAGCAGACGGGAAATAGTTTTGGTGATAAGTTCCACGTGGCTTATTTCTTCCACACCCACACCTTGAATCAGGTCTAGATAAGGTACGGCATTGCCCCGAAAATTAAAGCTTTGAAAAAGGTATTGCATCATCGTGCGCATCTCCCCAAACTGGCCTCCAAGACCTTCCTGTAATGCATTAGCCGCTGACGGATCGGGTTCGTCAGGAACGATTTCATTAATTAGAGACTGAACGTGGTAAAACATAAAAACAGATTTAAAATGGTTAGCCTTGGCTGCTGTAAATGTTGTGCCACACAAACACACAATTCGTAAAAGAAAACACCCGCTATTTTTACATCCCGGCTTACTATTTTACCGCCGTGCCTGCATTATGATTTTCTCCAACCATCAATACTAAATAAACTAAAAAAGCAAAACATCCCATACCCGGGATAGCCTTTAGCCTTGCTACAGTTACATGGGTTCACTTAGTAAAATTATGCATGCACCTACGCTGATGCCTTAATGATTATCGGTACCATGGTAAAAGCGTTGGGCATTGTATTGTTAGCTTAAAAAATGAGGAAGTACGAAGGCTTTAAAAGATTTATGAACCGGTAAGCAAGGCGGTCTGGTATAGACACTTGTTTGCTACAGGTAATAAAAGGAGGCTGTATTGGTATCAGTTGCTATTAAAGGGTGCTGTTTTATAAAATTTTTATGCTTCCGCTTTCTTTTAAACAGACAATCTCCCGGCCCAATCCTTGTTTTTCCATTTAAATGAAAACTAATGAGATAATTGGCCTGGAGAGGAGCGAAAAGACCTTTAAGCCATGGCTCCCAAAAAGGGTGCTGTTCACTCCCGATGCAATGGAGGAAGTGTATGGCCAAGAACTTTACAGCCTCGTACAGGAACAAAATATTCCAATAGAAATTTTAAAAGCGAACCGCTTGACCAACCTAAAGGGAAAAGATGAAAGGGAAACCTATCGTCTGGCAAAAACAACCCTCGCTGTGGTAAAGGCGCCGCCATCGCAGTTGAGGCTGCAACCTATTCCGCCCTCTGCCGACTGGCAGTTTCATTTAGCGCAGGGCTGCCCTGCACATTGTCATTACTGTTATCTCGCCGGCTCATTATCCGGGCCACCTGTGATACGGGTAAATGCTAACCTACCTGCGATTTTAGAAAATCTTAAAAATTATATAGAACCTAATAAACTTACCACGTTTGAAGCCTCGTGCTACACCGATCCCCTGAGCATTGAACATCTCACCGGTGGATTGCAAAAAACGATTTCTTTTTTCGGTCAACTTCAAAATGCGCAGTTGCGTTTTGTAACAAAGTTTACCGCCGTAGAGCCGTTGCTACCTATTCAGCATAATTGTAACACAAGGGCCCGCCTATCAATCAATGCACCTGAGGTTGCAAAGAAATTAGAAGGTGGTGTGCCCCATATTTCTGCACGTATAAATGCTTTGCGTAAACTTGCTTTACCAAAAGAAGAAGGCGGTGGTGGCTATCCAATAGGTGTGGTGCTGGCACCTATCATGCCGATTCTAAATTGGCAGGAGCATTACACATCTTTATTGGATGATTTAGCCCAAGCTTTGTCTTTTACCGCCACCTCTATGGTGGCTACATCTTCAACCCCTTTTCCTATTACAGCGCTAACTTTTGAATTAATTACGCACCGCTTTACAGAAGGTTCAAAGAACCTTTTGCAGGAATGGTATCCTAATACATCATTAGATATGACAGAAGATAACCGCACTAAAAAGTTCAATAAGTTTGGCGGCACCAAATATGTGTATCAAAAAGATCTGATGAAGGAGATGAAAACGTTTTTTTATAATGAGATACATAGCCGTTTTCCTGAGGCTGTTGTGTTGTATTGGACCTAATATAACTATGAACTGCTTTAGTTTTTGCTGGCACAACCCCTATGCTTTTAGGCAAATTTTTTGACAGTTAATCCCGACTCCAGGCTGTGTAAAAAATAAAACATAAAAGACGTGCTCTGGTCTTAACAAAAAAATTTTTACAGTTACAAATTATACGTGTTAAGTATATGTTTTTGTTGCCACATTTGGTATGGGTTAAAACAATATGTAGTTGAAAAACAGCTCCTCATCACCATTAAAACATTATGAATTATAACACTTACCATAAAAGATTGATTGTTAAAACCCACATCCCCAACAACACTCTTTCCTCCACTTTATACGCCGGCGGCTCCCTTAAAGGCTATAAGAATTTTGGCAACTACTGTTTCCCTCCCTCCTACGCACTACGACAAAGCAGGCAACATTCTCTTTTATAACCAAACAAATTAATCATTATGCCAAAAACAATGCTTTCCGGAAATGGAGCCGAGTCAGGTTCCAACACACTCGCCGAAATTCCCTCTTCCTCGAATGCTCTACCAGCAGGAAGTTTTGCACCGCCATTCACCGACACGGAAGTGGAAGTAGTAAATGGCCGCCCGGCTTTAAAGCCCGGCGAAGGAGACAGAGAGGTATCTAACCGCCGAAGCACAGAAGCTGATGCTGATGAAACAGA
>DASQMG010000186.1:0-1726 GCA_035645595.1 Flavisolibacter sp. | reverse complement strand
ACATACATGTTAAACGGGAAGCCACGCTTAAACTCGTGGTTGCTGCAAAAAATAATGCGGCCATCAGGCAGGAAATTAGGAGCCCAGTTAGCTTGTCCCAGTGCAGTAATTTGCTTTGTGTTGCTGCCATCCGCATTTGCTGTAAACACTTCCATTTGGGTGGGTGCCACTAAATTCTCGGCAAGCAACTCCTTATATTCTTTAATTTCCGCCTCGGTTTTCGGACGACTGGCCCGCCAGATGATTTTTTTCCCATCAGCGCTAAACCAGGCCCCGCCATCATAGCCCAAAGTATTCGTTACCTGCTCTATTTTACCGCTCCTTAAATCCATAATGTACAGATCAAGGTCGCCATTACGGGTAGAAGTGAACAGCATTTTTTTTCCATCGGGAGATAGCGTTGCTTCTGCATCATAGCCTTTTTCATTGGTTAGTTTTTTCACTATCCTACCATTCAATTCAGCCAGGTAAATATCGAAGCTGCTGTAAACAGGCCAGATGTACCTGTTGCCATATTTAGCCCTGTCCGGTATTGGCGGACACGCCTCACTGCCCTCGTGGGTAGAAGCATAAATAATATGCTTTCCGTCTTTTGTAAAAAAGGCACAGGTGGTTCTTCCTTTGCCTGTGCTTACTAATTTATAAGTAAACTTCCCGTTCTTTACAGGCAGCTTGCCATAAAAGATTTGATCGCAGGCCACGCCGTCCTTTACCGAAGTGCGCTGAAACACAACACTCTTGCTATCAAAGCTCCAGTAAGCTTCTGCATTGTCGCCGCCAAAGGTTAACTGTTGTATATTTTTAAAGTGGCTTTCTTCAGGATAACGCAATGAATCATTGCCTGCCACCAGCGTTGGCCTTACAACGGGGTCCTGGCCCACCACTGAAATCAGATTCAACATTGCTATAGAAAAAAGAAAAATAAATTTCATGTACAAATGATTTAGGCCGGCGTAAAAGCAGTGCAAAAATATTGGGAAGAGAAAGGTTTGCCGTCAGATTTTTGTCATAAGCACCATTCGATGATTTAGCTTTGAAACATGCTGTCAACTATGTTACATAAACGGAGTCTGGGTTTTTGTATGCTGTTTCTTTCTTGCGGTAATAACAAGGAAACACCTGCTCCAAACGATTTTAAACCAGCAGCCGAAAAAAGAATGGATAGCATTACTGCCGCAATGGCCAAAGCCCGAGAATTACAGGAGGCCGGAAAATATGAGCAGGCATTTGCGATAGCCGATGCGATGACAAGAAAATACCCGGGCCAGTTAGATGCACTAAGCATTAAGGCACAAATTTTAAAAGCCCAGGGTAACAGAGATGAAGCGTTAACTCTTTTAGAAAAAGCATACGCACTTCAGCCACGTGATAAAGAACTGGCTTATGATTTAGCCTACGAATATGCAGAGGCTAAAGATGCAAAAACACTTTCGCTAACCGACACCCTGATAAAGTACGACAAGACAGAAACACTGGCCCGTGCCTGGTATATAAAGGGCTTCTATTATAATAATCTTGGGAATACCAAGGAAGCCCTTCGTTATTTTGATTCTTCTAGCAGCGCCGATTATAATTTTATTGATGCTTATCTGGATAAAGGACAAATCCTATTCTCACAAAAAAGGTACGACCAGGCATTACGGGCATTTGCGATTGGGCAAAAGCTTTCACCTGCCACTGCCGACTTTTATTATTGGGTAGCCAAAACGCAAGAGGCCATGGGTAA
>DASQMG010000185.1:0-4426 GCA_035645595.1 Flavisolibacter sp. | reverse complement strand
CGGAAAGCGGTGATACCAGCCTTCGCCATCAGCGGGGTTTACATCTAATGGCGAAATACTTCCATAACAACTTCCGGGCATGTTTACACAAATAATAAAATGGCGCTGGGGATCAAAGCACTTTCCTTCGCCCACCAATCCCGGCCACCATTCGGCTGCATTGCTGTTGGCGGTTAGTGCATGAAAGATCCACACAACATTGTCGCCTGCTTCATTTAGTGTACCCAATGTTGTATAGGCTAAGTGTAGCCCTTGTAATGTTAATCCGGATTCTAAGCCAAAGGGTTTATTATAAGAAAATATCTGTGTCATAAATGGAGCAACCATCTCAACTATAAGATGGTTGCTTTAAAAATTTATGCTAACTCTTTAGCCAATACCTTTTCAAAGGCTTGTTCAAAGTCTGCTTTAATGTCTTCAATATGTTCAAAGCCTGCACTAATGCGTATCTGGTTGGGTGCCACACCGGCGAGCGTCTGTTCTTCGCCGCTTAACTGTTCATGCGTAGTACTGGCAGGGTGAATAGCAAGAGTTTTTGCATCACCAACATTAGCTACGTGGCTTATTAATTTCAGGCTGTCAATAAACTTGCTTGCCTGTTCTTTACTTCCTTTAATGCCAAAGTTGAAAACACCACCGAAACCATTGGGCAAATATTTTTTGGCCAGGGAATTATAAGGGCTGCTCTCTAACCCTGGATATTGTACAAACTCCACGGCGGGGTGCTGCTCTAACCATTGAGCCAAGGCCAATGCATTCTGTACCTGGCGTTCTACACGAAGGGAAAGTGTTTCCAGGCCTTGCAATAAAAGGAAAGAATTAAAAGGGCTTTGGCTTGCACCGAAATCACGCAGGCCTTCTACACGGGCACGAATAGCGAACGCAATGTTTGGTAAGCCGAGAGGGTTGCCTTCTCCAAACACATCCCAGAATTTTAGTCCATGATAGCCTTCTGATGGTTCGGAAAACTGTGGAAATTTTCCATTGCCCCAGTTGTAGTTGCCGCCGTCAATCACCACACCGCCGATTGATGTACCATGACCGCCAATCCATTTGGTGGCACTTTCCACTACCACATTAGCACCCCATTCTAAGGGACGAAACAAGTAACCACCAGCGCCAAATGTATTATCAACTACTAATGGCAAATCGTATTCTTTTGCCAACTGAACAAACTTTTCAAAGTCCGGAATATTCAACTTCGGATTGCCGATAGTTTCTAAATAGATCGCTTTGGTATTTTTATCAATCAGTGGTACAAAGCTTTCCACGTCATCACCATTGGCAAACCGTGCTTCAATACCAAGGCGTTTAAAAGCTACTTTAAACTGGTTGTACGTACCACCATACAGGTAAGTAGAGGAGATAAAGTTATCGCCAGCCTGTAAAATATTATTTAGCGCTAAAAACTGTGCGGCCTGACCGGAACCCGTTGCCACCGCCGCCACGCCACCTTCCAGTGCAGCGATGCGTTTTTCAAAAACATCGGTTGTGGGGTTCATGATGCGGGTATAGATGTTACCAAATTCTTTTAATCCGAACAGGTTAGCAGCATGCTCCGCATTTTTAAACGTATAAGACGTAGTCTGATAAATAGGAACTGCCCTTGAATTTGTGTTTGTATCAAGTTCCTGTCCGGCGTGTAGCTGAAGTGTCTCGAAATGTAATTTACTCATCGTAAAAATTTTGTCATCTCCGCTTTAGGCGAAGGAGGTTAAAAAAATAGTTTAATAATTCAAACAGCCTTACCAGGCACGACAACTAAGTAAATCAACCGAAAGAGCTTTTGACTTCTGCTGTAAGTAGGAGCATAAAAAAAGCTCTCCCGTTAAATCAGAAGAGCTTACTATTTTAAAAAATAAAGTAAAGCATGATCTGACTTATCTGTCACACAGTGCGACTGCGTGATGGAGTTGGCACCTTTCTTCTTTGTCATCCTGAATTCAGTGAAGGATAAAAAAGAAGGAGGTTGTCAAGGCTTCACAGGGCCATTACCCTCTGTCTTTCTTGATAAGTGATGTTTAAAGAACTAGGGCAAAGATAAAAGGGATACGCTCTCATAAATCAAAATAATTCCTAGAATAAAATGAAAGTCTCCCAACGAATGAAATCCCAACGCATATTGTAGAACGCAGTGTTGCGAATACGCCTTATTGAATTCTTTTCTTAAGGGTATAATTTTTTGTGTTTCATTATGTCGCCTTGAGGTATATATTGAACTATACGATTTTTGTGCAGACCGTTTCTTGCGTAAGGGTGTATCCTCCTCGGGGCTTTCAGTATAGTAGTATCAGGAACCAATCAATTAAAATGAAATGCAATGGCAGAAAAGTTTATCGTTGGAAATTCGTCAGACACAACAGCCGACATACTGGTCGATAAATTAATTGCCTGGAAGGTGGAGGCCGTTTTTACCCTTGTAGGTGATGGGATAAACCCCATATTTGAAGCGTTGCGAAAAAGAGAAGCCGAGATAAAGATCATTACGGTACGGCACGAAGAAGCTGCTGCGTTTATGGCCAGCGGCTATGCGAAATGTACGGGGAGGTTAGGGGTGTGCCTGGGTACAAACGGTCCAGGTGCCGTACACCTGATGAATGGTTTATATGATGCCGCTATGGAAGGTGCCCCCGTCCTTGCCATCACCGGCAGTGTTCCGCACGATGTAAGCGGAACGCAGTACATTCAGGAAGTCGACACGGTGGCGATGCTTAGTGATATCGCCGTCTTTAACCAGATGATAACCGGTCCGCTCCATGCACAGGTAATTGTTGACCTGGCGTGCAGGGTAGCGCTTACCACACCCGGTGTTGCACACCTTACCATTGCTACTGATACGCAGCAAAAGAAACTCTCTGATGATAAACGTTCAGAAAAGGGCGGGCATCTTACCGGCTCATCCGCTTATACTCCACGAATAGATACAGCACCGGAAGCAGAGTTAACAAGGGCGGCAGAATTGCTTAATAAAAGCTCTAAGATCATGATTCTTGCGGGCCGTGGTGCAGTAGATGCCAAGGAGGAGGTAAAGCAGGTTGCACGGCAATTGGGTGCACCCGTTGCAAAAGCTTTGCTGGGTAAAATGCTGATGGATGATGACGATGAGTATACCACCGGCGGTATTGGCAGGTTAGGCACCTTACCATCAAAGCAAATGATGGATGAGTGTGAAGTATTATTGATTTTGGGAAGCACCATGCCTTATCTTGAATACTACCCCGAAGCAAATAAGGCAAAAGCGGTACAGGTTGATCATGATGCCAAACGGATAGGGCTTCGGTATCCGGTAGAGATTGGCTTGCATGGCGACGTGAAATCCACTTTGCATACATTGCTACATAAAATCGAGTATCATTCTGACAGGAGCTTTTTAACGAAGTCTCAGAAAAGGATGAAGGACTGGAAAGAGAAAATACAAAAGCTGGAGGCCGTTACATCCACACCTATTCAACCTCATTACTTAGTGGCGCAGGTAAGCAAATTATTAGACAGTGATGCTGTAATTGCAGTTGATACCGGCGCTCACACAGTATTTACTGCGCGACATTTAAAAGCAAAAAGCGGGCAACAGCTTATTGTTTGCGGCAACCTGGCCAGCATGGGCCCGGGCCTACCTTATGCCATCGCAGCGCAGTTGGCTTACCCCAAAAGGCAGTGCATTGCTATGGTTGGCGATGGGGGCTTTACTATGTTGATGGGTGAGGTAGCTACAGCCGTGTTATACAAACTGCCGGTGAAGATTATAATTTTTAAGAACAATGCGCTTGCGATGGATGCCTTTGAACAGGAAGAGATAGGAGCAAAGCAATATGGGATTGCCCTTCATCCTATTGATTTTGTAAAGGTTGCTGAAGCCTGCGGTGCCGAAGGGTATGCTTGTTCTTCGCCGCATGAATTGCCTGGAGTTTTAGCGAAAGCATTTAGTTCAACCGGCCCGTGTGTTATTGAAGTGGAAGTAGATAAGGACGCATCACCATCGCCGCCGGAAAAACTTTAAGTGAAAAAATATTGCAAACATTGAAGTTGATAAACTTTATTTAGGGGGCTGTATGGCGTCGTACCCAAAGCCAATAGTAGCACTGGACTCTGGTACAAAAAAGATTGATTTTTATAAGTATCCCATCAAAGTCTTTAAACTTCATACTCCCTGTCAAACTTGTTGGAGAAAGCCGGAATAGGGTGCTACACATTAAATCGGAAGTGCATTACATCGCCATCCTTAACCACGTATTCCTTTCCTTCGATGCGCAGGCGCCCAACTTCACGGGCAGCGGCTTCGGAGCCATATTTTACAAAATCATCATAGCTGATAACTTCCGCTTTAATAAATCCTTTTTCAAAATCGGTATGAATAACAGAAGCTGCCTGAGGGGCTTTCCATCCTTCATGAATCGTCCAGGCGCGTACTTCCTGCACACCCGCAGTA
>DASQMG010000184.1:0-4013 GCA_035645595.1 Flavisolibacter sp. | reverse complement strand
TCCTGAAGCAAAGGCGGGTTTCAAAGCAATGAACCTAACTGAATACCAGCTTACTTACATTGCCTATGACCTGTTAAACAAAAAACCGGCAGACCTGGAAGCAGCTAAGGCAATCCTGGAGACAGCACAGGAACAGCATCCGAATTCATCAGTTGTTTACAGCCGTTGGGGTGACTATTATCTTAAAGCTAATGACAAGAAAAGCGCTATCAAAAGCTATCAAAAAGCGGCTGAGCTTGACCCTGGTGACGAACAAACAAAAGAAATTTTAAACAGCCTGACCAAATAGCGGCACATAATAATGCCCTGCTGCTAATGTCACACCTCACAGCTATGCTTTGGCAAATAAATTTAGCCTGGTAACAATCTCGATTAAGTACAAGAATTAAAAAGCCCCGCAATTTGCGGGGCTTTTACTTTAGAAGGCTTGCTTACCAGCCAGTTTTCCATCGGCGTCAAGTTCTATAATCTCGTATCCAAGTTTCTTAACTCCATCCATGATTTTCTTTTTATCTCCCACCAAAAGAATATTCATTTTATCCGGGTGCAAATATTTCTGCGCCATCGCTTTCATTTGTGCTTTCGTCATGCCCTGCAATATTTTGTTCTGCTGCTCTACAAAGTTGGCCGGCAGGTTATAATCCAAAATGCGGCCGATAAAAGCGGCTTTCTGTGGGCCGGTTTCATAAGCCAACGCATCACGTTGGCCAACAGCATTTTTCATGAAATCTACTTCTTCATCGGTAGGGCCATTGGCTGTATAGGTTTTTATTTCATTCATTACCTCAACTAAGGCACTGTCGGTAGCATCTGCTTTAATACCCGAGCTAAACTGGAAGTCACCGGAATATTCATCGGCGCTAAAACTGCTTCTTGCGCCGTAGGTCCAGCCTTTATCTTCCCGAAGATTTAAATTAATACGGCTGTTAAAAGCGCCGCCAAGAGGGAAGTTCATCAGGTAAGATTTATAGTAATCGCCGGTAGCATCATACTTTAAGCCCGTAGCATACCCAACCCTGAATTCTGATTGCGCTGCCTTAGGCACATCAACCAAATACACTTTTGTTTTATCTACTGCAGGCGTGGGATCAACTTTAGGTAAGGTGATCTTCTTCTTAGGCAGCTTATCCAAAAAGGTAAGCTTTGGAAGAATTTCAGCCTGGGTAACATCGCCTACTATTACCACTTTCATTCCCATAGAGGTCATGTTGTTGGTGTAATAATTCTGAACATCTTCCAGCTTAATACCTGGAACGGTAGATTCTGTACCACCTTCAGGAATGCCTAAGATGTGATTAGGTCCATAATTCAGCTTTGCAAATACTGAAGTAGCTACAGCAGCCGGTTGCGATTTTGCCTGCTTAAAGGCCTCCATTGTCTGCCGGTGCATACGCTTAAAAGCATCGTCTGAAAACTTTGGATTGAACAATCTTTCCTCTAACAGCGCCAATGTTTTATCCAGGTTCTTTTTCAGGGATTGTACATTGAAGGTGATAGCATCTGTGCCGCTTCCAACACTGACAGAGCTGCCTAATTTTTGCAACTCCTCGCCAAACTGTTCAGCCGTATAATTCTTTGTATCCTCATTCATCATGCGGGCAAAAAAGGAAGACACGCCAACTTTTGAAAGTTCAGCTGCATCTAACAAATGACCACCCGGCATAGAGATAGAAATGGTAACAACCGGTATTTCCTTGTTTTCGGTGCCAATCATTTTTATACCACTTGCCAAATCTTTTCTCCAGAATTGCGGAACCTTTACAACCGGGTTAGGACCGTTACCGGGAAGCTTTTTGCGATCGAAACCATCTTTCGCTTTTACATACTTTAAACCGGCGTAGCCATAATCAGGCGCTTTATAATTCGATTCATCTACCTTGTAATTATCAGGTGCGGCTACCAGTTCCTCCTGTCCCTTTGCAAGGGTGCTCAACACCACATGGCTTTTACCTTTAATGTACTGGTTATATACCCTTATCACATCTTCCTTCATCAATTTACTGTACATGTCAAGCAATTTTTTGATCATGTTGGCATTACCGGCAAAGGTTTGAAATGCAGCCAGGGTACTTACTTTACCCGCTACACTTGCCAGGCCATTTATGGTGCGGCCTTCAAAACCTGTTTTAAATTTTTCCACGTCTTCATCAGTAACACCACGTTTTTCAAATTCAGCAAAAGCATCATTCACCAGCTTTTCCATTTCGCCTAAGCTCATTTCAGGATAAGGGGTTACAGAAACAGAAAACTCCCCGGCCAATTCAGATGCCTGGTTGGAGGCACTTGCCTGCAAGGCTTTTTGCGGTTTGATCATAGTTTGATAAAACACCGAGTTGCGGGCACCGCCACCTCCGCCACGGCCTCCGCGGCCGCCACCAAAACCTCCACCGCCACCAAGCACTTGTGCCAGTAGCGACAGGGCCGGGCCATCAGCATGATAATCGGGCACGGTTGGATAAACTAATCTTAGTTGAGATGCCCTGGCATAGTTGTCGACATAACTTACATAACGATTTTTTTCCAGCACAACCGGTTCCAGCTTTACAGGGTCAACCTTTGGCCCACGTGGGATGGAACCAAAATATTTTTGAACCTGCTTTAAAACATCTGCCGTTTTTACATCACCACCAACAGTTAATGTAGCATTGTTAGGGCCATACCAGCGAAGAAAAAAATTCTTTAAGTCATTAACGTTGCTGCGATTTAAATCTTCGAGGTAACCGATAGTTAACCAGGAATAAGGATGGCCATAAGGATACAACGCTTTCGATACCACTTCACTTTGCAAGCCATAGGGACGGTTATCATAATTCTGGCCACGTTCATTTTTTACCGTAGCTCTTTGAACCTCAAATTTTTTCTGCGTTACGGCATCCAATAAAAAGCCCATGCGGTCGGCTTCCAGCCATAGAGCTTTTTCTAACTGGTTGGCCGGAACCGTTTCGTAATAATTAGTGCGATCGCGGTTAGTACTGCCGTTTAACGTGCCGCCTGCCTGTGTTACGATCTTAAAATGTTGTTCATCGCCCACATTATCGCTTCCCTGGAACATCATGTGTTCAAAAAAATGGGCGAAGCCCGACTTACCGATTTCTTCACGGGCCGAACCTACGTGATACGTTACATCAACATGCACTACCGGGTCGCTATGATCTTCGTGAACAATTACAGTGAGGCCATTTGGCAGCACGTACTTTTCGTAAGGAATAACAAGTTCGGTTCCATTTCTTGTCACTTTCTCTACCAGCTTTGCCTGGCTGAATGCAGCCGTGGTTAAAAATAGCAGGGCAGAAAACCCAAACAGTTTTTTCTTCATTGTGAAATTGATTTTGAGTTGGAAAAGGTAAGGCAAAGGGATTTTAGATAAATCACGCCTGTTAATGTATTCACGTTCATTAACGTTGCAAGGCGGAAGACGGTGACAGGAAGTAGGACGCTAAGCAGCAGTATCCTAATTTTCTTAAACTACCTGTTATGATTAATTCTGTTTCTGGTTTGGAAGTCGTTACTCGGTTGTACACTTTAGCGATGAATAGTTTCAACCCCAGCCGAAATTTTCCAAGGGAAGAACAATATTCACTTACCGATCAAATAGTAAGGGCATCAAGATCAGTGGCCGCTACTATTGCGGAAGGCCGGTGCAGGCGTGTTTATGAAAAGGAATTCAGGAAGCGTTTGATTATGCAACAGGTTCAATGAAAGAAACAAAGGTTTGGCTGATGTTCGCAAAAGCCGGTAACTATCTTTCGAAAGAGGTTTATGATACGATGTTTGCACTGAGCGACACGCTTGGCGCAACACTTTACAAACTTTATGAAAATTGGAAATCGTCCTGACCTCCGCTTTCCTACTTTCCGTCTTCCATCTTCTCCTTACCTTGCGCAAAAATTCAAACGATGGATAGATATAACAGGACTGCCCACGAAATTGACTACCGCATTTTTGGTGAAGAAATGCAATGCGTGGAGATAGAGCTTGATCCGCAGGAAACCGCCGTGGCAGAAAGCGGCGCC
>DASQMG010000183.1:0-2234 GCA_035645595.1 Flavisolibacter sp. | reverse complement strand
GAAAGTGATTTTTTGCACATTTCGAGGAGGGCTTTTTCGCAATCATGAAACTCGTCTCTGTAATTGCGAAGGATTTGGCGCCATTCTGTACATTCTGCTGAAAGCTGTGAAAGATCTGTCTGAACCATGGGATGAAGTTTGAGGTGATTAAATAATGTTTTGTCACTTTTCCCTGGGGTGTAGGATGGTAATTAAATTTAAACCAGTTTACAATGAAAAAAATGTTTTTTTCTGATCAGTATTGCTTAAATTATTTGCTACTGCAACAATATTTATTAAGTAAACTATTCATTATAAAACAATAAGCCACTCAACTATATTTGCCCTCCCTTGATTACCCAAAATACCATACAGCAAATTCAATCCCGCCTTGATATTATAGAAGTCGTAGGTGCTTTCGTCAAGCTAAAAAAGCGAGGGGCGAATTACCTGGGCAATTGCCCTTTTCATAATGAACGCACGCCTTCTTTTACGGTGTCGCCCTCCAAAGAAATTTATAAATGCTTTGGCTGTGGCAAAAGTGGCAACACGATTTCGTTTATCATGGAGCATGAAAAATTCTCGTATGTAGAAGCTTTGCGATGGCTGGCTAACCGTTATAATATTGGTATAGAAGAGACAGAATCTTCGCCTGAACAAAAACTGCAACAGCAAACAGCAGAAAGCTTACACATCGTTAATGCTTTTGCTCAGCAATTTTATGTGCAACAATTACTAGAAACCGAGGAGGGACAAGAAAACGGATTGAGCTATCTAAAAGAAAGAGGATTTGATAGAGCCACTATACAAAAGTTTGGTTTGGGTTATGCGCCTGATAAAAAAGAAGCATTTTCGAAGGAAGCCATCGCAAAACAATACAATAAAGAATTGCTTCAAAAGGCTGGATTGGTGGTCGAACGAAACGAACAATTGCAGGATAACTATCGCGACCGCATCATCTTTCCCATACACAACAATAGCGGTAAAGTGATTGGATTTGGGGCAAGGCTTATTAAGAAAAACGATAAGGCACCAAAATATATCAATACACCCGAAAACGAGCTATATGTAAAAAGCAGGCTGCTCTATGGAACGTACTTTGCCCGGCAAGCAATTGATAAGGCAGATGAATGTTTTTTAGTAGAAGGGTATACAGATGTCTTGTCCCTGCACCAGGCAGGAATAGAAAATGTGGTGGCGAGCGGGGGTACATCCCTTACTCAGGACCAGCTCAGGATAATTAAAAAGTATACCTCCAACCTTACAATTATTTACGATGGCGATTCGGCCGGCGTGAAAGCCGCTTTGCGGGGACTGGATATGGCTCTAGAAGAAAGCCTGAATGTGAAATTGGTGTTGATACCGGATGGGGAAGACCCCGATAGTTATATAAGAAAAGTCGGAGAGACAGGGTTCCGAAAGTTTGTGGAAGAGAACAGGAAAGATTTCATTCTTTTCCAGGTTGAAGTTTTATTGAAAGATGCTGGCGCAGACCAAAATAAAAAATCGGATGTCGTTAACCAGATTGCTGAAACGGTATCAAAGATTGATAAAACGGAAGATTTCACCAAGCAACAGGATTATATTCGCCAATGCGCACAGACCTTAAAAATTGATGAAGGCGGGTTTACAGCCCTGGTCAATAAATTCATTCGCAACCGCCTAAGTGCAGATAAGAAGCTGCCCTTTGACGAAGCAAAATACAGCGAAGAAAATGCAAAGAAGGGCGAGCAAGCTGACTATGACGACAACACTTTTAATTTACTTTATAAAGATGAACTGCAGGAGCGGGAAGTAGCAAGAGTTTTATTGGAACTTGGCGATAAACCCTGGAAAGAGGGCGGCCTGACTGCGGAATATATTTTTGCCGAATTGCCCGAAGAAGACCTGATAGAAAATGAAGTTGTGCTTCAAATCCTGCAGGACTATAAATCGCATTTACAGCAACGCCAGCCAATAGACAAGGCCTACTTT
The DNA here is from genome assembly GCA_035645595.1 of Flavisolibacter sp. GTDB lineage: Bacteria > Bacteroidota > Bacteroidia > Chitinophagales > Chitinophagaceae > Flavisolibacter. Next base: position 281 of record DASQMG010000183.1, on the reverse strand, counting down.
ATTTATCATCCTGATAATAAATTAAGCGCCTTTGCGGTTTCACTTATGCAATTCAGATATGAGCAAAGTCCCCGATGGAAGAAGGATATGAGCCAGTCTACCGGTTACCAGCAATCGCTTTTTAAACAGGATTATAAAAGTTTTCTCCGCACGCTTGACCGTAATAACTCAGCTGAACTGGAACACTATTTAAAAATTGGTGAAGACAAAACTTCGGAAGAAGTAGTTTCTGCGATAACGTATTTAAAGCTTAAAAAAGTAAAGAAGTTGCTGATGCAAAA
>DASQMG010000182.1:0-10529 GCA_035645595.1 Flavisolibacter sp. | reverse complement strand
TAAACAGTTGTGTTATAAAGAAACGTTCCATGCGCATCCAGGCAAACAACCTTGCAGCCGGTTCTGTAACCCGGGTCAAGCGCTAAAACGTTTTTTGAGCCAAGTGGTGAAGCAAGCAATAATTGACGGAGGTTTTCTGTAAATACGGCTATCGCTTCTTCGTCTGCTTTTGTTTTACTTACCAAACGAAACTCGTTTTCAATAGAAGGTTTTAGCAAACGGCTATAGGAGTCCTCAATGGCTTTTTTTACTTCGCCTGCTGCCGCATTAGAAGCTTTCATAAAGATGCGTTCCAGTTCCTCAAGAGCCCTCGCCTTATCAATATTGATGTCCATTAAGAGAAAGCCTTCTTTCTCCCCTCTCCTGATAGCAAGAATACGATGCGATGGGCTTCTGGATAAGGACTCGCTGTAGTCAAAATAATCACGGTATTTCTGTGCTTCTTCTTCCTGCTTTTTTGCTGTTATCACTTTAGATGTTACTGTTGCAGTTTCTGAAAACAGTTGGCGGATTTTTGCCCGTGCTTCTTCATGTTCGCTCACCCACTCAGCAATAATATCGCGTGCGCCCTGCAAGGCGGCGTTAACATCATTTACATCGGCGGTAATAAATTTTACGGCCTCTTCTTCAGGGCCAACGGGCAGCTGCTCAAAAAGTACTTTGGCCAAAGGCTCCAACCCTTTTTCAATGGCCTGCGATGCCCTGGTTTTTCGCTTTGGTTTATAAGGCAGGTAAATATCTTCCAACTCAATTGCGCTGAAACAGTCTTCTATTTTTGTTTTCAACTCCGGTGTTAACTTCCCCGACTCCTCAATAGTTTTTATCACCGTGGATTTGCGCTTATCCAACTCATTGTAGTAGGCTAATTCTTCTACTACATTACCAATTACTACTTCATCTAAATTGCCGGTTGCCTCCTTACGGTACCTGGCCATAAAGGGAATAGTGGCACCCTCGGCCTGCAGGGCGTCTACACTTGCCACCTGTTTTGCGCTTATCGATAGCTTCTGTGCAATCTTTTGGATGTATTTCTGTTCCATAATCAAGAGTCGTTTTTCCAATTTGGCTGGCAAATGTAGAGAATGAGGTGGACAGAATTATTTGTTTTCTCCGACTCATGTTTTAGAAAACAAAAATCCTCCGGTGTTATACGGAGGATTCATTATTGCAATATTTCTGATCATCGCAAATCCACTACTTCAACACCCGGGTATTTGTTTTTGTTGAAAACAAAACTGGCATCTGCAGAGGAGGAATTTGCCTTTAATGTATTAACCGTGTAGCTGTAACGGCCTCCAGACTTTTCCAAAAACTTTGCACTGTAAATTGTATTGGTTGCTTTGTCTACGAGCAAATAAACCTTATGGAAAGGCCGTGTTTTATCTGTGGGCGTCAATTCAATCTCAACTAAATTTTTACCGGCTTCTTTTTTCGCACCGTTCATTTTATAGTAGAAATCTTTATCGTAGAAATTGGTAAATAGCTTTTGGGGTGTCATGCCTCCTCCACCTTCACCTGCATTGTTGACAGTTACTTCGTTAGCAGATTTATCGTAGTTCCAAATGGTTCTGCCATCAGAGTAAATTTCAAGACCATCCATCGCCACCTTAAATTTGCTGCCCTTCATTACAACCGAACCCGTCTTAGTTGACAGTGCTTTACCCTGTGTATTTTCCACCTTATAAGTAAAAGATGCCTGTGGTGAAGTATAAGTTCTAAATTTAGCGCTGACCGCATCTAATACCTTTTTTGCTTCAACATCATTTTGCGTAGGATTTTTTCCTGCCTGGGCCGTTGCAAAGAAGCTGATGGAAGCAAAAGTAAAAAGTGTAAATAGTCGTTTCATTTCCTGTTTTGTTTGGTGTAAAGATCCCGGGCAAATATAGCCTGTAAGCCGGAGTAAGAAGGCAATTGCTATACCGGGATTAATAACCAAAAGGTATATTAACAACAGCTTACAAGGTCTCAAAGAATTCAATAAGTTCTGCTTCTGTTTTAATTAGTACTTCTCTTGCTTTGCTGCCCTGGTTTGCACCTACAACCCCGGCGGCCTCTAGCTGGTCCATTAAACGGCCGGCCCTATTGTAACCCAGTTTCATCCTACGTTGTATGAGAGAAGTGGAACCCACCTGGTTTTGTACTATTAGTTTAGCAGCGTCTTCGAAAAGCGGGTCTCTGTCAGATGCATCGAAATCCTTTCCTTCTAACTCTTTTTCATCAACATATTCCGGTAATAAAAATGGTTGGGGATAACCGCGCTGTTCCGAGATAAAGTCAACTATTTTTTCCACCTCCGGTGTATCTACAAAAGCGCATTGCAAACGGGTTATCTCGCCGTTGTAAGAAATAAGCATATCCCCTTTACCAATCAACTGTTCTGCACCGCCGGCATCGAGGATGGTACGGGAGTCGATCTTTGATGATACTTTGAAAGCGATACGTGCCGGGAAGTTGGCTTTAATAGTACCCGTAATAATATTTACAGACGGACGCTGCGTTGCGATGATTAAATGAATCCCGATTGCCCGGGCTAACTGGGCCAACCGCGCAATGGGCATTTCCACTTCTTTGCCTGCCGTCATTATGAGGTCAGCAAATTCATCTACTACCAGAACGATGAATGGGAGGTACTGGTGGCCTTTCTGTGGATTTAGCCTGCGTTTAATAAACTTCTCGTTGTATTCTTTAATGTTTCTTGCACCCGCTTCTTTCAATAGATCGTAGCGGTTGTCCATCTCGATACAAAGCGCATTGAGTGTATTGATTACCTTTTTTGTATCCGTGATGATGGCATCCTCTTCACCTGGCAGCTTGGCCAGGAAATGATTTTCAATATGACGGTACACACTTAATTCCACTTTCTTCGGATCAATCAAAACAAACTTTAATTGTGAAGGATGTTTTTTGTATAGAAGGGAGACCAGCACTGCGTTCAATCCTACCGACTTACCTTGTCCTGTTGCACCCGCCATTAACAAATGTGGCATGGAGGCAAGATCAACGATAAAGTTTTCATTATCGATCCGTTTACCAATAGCGATAGGAAGACTATGTGTGTTATGGATGAATTTTTCCGATGCCAGCAAGGTTTTCATACTCACGATGCTCTTCCTCACATTAGGCACTTCTATACCAATGGTGCCTTTGCCGGGGATAGGGGCAATAATACGTATACCTAACGCAGCAAGGCTCAATGCAATATCATCTTCCAGGTTTTTAATGCGGGATATACGAACACCGGGCGCCGGAACAATCTCATAGAGTGTAACGGTAGGCCCAACCGTCGCGCTAATCTTTGATATCGAAATATCATAGTTCTTCAGCGTATTAATAATCTGGTTTTTATTGGCTTCCAGCTCTGCGGGGTCTTGCACAATTTTTTCGCTTCCGTGTGTCTCAAGCAAATCAATGGATGGATACTTATAATCCCGAAGGTCAAGTGCAGGGTCATAAGGCGGCAAATCCGCGTACCCCTTTTGCCTTTCTTCTTTTTCTTCTTCAGGTATCTTCTCAACCCGTTTAATTTCTAATGTAAGCTTAGGCTCTTCGTCTTGCAGATGGGTCCGCGGTTTAGGTACCTCAATAATAAATTCATCTGGTTCTTCTTCTATAATAGCTTCTTCGCCTTTATGCAAAATATCTCCTGCAATCTCGTTACCTACCAGGTCGTCAGCAGTGAGTTCTCCTTCCCTCTCTTCTGAGTCTTCTTTCTCAACAATTGAAAACCCATAATCTTTTTCTTCAACCGGTTTGTTTATATTAAATACCACGGCACCATCACCAGTTAGGCTATTAGGTGGCGTAGGTTGCGCTTCTATCTCATCTCTGTGCGCATATAAGTCGTTGAGGGTTGATGACATTTTCACCATGGGAATAACCGGGGTATTCCCCGTTTGCTCTTCTGTATTATCCACCAGTCCAGTGTCGGATTCCATATTTTCCGTTGCAGTGCGAATTGGAACAGTAAAGCTTGGATTAAACTGCCATATAAGGTAAGAAACTCCCACAACCAACAACAGACAAGCGGTGCCTACTGTGCCCAAAAAAGCTCTCAGCCAGGAGGAGATCATGTCGCCAACACTACCGCCAAATGAAAAGTCGAGTGACGAAAAAAGAAACGAAAGTGCAACTGATGCTATGAGCAAGCCCACCGTTACGTAGCGCAGGTTTCGCCAGATGGAAAACACTTTCCGGTTTGAGAGTAAATTGATGCCTACTACAAAAAAGAAGCAACAAAAAAGAAAAGAGGCCAAGCCAAATCCTTTAAGAATTAAACCGTGCGAAACATAGGCACCCAACCGGCCTAGTAGGTTTGCCACTTTCACATCGTTGTCGAATAAAAAAGAAACGCCCTTATTAAATATCTGTGACTGGTCTTCTTTCCAGGTAGAAAAATATGAGACAAAAGAAATAAATAAGAAGATCGCCATGAGCAGCGAAACCGTACCAATTATTTTCCAGGTTCGTTCATCCTTCGCTAACTTTTTTAAGTCAATTTTTTCCTCGCGGTCCTTTTTAAATTTCTGTGGCCCCGTGGTTTTTATTTCTTCTTTTGGAGTTGGCGTTTTAGGCTTTGGCTTAACCGCAGCTTTTTTTATTGGCTTTTCAGTCACCTCGGGAGTCATGGGTTTTTTCAGCTTGTTAGCCATAGCGCCAAAGATAAGATTCCACTTCAGCAAATTAAGTGGGGCGGCAAATTTTCGATGAAATCAGGCCTTACTTCTTTAAAATTCCAATTAACAAGCTAGCCCAACCTAGAATAAAAAAAAGGCCGCCAATTGGTGTAAGGACTCCAACAGCAGTCGGTACCGTTTTAATCATAGCGTGGAGAGAAACGATCAAATAAAGCGAGCCTGAAAAAAGTATGATGCCAGCTACAAAAAGTACCCCTGAATAGCTTACAAAGCTGTTATAGATCCTATCCGACAAGATGCCAACCATGATAAGAGCCAGTGCATGATACATTTGATATTGTACACCCGTTTGATAAACGGCAACATTTTCTGCCGATACTACTTTTTTTAAACCATGTGCCCCAAAGGCCCCTAACGCCACTGCAAGCCCGCTTAACAGAACGCCAATTACCAAATAAATCTTTTGCATGAGGTATCATTTTGGGTGAAAAGCTCTTTCTATAAGCTTATCCAGGGTTACTTCTTCGTCGGGTAAAATAACGGAAGCCTGCTGGTAGAAAATTTTTCGGTCCGAATACTTTTTAATTATGTATGATCTTAGTTCTTCATCCGGGATGCTTTGGATCAAAGGGCGGGCCGCTTTTTCTTTACGCAACCGCTCGTACAGACAATCGGTGGAACAATGAATCCATATCGTCGTGCCACTACGCTTCATATAATCTATATTATTAAAAAAGCACGGTGTTCCGCCCCCACAAGCCATAATAAATGTCTGGTGGCTTTCTGTAACCAGATATAAAACATCTTTCTCCAGCATCCTGAAATATTCCTCGCCCATCTCCGAAAAAATTTCGATAATTGGTTTGCCCTCTCGTTCTTCTATCATGGCATCGAGGTCAAAGAAAGGCACCTTGAGCTTTTCGCTTAGCAGCTTTCCCCAATGTGTTTTACCACAACCCATAAAGCCGATCATGAATATTTTCATAAACCAATTTTTATGTGGGACTAAAAAAGTGAAACCTGACACTTAACCGTAACAGACTTAAATGATTTTCGGTTTCGCACCCGCAGTTGCCCGTTTTACTTCTAATTTCCCCTCCCACTGTTCCTGATATAATCTCTTAATTCTTTATTGAAGGCAGTCTCTTTTATAAGATCTTCCAAGGACAAATGCATCCGGTAATTCCAGTAATGAGCCGGGTTAGCCGGTTCATTAATTCTTTCCTCCGCCGGATTGTCCCTGCGCAAGGTTTCGCTCATTCCTAAAATATCCTGCAACTGGAATATACTCCACATGGCAGGTGAATAAAGATGCTGTAAAACGATAGCCCGGTTAACCCAAGGCTCGCAGAAATAAGGGGCACTGCCATATTCGCCCAGTATTTGATTATAAAATTTTTGCGTTTTTTCACGGTCTTCTTCCCACCATCCGCGGATAGTGCTCATGTCATGAGTAGATGGTGTTACGACGGACAAATAAGGTGCATTACGCGGGTTAAAAAATTCCACCGTTGGATCTTTAGGCATACGTTGTACTTCCAGACTTAAAATGCCGAGGGCTTTCATCACGCCCGGTACCGTATGCGGAACCATTCCTAAGTCCTCTCCGCACACAAGCATATTGGTAGCTTCTTTCAAGGCAGGCAATTTTTTCATGGCCTCTCCTTTCCAAAACTGGTCCTGGCGTCGATAGAAATAGTCTATGTATAGTTCCCTAAGTTTATTCTTTACGTCTTGGTCCAATTGCTGAAAGGAGGTTGTGGTTTCCATAGCGATACGGAAATGAAACCGGTGCTCCTCGCCGCCATCTTCCTCTAACAATAGTACGTTGGCAACCAGATCAAACAGTCCTTGTTTCAGGTTCCTGTTCTCTTCATTGTCTTCCTGCAATGAAAAATAGGTTTCTAATTTTCTTTGTGTATTAAACTCTTCGAGAAAATCATAACCTCCCCGGTCATTACCATCTAAAAACGAGTCTTTAATCAACTGTGCATTTTCTCCAAAGGCGGTGTATAAAAGCGCATCAATAATTAAGGGCTTACAAAAACGATCTCTGTCAAACATAATCCCTCTTTGCTCGAACTCGGATATAGATACGGGAACAGCGGGAAAAAAGCGACCTAAGATACCTTCAACAGCATCCATGGGAATACTCCAAATGCGAAAAAAACCAAGTATGTGGTCGATGCGGAATGCATCGAAATAATTGCTCATTTGATGAAAACGGCTCTTCCACCACTCGAAGTTTTCCTCTTCCATCTTTTGCCAGTTGTAAGTTGGAAATCCCCAGTTTTGCCCTTTAACTGCAAAATCATCGGGAGGCGCACCTGCCTGGAGGTTCATATTGTACAACTGCGGCGCTGTCCACGCATCGGCTCCGTAACGGTAAATCCCAATGGGTATATCGCCTTTAATAGCAAGGCCTTTCTTGTGGGCGTAATCAACCGCTTCTTTTAGCTGCAGGTGCAGGTGATATTGTACGAAATAGAAAAAGCTGATTTGTTGGAAAGACTTGTTTTTGGATGACCCCAGCCTTTTTATTTCTTCTTCATTATACTCGGTCGCCATTTTCCATTTAGAAAAATCTGCCGTGTTGAATTTGTCCCGGTAAAAACAGAAAGCAGCATAAGGCACCAACCAGTTCTTGTTATCCTCATAGAAGATTTGGTAGTCAGACGCCTGCAAAAAACTGCCACCATCCATCTCGTATAGCTCACGCAGCACGTTCATCTTGAAACCGATAACCTGGTCATAATCAATTTCGGGGAGGGCATTTAAACTTTTTTGCTTTTTGGCCAGTGCCTTTATTGTTTGACTGAACTTTTTGCCGGCAACTTTTGCGAGGTTAATATAAACAGGGTGCAAAGCAAAGGCGGAGATAGCCGCATACGGATAAGAATCCTTTGAGGTAAAAGTAGCGGACGTATCATTTACAGGCAGCAACTGAATCAACTTTAAACCTGTTTCTTTAGCCCAATCGGCAAGACATTTAATATCTAAAAACTCGCCGATACCAAAAGAGTTTTCGGTACGAAGACTAAAGACAGGTATGGCTATGCCGGCGCCCTTCCAGGTAGTATCGGGTAACCGGACAAACGCATCATGAATGATGGTTTTCTTATCAGGCAGTTCATCATTAAATACGGTGCGGTTATCACCACTTTCATACCGGATGAACTGATTCGTTTCCGCGTGAACTATCCCATATTTATAAGATGCCGGGAGCTCGTGGTTGGATAGACTAATTTCTGCTGTCCACCAGTCGCCCTTTTTTTGCATAAGTACCGGAGACGATGTATTCCAGTTACCTAATGCAGATATACTACCGATAATGCAAACCGCTTCTGTTGAAGCGGTGAGTGGAGCTTTCACTTTAAAGGCATGAGTAAATGAGTCTTTACTTTTAAGTTTTGCTTTTTTATTTTCCCTAAAAAAAACCTGTTCGAAAGGTGCCGTGTAGAAAACATTCTCGTAAAAGCTCTCGTCGTTCCAACTATCTACCACTACAACGTTGGGTGAACTTTTTTTGATTTCGAGTAAGCGGGAATTTTCGCCCTCCTTGATTAATTCTCCGTGCTCGTTTTGAAAAATATAATGATATTGAAGGGAAGTCTCAACCGAATCAAATTCCAAAGCAGCATACCAAAATTCCTGGTTCAGGTAGGTCAGCGGAAACGCAGCCGCCGTTTTATTATCGCCAAGTAAAGGGTGATTACCACTTACAAAAAGTGATTGGCCCACGACAGTTTTAAACCGTAAAAAAAATTCAATTTTCATCTAAAAATATTGCTGAGGGTAAATGGTGTGTACAAAGCCTGCACGGCGGCGAAAATAAGAAAAGCTTTGTATGTAGCTGAAGTAAGAAACGAGGCTGTAAAATTGTTGCTTTGAAATTTGTTGCCCTACCCTATTTTTGCGAAAACTTTTCAGGCATGGAAATCAAAAAAAGGTCGAAGGGATTGTATTGGATTTTGTTTTTCTTATCGGTAGCCCTAACCATTTTTGCTGTGGCTACACATTGGCCGTGGCTAACGTTGATACTGCCTTTTGTATTTACTTTTTTTGTGTTGGCGTTGGATATAGTATAGAACTTAAACTTCTTTAAAATACAGTCAAAAAAAATGCTGGCAGGTTTGCCGGCATTTTTAGTTTTAAACAAAAAATACCCGCAACGTTCGCTGCGGGTATTTATAATTTATCTCCTCCGGATTATTTTACTTCTTCAAACTCTGCATCAGTTACATTCTCTGTATTTCCACCAGGCTGGCCTTGCTGAGCCGAACCATTGCCGTTATCTGCACCGGCGCCGGGCTGTGCACTGCCACCATCCTGGGTAGCCTTGTACATTTCTTCGCTGGCTGCTGTCCATGCAGTATTTAATTCTGTTACTGCTGCATCTATGCGCACAAGGTCCTGTGTTTTGTGTGCTTCTTTTAATTTGGCGTGAGCTGCTTCAATCACCGATTTCTTTTCAGCCGGGATTTTATCACCATACTCCTTTAACTGTTTTTCAGTCTGGAAGATGAGGCTATCTGCCTGGTTGATTTTTTCCACCTTTTCTTTTTCGGCTTTGTCAGCATCAGCATTAGCTGCCGCTTCATTCTTCATCTTTTCAATCTCTTCCTTGGTTAAACCACTACCTGCTTCAATACGAATCTTTTGTTCTTTACCGGTGCCTTTATCTTTTGCCGTTACATGTAAAATACCGTTAGCATCGATATCAAAAGTTACCTCTACCTGTGGTACACCACGCGGTGCTGGTGGAATGCCATCCAGGTTGAAAATACCCAGGCTCTTATTGTCTTTGGCCATGCCTCTCTCTCCCTGTAACACTTGTATTTGCACACCAGGCTGATTATCGGCTGCCGTTGAGAACGTCTCAGATTTTTTAGTAGGAATAGTTGTGTTGGAAGGAATAAGCGTTGTCATCACACCACCTAAGGTTTCTATACCCAAGCTTAACGGTGTAACATCCAATAACAATACATCTTTCACCTCGCCGGTTAAAACAGCACCCTGAATCGCAGCACCAATAGCTACCACCTCGTCAGGGTTTACGCCTTTATGAGGCTTGCGGCCAAAGAACTTTTCAACTATCTCCTGCACTTTTGGTATGCGGGTAGAACCGCCAACTAAAATCACTTCGTCGATTTGTGAAGGAGTTAAACCGGCATCTTTGAAAGCTGCTTCACAAGGCTTTAAGCAACGGGCAAAAAGTCCATCGGCCAACTGCTCAAATTTTGCGCGGGTCAGTTTTTTTACCAAATGCTTTGGTACACCGTCAATTGCAGTGATATAAGGCAGGTTAATTTCTGTTTCTGATGAAGATGACAGCTCGACTTTAGCTTTTTCAGAGGCTTCCTTCAGGCGCTGCAAAGCCATGGGGTCTTTCCGCAAATCAACATTTTCTTCTTTACGAAACTCTTCTGCCAACCAGTCCATTATTAGTTTATCAAAGTCATCGCCGCCAAGATGGGTGTCACCATTGGTAGATTTTACTTCGAAAACACCGTCACCTAATTCAAGAATGGAAATATCAAACGTACCACCACCAAGGTCAAACACAGCTACATGATGATCTTTTCCACCTTTATCCAAACCGTAGGCAAGGGCTGCCGCCGTAGGCTCATTTACGATACGGCGAACATTCAACCCGGCAATTTCACCTGCCTCTTTAGTGGCCTGACGCTGCGCATCATTAAAGTAGGCAGGAACGGTTATTACAGCATCGGTAACTTCCTGACCTAAATAATCTTCAGCTGTTTTTTTCATTTTTTGAAGCACCATCGCAGAAACTTCCTGCGGCGTGTACAACCTGCCATCAATATCTATACGAACGGTATTATTGTCACCCTTTGCAACTTTATAACTCCAGTGACTAATCTCGTCAGTCAC
>DASQMG010000181.1:0-3266 GCA_035645595.1 Flavisolibacter sp. | reverse complement strand
CCTGCCCAGCCATAAGCCGGTATCCACGCCTCTACCCATGCATGAGTAGCGCCTTCGCCGCGCAGGCCGTTTTTATTAGGACATATATAACCACTTACATACCTGCTTGGTACCCCAACGGTGCGAAGAACCTGCAACATCACATGTGCAAAATCCTGGCACACACCTGCCCTCTTATCTAAAATCTGGTCAACCGTGGTTTCTATGGTGGTTATTCCTTTTATGTATTTAAAATGTTTGAAAATATAGTCGCAGCAATTTTGAACCAGCTTTGCAACAGGTATGTCATCCTCATTGGTTTTTACGGCGTGCACAATGGAGGCGATAGCATTGGCTGAAAGAATGTTATCCGGCTTCGAAAGCTCAATGAGTTTCAAATTATCATCCACCTCTGCTTCTAACGAATTTAACCCGCTGGTGAAGTTTATAGATGATACGGAAGGAGCAATTGTGCGAACGGTAAGGCGGCTGTCGACCACTAATTCTTTATGCGGCGGTATCAGGTTAAACACCCCTGTTTTGTTACTCCAATAGTCGGTATAGGTAAACACTTCGGGCGAGCCGGTAATAAACAACTCGTGTTGAAGTACTTCCTGGTTATTATCCTGGTAAGAATATATCTTTATCTCATTCACGCTTTCACGCACATTTCTGTCGTAGAGGTACTTTGTAATATGTTGTATGTTGAATATTGGCATTGCTGTAAACTTAGGAATAAGAAAAAAGTTGTTGCTCCAGTTGAATTGTAAAATCAAGAAGTTCAGCTTTGGTTTCCCCTAACGACGACTGAACCTCCAAAGGACTAAGCGATTGAAGTTCCATATATTTTACCTTGCCATAAAGCCTTCCAAAACTTCTTAACAGCGCCTGCGATTCGGACCCTTTTTTATTGCCTACCACTTTTTGCAGGTAATGATCAATCCTGTTTAACGAGTATAAAACAGAGCGGGAGAAATTTTCGCTAATTAATACCTGGTGCAAAACATTGAAATTATGATTCGTAGAACGATAGGTTTTTAGATACAATTCGTATCCGGATAAGGACAACAACAAGTGTTGCCACTGCAGAATATCGTTCGTATCATTTTCAGAAAAATTCAAAACTTCCAATTGCTTTTCGGTGAGCAGGATGGTCTGCAAACACCGTTCCACGTACCTGCCCAAACCCATAAAACACCAACCTGTTCCCCTTGGCATCGTAATATCAATAATGCCTGCATAGGCCACGGTGTGGCAGGTAAGCTCTTCCAGCACTTCCATCGATTGAAACGTAGAAAGTTTGTGCAACACGGATGGGTTGTTTACCAAATGAAACATTTGGTTTATTTCTTCCCACACCTCTTTTGTAAGATGGTCCTGCGCTCCTCTTGCATTTTCCCTCGCTCTTTTAATCAGGCTTTTCAACGAGTTGTCTTTTCCTGAAGCGATCAATATTCTTTTTAAGGCTTCCTCGGTGTTATGTTGAATAAGCGCCATCTCTTTTTCCGGCGCCGTCTCATAAATTTCAAGAACAGACCTCCATGTCATTGCGCCGTTAACGACCGAATCCATACCCAGGATATAATGTGTACGGGTCAGCCTCAACAGGCCATCTGCCCGCTCCATATAGCGGTTCATCCAAAATAAAGAATCAGCAATTCGGCTTAGCATTCCTATGTTTTATTTCAATGAAATTTGTCATTACTCAATTACCCAGGTATCCTTGCTGCCTCCGCCCTGCGAGGAATTTACCACCAGTGATCCCTCCGTTAGTGCAACCCTCGTTAGTCCGCCGGGTACTATTTCTATACCGGCAGGGCCATATAATGCGTAAGGCCGTAAGTCAACATGGCGCGGCTGAATTTTACCATCGATAAAACAAGGTACCGTGGAAAGCTTTATAATGGGTTGCGCTATAAAACTCCTGGGTTCAGCATTAATTTCAGTCATGGCGTCAGCCCATTCCTTCTCGCTTACTTTATTGCCCATCACCATACCGTAGCCGCCCGACTGGTTGGTGCGCTTTATGACCATACTATCTTTATTCTTGTTAACATACTCCCGTGTTTCCTGGTTATTTAATTCATACGTGGGCACGTTTGACAGGAGTGGTTCTTCGTTCAAATAATAACGGATCATAGCGGGGACGTAGGAATAAACAGCTTTGTCATCGGCCACTCCGTTGCCTATCGCGTTTACAATGGATACAGTGCCTTTACGATAAGCTGCCACCAATCCGGGCACTCCCAGAACCGTATTGGATTTAAAAGCAATCGGGTCTAAGAACTCATCATCTACTCTTCGGTAAATGACGTGCACCTGTGTCAGCCCTTTTGTTGTTTTCATAAACACTTTTTGGTTATCAACAACAAGATCCCTGCCTTCGACCAGGGTTATACCCATTTGTTTTGCTAAAAAAGCATGCTCATAATAAGCGGAGTTATACACGCCGGGAGTGAGCAGCACCACCCGCGGATTGGAGATTTGTGCCGGGGCAAGTGAAACTAGGATACCGTGTAGCAAAAGCGGGTAATTGCTAATTCGGCGTACCTGGGTTTTAGCAACCAACTCCGGAAAAATTCGCTTGGTAACCTCCCGGTTTTCGAGCATATAGGACACTCCCGAAGGGGTTCTTAAATTATCTTCCAGCACATAAAACTCGCCGTTTTCACCTCGTATTAAATCTATACCGGAAATATGCGTGTAAATGTCATGTGGCACCTGTATACCGGCCACTTCACGAATAAAATGCGGGCAGGAAGCAATCAAGTTTATCGGAATAATCTTATCCTGAATAATTTGTTGTTTGTTATAGATGTCTTTTAAAAAAAGATTGAGTGCTTTAAGCCGTTGCTTCACACCGCTTTCAATTTTTTGCCACTCCAGGCCCGTAATGATACGTGGTATAATGTCAAACGGGAAAATCCTTTCTATGCCGGCATCATCCGTATAGACGGTGAAAGTTATGCCCTGGTTCATGAACAATTCGCTTGCCTGCTTATCCTTATGATGTAGTGCGCTTACGTCGAGTTGTTGCAAGCTCCGGATTATTTGCTGAAACTGCGGCCTTACTGCATTTACATCCCACATCTCATCCCAGATACCAGGTTGATTAGGATAGTCGTGCAGTAAATTTTCAGTATTCATGAATATCAGTTTGGCAGTGACAAAAAAAATGCAGCCTGTTTTAGCTGCAATCAATCGTTCCCAAGATAATTAAAATGACTTATGCAACAAACAGAAATTATGGAGGAGACTGTTGCGATGACGGATATCGAATTATTTTA
>DASQMG010000180.1:0-1788 GCA_035645595.1 Flavisolibacter sp. | reverse complement strand
GCCAAACTTATCTTTAATTGTTCTTGGTTGAAAGCTATAACTTAAAAAGGTAAAGCTGTTGTTCTCATGCTTTTCGTTTCGCATGTAGTTTTTGCAATACACAATCTTCGTTTTATCAGGATGGAGTTCCAGTTTATATTGTTCCATTCTTGCTTTCAACTCCTCCAATAATCGTTCAGCTTCTTCTTTACTTCTGCAATGGATGACGATGTCATCTGCATATCTCTCAAAGGGGTTTTGTGGTTGCATTTCTTCCATCCATTTGTCTAAAGCATGGTGCAGGTAAATATTAGCAAAGAGCGGACTAATAACACCACCTTGTGGAGTGCCTTTTGTTCTTGCTTCTATACTTCCATCTTCCTGCTCAACCCCTGCTTTTAACCAACGCTCCGCATACATCAACACCCACTTTTCCTGCGTGTACTGCTGTAATAGTTCAAGCATTAAATCATGATTGATGTTGTCAAAGAAACCTTTTATATCCACGTCAATCACCCACGCATACTTTATACAATTGTCCTGGCATTGTTTAATAGCATCGTGTGCGCTTCTGCCTGGTCTATAGCCAAAGGAGCTTGGGTGAAAGATTTGTTCTACTGAAGGTTCTATGTAATCTTTTACTACGCCTTGCGCAATACGGTCACTAACCGTTGGTATACCAAGCGCTCTTGTGCCACCCTGTTTCTTGGGAATAAATACCGTTCGTACAGGCGGTGGAAAGTAACTACCTGATGTCATACGGTTCCAAATTTTATACAAGTTTGCAGACATGTTCTCATTGAATGCTTCAACGCTTTGTTTGTCTATCCCTGCACTTCCATCCTTTGCCGTTACTTTTAGGTAACTGTTATACACCATCCTTTTACTAATAGGTAATGACTTTGTCATTTCTTTCATCATCTTCCTCCAAATAATTCAGAGTTGTTTTAAAATAATTTGACTGAATAACCGAAGCCCTTCGCTCCATTTCCATTACAGGAACTTCCGTCACTACTATGACTTCGTCCGACGCTTCCCTTCGCATCTCTCACTTATCGTGAGATTGAGTTGCAGTATGAACTGTAGAACTTTTATTGAACAGTCCTCCAGTTTATTGGAGTTCCTGCAAAGCTTTTCGCACATCAAAGGGAAAGCCTCTCACGTTCCGAATAAAAGCCTGTGTAAAGCTCCTGCCGCCTTAATGCCGGTCTGCCTGTAACCAGTAAGCAGCTCTCCGTTACAGTTTGTCGCTTTGGTCGAGGAAACCTTAGCTTTTGCAAGACGAGTAGCCGTTTCGACACTTCATCAGCGGTTCAATTATGTTCAGCTTCTTTACACGCACCTGATGCTGTTTGTACAGCATCTTTACCTGAACGTTCAGCACCACAACTTTTGATTGCAGCACCTTCAGGTGGTTTGCATACTTTGTCTGCACAACGTAATGCCGTAGACCTACTACCATCTTCTATTCAGCATTCAAAGAACATTCTCATCTTTGATTCGTGACACACCCCTGCAAAGGCGAAAATTCCGCTATTTCCGTACTCACTTTTCACCCCAGGTTTGTAAGTAGCACAGGAATAATACAGGTACAACTTTCCATCTTTATCAAACAACACGTTTGCATCAATAATAGGATATCCGGGATCAAAAACTGGTTTATTCACTGCTTGGGAGTCAAAAAAGTCCATTTGCTATCTGCTTCAAGATAAAAAGATCCAGAGGAGTATTTGGACTGCTGGAATTTGGTAAATACGTGCTGCCACGGGATTCGATTGAATATAATTCCTTTTTGGTTAAATACAGGTT
>DASQMG010000179.1:0-38372 GCA_035645595.1 Flavisolibacter sp. | reverse complement strand
TAATTTATCATGTAATCGTTAGATTTTTGAAGCAAGCTGTAAATTCTACTGGTGTATTAACTACTGAGCGGTAAGTTAAGTATTTATAGAAAACGGAAACATTATTGAAGCAAAGGAATTTCAGATTTTTTATAAAAGATGGTTTTGCCTTTTGCTTTGCCGGTATTTGCCATTTCACCGGCGCCGGCAGAAGCGCTGCCGATCCGCAGAACGGCAGCGCTTTGGTCAATTAATTGCACCGCTACAGGGTGAAAAATTTCATTGGAAATCCCGTCTCCCGTTTTCTTTGAGCCTGCTATCGGCGGCAAAGCAAACCATTCGCCAAAAACAGGCAGATGCCCATCCGCTAAATTTCAATGGCGACATCTGTCGTTGCCTTTACATTCGCCGTAATAAGATCAGGGTAATTGGCTGTACCAGACCGGCAAGGACAGGCTGCCAATAACATCCCTGAACCGTTTATAGTCATTACAAAAATGGTCAGGCTTTAGAATACGATACACTTATGAGGGTTCATCTTCTGCTTATCTCTATACATCACAAATTTTAATGGCTTCTTTCAATGCTGCGATCTTGGAGTTGTTGTCTGTACCGGTGGGAATAAACTCCTGTGCTGTATAACCTTTAAAGCCAGAAGCGGCAATTGCTTTCATAATTGCAGGATAGTAAAGTTCCTGTGTCTCATCAATCTCATGCCTTCCGGGTACGCCAGCCGTGTGGTAATGCCCATAGTACTGCTGATTGGCTTTGATGGTTCTTATCACGTCGCCTTCATCAATTTGCATATGATAAATATCGTAAAGCAGCTTAAAATTTTCAGAACCGATTTGTTTGCAAAGACCAACGCCCCATGCAGATTTATCACACATATAATCCTTATGATCTACTTTGCTGTTCAGTAATTCCATCTGTATCACTACACCACGTTTTTCTGCGAGGGCCATAATTTGTTTTAAGCCTTCAGCACAGGTCTTCATACCCGCCTCATCATCTATGCCCTTGCGGTTGCCGCTAAAACAAATGAGGTTTTTATAACCGGCATCGGCCACAAGATTAATATGCTCCTTATAATTTTTTATAAGAGTAGTGTGATACTGCTTGTCGTTCCAGCCCTCGGTCAGGCTAATTTCGGCACCATTGCACATAGAGGAGAAGATGCCGTGTTTTTTTAGCAGTGGCCACTCTTTGGGCCCTACAAGGTCAATAGCCGAAAACCCTGCTTCTTTTACCACTTTACATAGCTCTTCCAATTGCAAAAAGCCATACGTCCAACGGCAAACGGAGTGGTTAATATTTCCTTTCAATTTTTGGCTTGTTTGTGTTGATGAAGATGTGCAGGTAGCAAAGCTATTTACTGATGTCATAGCAAGGCCACTCAGTGCCAGTTGTTTTATAACATTTCGTCGGTCGATGGGCATATAGATTGTTTAAGCGGTTTGTAACGATTCTGTTTTATGAAGGGTTGCCTTGTTCCGGTTACGCATGTAAACGTTCAGGATAATAAAAGCAACAATTAAAATAATAGGAATGATCATCGTAACATTAATAATTTCAGGCCCCGCACCTTTCTTGGCTTCATTAAAAGCGGTAGCCATTTCGGAACCGGCAGCAGCATTGGCATACGCACCCATTTCCGCACCTGCGGGTAATTTACCTGCAACCAGCCTGTCGTAATAGCCCCCCATGAACATCATATAAATAGATACAGCAAACATGCCTGCGCCACCCATAAGGTTTAGCCCTACAGCGCCGGTCTTCGGCAGGTTCTCGGCAACAAATCCCAGCATGGTTGGCCAGAAATAACAAACACCAATGCCAAAAACAATAGCCCCGACAAACAGCATATTTCCCGATGTATGCCCCAGGATATACAAGCCAATGGCAGAAAAAACAGCAGACATCAGCAACACCCCTTGTGGTGAAAATTGTTTTACGATGGGTTTGGCAAAACCTCTTCCGATAGCCATAATGCCGGTTTCAATAGTCAGCAACAGCAGCGCATTTTCCGATACGTTCTTTAGCAAGACATCAATCCACTGGCCCGTAAATAACTCGGTGATCGCCGTACCAAACATCAGGATGATCATAAAAATGAAAAGCGGGTTACCTAAAGAGCGATACATCTCGCCGGACGAAACGCCTGCCGCGACCCGTTCTGTTACCGGGAATTTTAACTTTGAAAAAAGATAACCGTAAATAAGAGTTGGGATAATCATCACACCTACCTGTAGCTGCCATAAGTCAATACCACCGATTGAACTGCCAAAAGCTTTGTTGGTGAAATACACTATAAGACTACCGATAAAAATGCCACCCGGAAACCACAGATGAAAGTGATTCAGCTTGGTAGTTTTATTATCTGTATATAAAGAAGTAACCAACGGATTGCATGCTGCTTCCACCGTACCATTGGCAAGGCCTATAAACAGCGTTGAAACAAATAAGCCGGTATAACTTTTAGCAACAATAGTCAGAACGATGCCAATAATATGTAACAGGAAGGACATCACCAGCAGGCGTTTCATACCAATTACATCTACCAAAAAGCCACCGATGATAACAGCTAATGGAAAACCCCAAAAGGCCGTTGCCGATATCGTGGCCAACTGGCCGGCGCTAAGACCAAACTCAGTTCCCAGTGTTCCTAAAATGCCGGCACGTATGCCAAAGGAAAGGGAAGTAACTAATAAAGCGAGGCAACTGGCTACAAAAAGTTGTTGACGGTTAATTGAGTTCATACGTTTAGTTGTTTAGAAATAGAAGCAGTTTAAATTTTATTTTGAAGTTTTTTTCCTTGTGTTCTTTTTGGTTCTTTGTACCCCTGTACTACCCGCTTTTTGTAATTTTGTGATACGAAGTACACAACATACCAATCAACTCTTAGCTTATTTATGTTAGCTGTGTGGCCCCGAAACGTTTCTCCGCCTCTGCATTACTAATCTCGTTTTTCTCATTACCATTAAAAAATAAAGCAAAAATCAGCAATACAGCCAATGCAATTCCTGCCGGTATCAGCCAGATCATTTTATAATCAAAATTATTCTCTGAAATTTTATACGCATCAGTAATTTTCCCCGCCACTGCAAATCCTATCAACATGCCTACGCCATACGTAGCCAGCGTTATTAATCCCTGTGCGGCGCTTTTATAACGTTCACCTGCTTTTGAGTTGGTGTAGATCTGCCCTGAGACAAAGAAGAAATCGTAGCAAATACCATGAAGGGCAATACCAATCAGCAGCATGAAACTTAGATCGCCGGCATTACCAAAGGCAAATAATACATAGCGAACGGCCCAGGCAAGCATGCCTATTAAAATCGTTTTCTTAAAACCAAAGCGTGCAAAGAAAACCGGTAACAACAATAAAAAAAGCACTTCGGAAATTTGGCCTATCGTCATCTTACCGGTTGGGTTGTCCATGCCGCTGTTGGATAGAAAAGGATGCGCGGTCTGGTAGTAGAAAGCCAGCGGTATGCAGATAAGGATCGAAGCGATAAAAAACACGGCAAAATTCCTGTCCTTTAATAAACCAAGGGCATCTAAGCCCAATAATTGTTTTATACTTACTTTTTCACCCGACTGCTTTGTAGGTGGTGTTTTAGGTAACGTAAAACTGAACAGTCCTAATAAAAGCGAAGCCGCTCCCGACATCAAAAAAGTATTTTTTAGCAAACCCTGTCTGGTATTGTCAGGGCTGTCCCAATGAAACAAATAACTGATGAGCAAACCCGCAATAATCCATCCTAAAGTGCCAAAAACCCTGATGCTTGAAAACTCTTTTTCAGGATTCTTCATTTGATTAAAAGAAACGGAATTAACTAAGGCCAGTGTTGGCATATAAAGAATCATATACACTAACACATAAGGATAAAACACACCTATATCGGTAGAATTGTATAACTGGTACATGAGAAAGGCCCCGGCAATGTGCAGGGCGCCTAATATTTTCTCTGCATTAATGTACCTGTCTGCAATAAGGCCAATGATAAATGGTGCGATGATAGCCCCCCAGGATTGTGTTGAAAATACATTGCCGCTTTGTGCACCTGTGGCACCCAGGTTGTTGGTAAGGAAGGTTCCCAATGTAACAAACCAACCTCCCCAGATGAAGAAATTTAAGAACATCATTACAGACAACTGTATGCGGATAGTTGATTTCATGCAAAGATGATTGGGGTTGAAAGTGCCAGAAGTGAAGATAGCAGGCGTTTACAAAACATACCGTCAATTTGTTGTCTGTTAGACAAGTAGTTTTAAATGTACATCTTTTTGTAAACGGCGGATAATTTCTTTACCACAAAAAATACACACCAAAAATATTTATCATGCAAAAATTTCTTTTACCGCATTAAATACCTTCTTACATTTAAGCACCTTATCAATCCTCGCTCATGGGAGATTTTCAAATAAAAGTTCAGCCAAAAGTTTATGATGTAGTAATTGTAGGTAGCGGTGCAGGCGGTGGCATGGCGGCGTATATGTTAGCCAATGCCGGTCTCTCGGTAGCTTTAGTAGAAGCCGGCCCGATGTACGATCCTGCCAAAAATGTTACCCAGTTAAAATGGTCGTACGAATCTCCGCGAAGAGGAGCCAGTACGAAGTTTCGGCCCTTTGGCGATTTTGATGCCTGTTACTGGGGATGGGAAATCGATGGCGAACCTTATACTAAAACAGAAGGCACAAAATGGGATTGGTGGCGGGCCCGTATGGTTGGTGGAAGAACCAATCATTGGGGCAGAATTTCACTGCGTTTTGGACCCAAAGATTTTAAGCGCCGGAGTATTGATGGCCTGGGCGATGACTGGCCCATCGGTTATGAAGACGTGAAACCCTACTACGATAGAATTGATAAACTTATTGGCATTTTTGGTACCAATGAAGGGCTGGAAAATGATCCGGATGGGTTTTTTCAGCCACCGCCAAGGCCAAGGCTCCACGAATTGTTTATAAAGAAAGCGGCGATGCAGGCTGGAGTGAATGTGATCCCATCCCGGCTGTCTATTCTTACCCAAAAAGTCAACGACCAGCGGGGCACCTGTTTTTATTGCGGGCAATGTAACCGGGGCTGCACAGTGTATGCCGATTTTTCTTCTTCTTCTGTGTTGGTAAAACCTGCTATCGCAACAGGCAAGGTTGATTTGTTTGATAACGCTATGGTGCGTGAAGTGCTAACAAGTAATGAAGGCCTGGCTACCGGGGTTTCTTATGTGCATAAGAAAGATATGCAGGAGTACCAGGTAAAAGGAAAGACCGTGATACTGGCCGCCAGTGCCTGTGAAAGTGCAAGGCTGTTATTAAATTCGAAATCGGTACGCCATCCCAATGGGCTGGCAAATAATAGTAATGTCGTTGGCAGGTATTTACACGACAGCACCGGTGCGTCTTTGGGGGGCGTGTTACCGCAACTCTTCGATCGTAAGCGCTATAACGAAGATGGTGTAGGCGGTATGCATGTGTATTCGCCCTGGTGGCTGGATAATAAAAAGCTCGATTTCCCCCGCGGGTATCATATAGAATATTGGGGCGGTATGGGTATGCCAGCCTATGGTTTTGGTTGGGGAATGGAAGACCTCAACGGTAAGTACGTAGTTAAGGGAACGCAGAAGGAAGGAGGCGGATATGGGAAGTCGCTTAAAGAAGATTACCGCTTTTTTTACGGTGCAGGTGTAGGCATGGCAGGCAGGGGAGAAGCTGTGGCCCGGGAAGATAATTTATGCGAGATAGACCCGACTGTAGTTGATAAGTATGGTATTCCTGTATTACGCTTTAATGTAAAGTGGAGCGATTACGAAGTGAAGCAGGCAAAGCACATGAAAGAAACGTTCAAGGAAGTGATGCACAACATGGGTGCTGTAATTACCTGGGGTGGCAATGATGATGAAAAAAACGATTATGGTCTGGAGGCGCCCGGAAAAATTATTCACGAAGCTGGCACGGTAAGAATGGGGAACGACCCTAAAAAATCGGCGCTCAACAAATACAACCAGGCGCACGATTGCAAGAACTTATTTGTAATGGATGGCGGTCCGTTTGTATCACAGGCAGATAAAAATATTACGTGGACAATATTGGCATTGGCGATGAGGGCATCTGAGTATTTGGTAAGTGAAATGAAGAAAAATAATTTAGGATAGCTGCCAGCAATTAAACTAAAAAAACATGGACAGACGAAAATATTTAAAGGTTTTAGGTCTCACCACCGTTTCAGGCAGTTTGCTTCTTGATGCCTGCAAAAATCGTGATGCAAAACCTGGAGATAAAGGGGCGTCATCAGAACCCGGTGCTGTTTCGTACGATCGTACGGAGGAAGAGAAAGCATTGCTGAAACAAATTTCCGGTAATACATTTTTTACTCCTCATGAAATGTCAACTATTGCTTTGCTTAGTGACATTATTATACCGGCCGATGAGATTTCCGGAAGCGCCACCCAGGCTAAAGTGCCGGATTTTATTGAGTTTATTGTAAAGGACAAACCCGAATTTCAAACGCCCATGCGTGGTGGATTGCGCTGGCTGGATATGCATATGTCAAAGCTGTACGGCACCTCATTTAAAGACAGCACCAAGCAGGAGCAACTGGCGCTGGTAGATGCTATTGCTTACCCGGCAAAAGCCAAGCCTGGAATGAAGCAAGGCGTATCCTTTTTTAACTTGATGCGTAACCTTACAGCAACCGGTTTTTATAGTTCTGAAATGGGTATAAAGGATATTGGCTATGTTGGCAACACACCTAACCAGTGGAATGGTGTGCCGGATGATGTATTGAAGCAGTACGGGCTTTCGTATTCGGAGAAAGAGTTGAAAGAGTGTGTGAAGTTTAGTTGAGTCGTTGATTGGTTAACCCGTTGCGCAGTGCTGGGAAATTCGAATAATCAATGTGTAAATTATTCGTGCAAAAAATTCGCCTTTATATATGAGAAAATTAAGAATGGGAATGGTTGGCGGTGGAACCGATGCTTTTATCGGCGCCATTCATCGCCACGCCGCCAACATGGACGGCCTTATTGAATTAGCCTGCGGTGCCTTAAGCATCAACCCGGAAATAGCAAAAAGTTCCGGCAAAGTATTATTTCTTCCCGAGGATAGAACCTACCTCACTTATGAAGAAATGATTCAAAAAGAAAAAGCCTTGCCGGAAGATAAGCGAATGGATTTTCTTACCATTGTAACGCCCAACTTCGCCCACTTTGCACCAGCAATGATGGCATTAGATAATGGCTTTCATGTGGTGATAGAAAAACCGATGACCTTTACGCTTGACGAAGCAAAACAGTTGGCCCAAAAAGTTGAAGAAACCGGTTTGGTGCTTTGTCTTACACATACCTACTCCGGTTATCCGATGGTAAAGCAGGCCCGCCACATGGCACAAAGCGGGGCTTTGGGAAACATCAGGAAAATTTTGGTGGAGTATCCGCAGGGTTGGCTAAGTAAGTTATCTGAAAGAGAAGGCAATGCACAAGCCGCATGGCGTACCGATCCAAAAAAATCAGGGAAAGCAGGTGCAATGGGCGATATCGGAACTCATGCTGCGCATTTAGCCGAATATATTTCCGGGTTAAAAATCACGAAGATTTGTGCCGACTTAAACATAATGGTACAAGGTCGTGCCCTGGATGATGATGGCAATGTACTGCTGAAGTTTGATAACGGGGCAGCAGGTGTTTTAGTAGCTACACAAATTGCTGCCGGCGAAGAAAATGCGTTGAAGATTAGATTGTATGGTGAGAAAGGTGGCCTTGAATGGGCACAACACGAACCAAACACCTTGCTCGTAAAATGGTTAGATCAGCCTACGCAGATTTTGCGGGCAGGCAATAATTACGCTGCTTTTTTATCATCGTATGCAACGCAGGCCTGTCGTACTCCTGGTGGCCATCCGGAGGGTTATTTAGAAGCCTTCGGAAACATCTACCGCAACTTTGCCAGGACCTTGACAGCTAAATTAGATGGCACGGAGCCTTCACAAGAAGCATTGGATTTCCCGGGAGTGGAGGACGGCATCAGGGGAATGGCATTTATAGATAACGTAGTAGCGTCGGCACAATCGGATAAAAAGTGGACGGATTACGTGGTGTAAACAGTGGAAGTAACACGTTGCTTTTTTAGCTCCTTTGGTTACCGGCTTTTGCATGGCTATATAGCGATCCTCCATTGCCGCTGCGCTACTACAGAATTGCTGTGAAACAATTGGTGGCCTTGTCATCCCGACGGAGGAGGGATCTTTGGTCTGCTAAATAAACAACTGCTTTAAAAAGTAATAGTGATGACAGCATTACATTAATCAAGCTACAATCCACAGAACTCTCGTACCTCGGGATAACAAGGATGAGTAGGTATGATTTCTGCCTGTTTGAATATTTGGAGAGTGATAGTGCAATGCTGAATAGTATCACAAACCGTACAAGAGTGCGGCGAAACGGAAGATTATTTGTAGCACCTCCGCTTAGTATATAAAAAATTTTATTCAACAATGAAAACAATAAAAGGACCGGGCATTTTCCTTGCGCAATTTTTAGGTGACAAGCCACCATTCAATGATATGAAATCTATTTGCCAATGGGCAGCAGATTTAGGCTATACCGGTGTTCAAATTCCAACCTGGGATGCCCGTTGTATTGACTTGCAAAAGGCGGCAGAAAGTAAAACATATGCCGATGAATTGAAAGGCAGCATAAATGAAATAGGACTGGAAATAACCGAGCTGGCCACACACTTGCAAGGGCAACTGGTCGCCGTGCATCCGGCGTATGATAGTTTGTTTGATGCTTTTGCTCCCGACGCAGCAAAAAACAACCCCAAAGCCCGACAGGAATGGGCAGTGCAGCAGATGTTGTATGCAGCAAAGGCTTCGCAAAATTTAGGCTTGACTGCCTGCCCTTCGTTTAGTGGCTCCCTGCTGTGGCATACCTTTCATCCGTGGCCCCAGCGGCCGGCAGGTTTGGTGGAAGAAGGCTTTAAAGAATTAGGTAAAAGATGGCTACCAATTTTGAATGCTTTTGATGAATCTGGCGTGGATGTGGCGTATGAAATTCACCCCGGTGAAGATTTATTTGATGGTATTACCTATGAAATGTTTTTGGAGAATGTGAGCAATCATCCCCGTGCGTGCCTGCTTTATGATCCCTCACATTTTGTATTGCAACAGTTAGATTACCTGGCTTACATCGATATCTTTCATGATCGTATAAAAGCCTTTCATGTAAAGGATGCGGAGTTTAATAAGACCGGCAGACAGGGAACCTTTGGCGGGTATCAAAGCTGGCTTAACCGGGCCGGCCGTTACCGGTCGCCGGGTGATGGGCAGGTTGATTTTAAAACTATCTTTAGCAAGCTAACCCAGTATGGTTATGATGGCTGGGCAGTAATGGAATGGGAGTGTTGCATCAAGCATCCTGAAGATGGTGCAAAGGAAGGAGCACCGTTTATTCAGTCGAATATTATAAGGGTTACCGACAAAGCTTTTGATGATTTTGCCGGTGCAGGCACTGATGAAGAAAGTAATAAAAAAATATTGGGCATTTTATAAAACGAAAACAATATCAGACAATGAAAAAAACAATTTTAATAGTAGGTATAATAGCAGCCATTGCAGGCTGCGGAAGCAATGAAACGAAAACAGCAACGGCGGGAAATACCGACGCGAGTACAGAAAGCAAGCCTGCTGATCTTTCATCGAACCCCGACTATCAAAAAGGGTTGGCGCTCATAGGTAAAAGCGATTGCCTGACCTGTCACAAAATAGACGAGACTGCTACCGGCCCCGCGTATGTTGCCGTTGCAAAAAAATATGCAGACCAGCCTGGTATCGAGGACTCACTGGCACAAAAAATTATAAAAGGTGGTGGCGGCGTTTGGGGTAACATTGCTATGACACCTCATCCCCAACTTTCCCAGGAGGATGCAAAAGCAATGGTGAAATATATATTATTATTAAATAAACAATAATGGGTAAACTAGCAGTTCTTATTGCGGCAATGGCTTTGCTCTCCTGCACTACATCAAACAAAACAATCATGCAAGCAAGCGATGCGCATACGGCAGAAAATGAAGATGGATTTGTCGCTCTTTTTGACGGGAAATCAACCGCGGGCTGGCATACATATGGGAAAACAACGGCCGGTAAAATATGGAAGGCAGAAGATGGGGTCTTACACCTGGACCCCGCAGTAAAAAAAGAAACCCCATCTGAGGGCGGCGACCTTGTAACAAACGGCGAGTACGAAAATTTTCATTTAAAGCTGGAGTGGAAAATCTCACCAAGGGGCAACAGCGGTATTATATTTTTCATTAATGAAGATGAGAAGTATCGTAACACCTATGAAACCGGCATGGAAATGCAGGTGCTGGACAATGGCAATGCCACTACCCTGGGACATTCCGATGCTAAGCTATACACTCACCGCGCAGGCGATCTATATGATTTGATGGCGGCAAAAGAAGCGGTAAAACCGGCTGGCGAATGGAATGCAGCAGAGATAGTAGCTAACAAAGGGAAACTGGATTTTTATTTAAACGGGCAACATACTTTATCAACAACGATGTGGGACGAAAACTGGAAAAACATGATAGCCATCAGTAAGTTCAAAAGCATGCCTGGCTTTGGCAAACACCGAAAAGGAAAAATTTCGTTGCAGGAGCACAGTGATGAAGTGTGGTACCGCAATATCAGGATTAAAAACCTGTAGTCATTTTCACATCTTACTTTTTTATAAAGGCTTCTTTTTAGAAGCCTTTTTTTATGGCTTTTGCAAAAACCAAACTAATGACATTGTAGCTGCCCACGTTATTTCATAACAGTAACTTAGGCCCTGCTATTCATAGCTCAGGCCCGTGTTTTTATAACTCAGGTTTTTACTTCTTCTCATCATACCGCAAATAGAATTTATTTGTTGTCTTTTCAAACAGTTATAAGCCATTAGCTGATGGCAGGGGCCTTTTGCTATTACTAACTTTTTATTAAATACAGACTTATGAGGAAGATCAGATTGCCACTATTGATTGGATTGTTATGTCTTGCACAAATCCTTTATGCGCAAAACCGGGTGGCCGGAAAGGTTACTGCGGAAAGTGGCGCTCCGTTGGCAGGAGCTACCGTCAATGTAAAAAACACCAACACAAACGTGATGACGGACGGAGACGGAAATTTTTCTATTGTTGCCCCAGACAACAGCACATTGGTTTTTTCCTATTCAGGTTATGAAACGGTAGAAAGAGCAATTGATGCAGCCAGCCCTGGCAACATAACCGTTGCGCTGAGGCCTGTGCAAAGCGCTTTAACAGAAGTGGTAGTAACCGGCTATACAACACAAACCAGGAGGCAATACACCGGATCGGTAAACCGAATTGCAGGTGCTGAGGTGGCCCTTCAACCTATTGCTTCATTAGAACAACTGTTACAAGGCAAATCGCCCGGTTTGTTGATACAGTCGCAAAGCGGGCAGCCTGGTTCTGCTGCAACGGTAACCATCCGTGGCAAGGGCTCCGTACTGGGCGGTACACAGCCCTTGTATATTGTAGATGGTATTCAAATTACTGCCGCTGATTTTGGTGGTATCAACCCCGGTGATATTGAAACTTATAATGTATTAAAGGATGCTGTGGCAACCGCGCAATACGGGTCTCGTGGCGCTAATGGCGTTATCGTGGTTACTACTAAAAGGGGTGCAAATGCAAAGACACGTTTCACTTACGACTTTCAATATGGCATTCAGGCCCTGCCTAAAAACAAGCTTAAGGTGATGAATTCAGCCGAGCATCTGGATTATGAATTGAACTATGACCGTCCAGATGGACTAAATCCTTTTGGATGGACGACCGCCGATGTTGACAGTCTTTCTAAATTGAATCCGAATTGGGAAGAAGCTGTGTTTCGCAAAGCAAAAACGCAACAGCATATTCTATCCGCAAGCGGCGGCAATGAAAGAACACGCTTTTTTGTCTCGGGGTCAATATTTAAGCAGGATGGTTTGGTACGCAATACTAACCTCGACCGTTATACCGGCCGGGCAAATCTTGATCATACCGCAGGAAACTTAAAAATAGGTCTTTCAACTACTGTAGGTTATTCAGAATTTTCGGGGACTAACGAAAACGACAACGTTATTACCACTCCCTTAAATGCCTTTCGCTGGACCTTACCTTATACCACGCCCTACTTACCCGACGGCAGTTTTAACACAGGTGATGTGGGCTTAAATCCAAATCCATTGCCCGACCTGTTTCTGAATATCAACCGCAGAAAACAAATTAAGGGGGTAGGAAGCATTAACCTCGACTACAGGCTACCGTTTGTACGGGGGGTAAGCGTGAGAACATTGTGGGGGATAGATTTTACCGATGATCAAAATGAGGTGTACACTGATATCAATACCCAGGCGAACCAGGTAGTTTCTGGCGGCCAGGGTGCCATTAACAATAACACGCTACGCCGCACCCGTTACACAGGAACTACCTCTGTTAACTACGAGAAAAGAGCAGGCGATCATAACTTTGGCGGCGGCTTGTTTACCGAGATTGTTAACCGTACAACAAGCAGTACAACGTTTACCGGTTATGGTCTATCGGGGCCGCTTAAAAATGTATCAGGCATAACACCGGGTACTACCACCAACAACTTTATTCCCAACGTAGGCGGAACAAGAAATGCAGAGGCGCTTATCTCTTATTTCTTTATTGGTAACTACGATTACAAAGGAAAGTATTTTGTGAATCTTACTGGTCGCAGAGACGGAAGCTCACGACTGGCTGCAGGAAACAAATATGTGAATTATGGCGGCGCAGGCCTGGGCTGGCTCCTTTCTTCGGAGAACTTCATGCAAAGCCAGGCTTACATCAATACCTTAAAGTTGAAAGCAAGTTATGGTGCTGCCGGTAATGCCAGCATCGGCGACTCTTACGAAGCCTTCGAACAATTCGGGAATGTCTCGTATAATGGTGTCGGAGGCCTAGTACTTATTAACCTTAAAAAGCCAAACCTGACCTGGGAAACAAGGCGTACGGCTAACGTGGGTGCCGAGTTTACTATGTTTAATAGCCGCCTGAATGGAAGCATAGAATTGTACAGTGCCATCACAAATGGACTGTACCTGAACAGGCAACTTTCTTCAACCAATGGCGCCGGCAGCATTACAACCAACCTGGGTAAGCTAAAAAACCAGGGAATTGAAGTTGCATTGGGTTATGACATTATCAAGACACGAAACCTTACCCTGAATTTTAATGCAAACTGGACAACTAACAAGAGCGAAATAGTTGCCCTTGATGGCAACAATGAAATTATTAGCGGCATAAGCACCAACAGGGTCGGCGAAAGAGCCAATAGTGTTTATCTGGTTCGCTATGCGGGGGTAGATAAGAAGACAGGCGAGGCGCTTTACTTAAAACGAGATGGCAAAACAACAACCGATGTTTATGACCCTAACGATGCTGTTATTACAGGGTCTTTTGACCCCAAAGGTTTCGGGGGTTTTGGTACAAACGTGTCCTGGAAGGGTCTCGAGTTTTCGGCCTTATTTACTTACCAATATGGCTACAGTGTATACAACAACGCTAGGGCCGATGTGGAAAATCCACAGTACTGGTACTCCGGCTTAAGTATAAACATGCTGCGTGAATGGAAACAGGATGGCGATGTTACCGATGTGCCTTCTGCCTTCAGCGATTTTAGATATGCAACCACGCGGTTCCTCGAGAAGGGCGATTTCCTGCGCCTTCGAAATGTTACGCTTGGGTACTCACTTCCCAGATCTCTAACGGACAAATGGAAGCTTAACGGCGTAAGGGTGTTTGTGCAGGGCCAAAATTTATATACCTGGCATAGCTTCCTTGGTTACGATCCGGAGGTGGCATCTGGCGCGCTTACCGGTGCTCAGTACCCTGCACTTAGGGCAGTAACTGCAGGTATAAGCGTAGGTTTCTAAACAATAAAAATCAGTCAAATGAAAAAAATCGTTCAACATATTTCAGCATTTGTGTTAGCAGGTGCGATCCTGGCATCGTGCAGTAAAAAAATTGATTTGGCACCAACCAACACTGTCAATGGCGAAAAGTTTTTTACATCTGTTGATGACTATGAATTTGCATTAACGGGTGTGTATAGCCGTTTAAAACGAAATAGCTTGTATAGCGGTATAAACGGTGGCAGTGTTTTTCTTTCGGGAGTAGATATTGCCGCTGATAATTTTAGAAGCGGCCCTCAAAACCTGGGCAACCTTAATACCATGT
Source organism: Flavisolibacter sp. (assembly GCA_035645595.1). GTDB lineage: Bacteria > Bacteroidota > Bacteroidia > Chitinophagales > Chitinophagaceae > Flavisolibacter. Next base: position 24,149 of record DASQMG010000179.1, on the reverse strand, counting down.
TCCGATGGAACTACACGGCTGACAATGATGTTATTAAAGGTGCATGGGATGCGGCGTATGTTGTTATTCAGCAAGCCAATTTATCTGTAAGAGGGATTGATCGTTTCAGGGCAACGGCGCCAAAAAAAGTAAACCGTATCGAAGGGCAGGCAAGAACACTTCGGGCATTTATGCACCTGGAGCTGCTTCGCTGGTGGGCTACTGATTACGACCGGAACTCTGCAAGCCCTGGGGTCCCCTACGTGGATGTGTTTGACATTGAACAAAAACCGGCCCGACCTACTGTAAAACAAACCTATGATAGGATGGAAGCAGACCTAAAAACTGCAAAAGCGCTTTTGTCTGATACTGATGTTCCTGTTCAATCTGTAACTTCTACGGCAAGTGCGAACCGGTTTTATGTAGATAGCCTGGTAGTGAATGCGATACTGGCAAGGATGTATTTATATGCCAATCAATTGGACAGCGCTATAAAATATTCAACCTACGTGATCAACGCCAGGCCACTGGCTACGGCAGCTGAGTTTCCGTTGATCTGGCAGGATGTTTCCTCCAAAGAAGTAATTTGGTCGGTTAATTATCAAACCATTGACGCACCATTAGCCCGCGAAATTTATCGGCCTGCCGTGGTCACTGAGGATGAGGAACGAAGCTGGCTGCCGGTAACGGCGCTAACCAGTGCATACCAAGGTGCCGATGTAAGGGGGCCTGCTTATTTCACAACGAGGTTTGGCGTCACCGTGTTAAATAAATACTTCGCCAAAGCCGGTGTGTCAAGGCCCGATGGTATTGTAAACTTTAAAGTTTTTCGTACCGCAGAAATGTACCTGATAAGAGCTGAAGCCCTGGCCCGTAAAAATCTGGACCAGTCTTCGCTTGCCGACTTAAATGCGTTGCGTACTGCACGGAGTGCAACGGCAGGGGCCGAGGCCGGCGCGGCTTTGCTAACTGCCATCCAGACGGAAAGGCGCAAAGAGTTGGTGGTGGAAGGTCACCGCTTTTTTGATTTGAAACGTACCGTTAGAACAGTTAATCGTACTCAGAATTGCAGTACTTTTTGCACCCTGCTCCCGGATAACAGGGCATGGTCACTGCCGGTTCCCCAAACGGAAATAATTGCTAATCCCAACATGCAGCAGAATCCGGGTTATTAGATGGCAATAGAATCCGTAGTAATATAGGAAGGTACCATCAGTTATAGAGTTCGCGTTTAGCCAGGCAGTTTCTACTGCCTGGCTTTTTCTTTGGGTGTATATGCAAAAAAAGGCAGGCAGTAGAAACTGCCCGCCGAATGCTTTTTTAAAAATTAGAAGTTAAGGAGCGATGAGAGCATCGTTCCGCACATGAGAATACACACAAGTTCGATGATGTTTCAGATAAATTTTTTGAATAGTTACCGAAACGATAGTATTTATTACTGAACTATAAAAAAGAGTCATTTAAATAATACAGCATACGATATAAATTTCAATTAAAGGGTTGTAATTATTTGTATAGAGGCCGGCTCTGGTTTGTTCCTTCTTACGCCGCCTGTTGCCAGAACCATTTCTCAGGAGTGTAAATAAGGGAGGCAACTATTTAGAGGTTAACCGGAAACAAGCGTTACGTGGGAACAAGAGGGCTATTTATCATACAGCGAAACAATACAGGTGTTTTAGTAAACTAAATCCTACACCAGCTACCACTTACACTGCCTTCCCGCATGGCAGGCGATTGCCATTCATCAGCCATTTTCTCTTATTTACACTTCCTTAACACAGGCCTGCCGAATAGCCTTTATATGATTCAGATGGTTAGAACCACCTTTCGTTTTAAAAATCTATTGATTCGTCGTCTGACAAAGTTGTCGTAGGGAGCAAATGCTCCAAAGCCCATTGCCATTGGTAGGAATTCGCTTTTCAAAGCTTCGCGGCGGTTCTAATTTACTGTCATGATTCCTTCACCAATAAATAATTTTTTATGAAAAAGACCTTAGCAACCCTCGTCATTGCATGTACTGCTTTAGTGACATTTGCGGCCCCACCGGTAAGTGAAAAAGTACTAAAAGTTTTTACAGAGTTGTTTCCCTCTGTACAAGATGCAAAGTGGTACACATTTGATACCTACTACCAGGTTTATTTTGACAAGGATGATATTAAATGCCGGATAAAATATGATTTTGACGGAAAAATCATCAGTACGACACGCTATTACGGGGAGAAAACAGTTTGTCCTTTTTTAAAGGCAAAACTTGCACAGAAATTTTCCGGTAAAAAGATATTTGGTGTTACAGAAATAACTTCTGAGGATGAAATGATATATGAGTTTGTGTTAGAAGATGATAAAAGCTGGCTAAAAGTGAAATCCGACGCCACTGGTCAGATGCAGGTTGCCGACAAATTTAATAAAGCCACCGAATAAATTATTTGAGTGACAGTTTTGAAAGTGGCTTGAGGACTTCTGCTGCTAAAATACTACTGCCGTTTGTTACTAAGCAAACGGCTTTTTTATTGCTGCGCTCCAAACTTTCAGTGAGCCGGCCATCTTGTATTGAGGCATCGAAGTCATACCGGGTTTTTAATGCTTTAATCAGGTAAAATTATAGTTCGTTACCATAGCCATTATTTACTGCCGCAATAGCCCAATATTTATTGTCTGAACAAGAAGTGTGCGCCTTAAAGCTTAAGGGATTCTGCTGAATAATAACCCCTGTTAACAAAAGCCATAATGAAAAAAGAACTGCTTGTTTTACTGTGCGCTGGTTTACTTACCTGTATTTGTTCGTGTAAACGTAATGACGTTTTCGGTGGCATAGAACCCAACACCAATCGTATTATAGCGGAGTTTACCGACGCAAAACAAGGAACGTATGTTTCGTCTGATTTCTCTGCTGAACCCATAGAACTTGACCTGACAGAGCTACGCTTAAATCCGCGTTCTGTAACTAATGGTACTACTACAATTAAGGTAGTTGTAAACGCTGCACTGGTGGCGGACTATAATGCTGCCAATGGCACAAATTACACGCCTGCACCGGCGGCCGCTTTCTCCTTGTCACCTTCCACGTATGTAGTAACCCCAGACAGTAGAAAAGTAGCGGTGAGGGCTGCTTTGCGGCCATCTGCTTTTTTGGATAAACAATATGCAGTTGGCCTTGCCATTGGGGAAGTTAGTGGTGGAGAGATCAGTTCAATTGCCCATAATGTAATTGTTTTTATTTCAATTAAAAACAACTACGATGGGGTCTATAGTTTGAAGGGGTACTCAAATATTCCCGGAACCCCGTATAGTGGCGCTTTTGCCCTTACCTGTGCCGAAGAATTGGAACTAGCCACTTCAAGCGCTACCGGTGTTTACTTGTCTCCTTCGCAGCCTGTTTTTAATGCCGGTGCATTTACCTACATTACTAACCTTTTGCCGGGTTTTGAGTTTGATAAAGTCACTGGCAAAATAACAAGTGTGTTTGCCCGCTCCGGCAGCCTTGGGTTACTCTTTCCGTATGATGCTTCTTACGATAGCCGTTACGATGCAGCTACTAAAAGTATATTTGTAAAATATGGCATCGAACCTGCTGGCTCGGGCCGTTACATTATTGATACACTGACTTTTTGTAAACCGCGATAGGCTGGCTTAACAACTTTGCAGTAAATAGAGGTAGCTCATTTATTTAGAACCGGAATCAGAACTTTAAAGTGATCTTGCTTCTTTACTATTTGGAGGTCCTTACCCAAAATCAGGCGGCACCGGTCTCTTAAATTTGAAAGACCAATTTTGCTGCTGGGAGCATCATAATTCTTTGGGTTCAGGTTGTTTTCAACTGAAATCCGGGTCTGCTCGTAACTTACTTCTATAAGGAGCGGTTTCTCCACTGTAAACCCGTTATGCTTAATAGCGTTCTCAATTAAAATCTGAATGGACACCGGTAGGATGAAAACATTATCAACATCAGCAAATCCCGAAAAATTGATTTGTACTTCATTGGAATAGCGAATTTCCTGCAGGTAGGCATAGTCCTGCGCAAAGCTGGCTTCATCTGCAACAGAAACCAGGTTTTTATTGCTGTTGAAAATAATGTAACGGTGTACGTTAGCCAGCTTGTTTGAGAACTGTTTTGCCTTTTCACTGTTCTCATCAATTAAAAAAGCAAGCGTATTAAAGGAGTTAAAGATAAAATGCGGATCAATTTGTTGTTTCAACACCTCCAGTTCTTTCACCTGTTGTTGCTTAATTGACTGCCCGATCAGCTTTTCTTTTTCCAGGTTCAATTGATACTGCTTTTTATACCGGCCAAAGAATCCGAGGCTTGTTTCAATAAACGTGATAAGTAAGCAAAACCTGGCGGTTTGCAAAACATCGAACGAAAAAGGAAGTAAAACAAAATATAATAAACCCAGGAAAAAAAAGTTAATAAAAAAACTTTGAAGGTAGAGAAGTAAAAAGCCTTCTTTGGTAAGCAGGCTCTTTATGCTCCCGGTAAAAGCCTGAACAATAAAAGCTATAAACACAACAACAAAAAGCAAGAAAACATCGCTGCTTGTGTAAAGGCGGTCATCAAAGAGTAAAATACCTATAGAGCCGGTAAAGGTTCCAATGGTTAAGAAAAAAATATTTTCTTTTAGAGGTGAGGAAGTAAGTTGAAAGGGACTCGCCATTAAGCAGGATTGGAAAGTTAAGATAGGGAGAAGTTTACAGTATAAAAAGATTCCGGCTAACTAAAGTATCAAGTCATTTACCCGCTTGTATAAAAACAGCTTCACACGTCACAAACTTTCATAAGATTTACAACAGTGAATTACAGGCAATATTATATAATACTAAAAACAAGCTTGCTTCTTCTTTTTTGTTTTCTTTTTTCGGCAATGGTAACCGGGCAAAGTTTTTCATTTAAAAACTACACAACAAACGATGGCCTTGTTCAAACCGACATTACCGATATAAAGCAGGATAAAAAGGGGAATATATGGATAGGCACTAACGGCGGCATTTCCATTTTCGATGGTAAGCAGTTTACCAACTACGATGACCACGATTTACTGCAAAGCCTCCGTATCAACGCCCTGCTCTGCGATAGCTTAGGCGTTATGTGGATTGCTACGGGTAATGGCCTTTTAAAATATGGTAACAGTTTTGAGCTTTTCTTCAAGCCCCGGAAAGACCATACAAATCCTGTCACCAGTTTAACCCTGAACTCGCAAAACCAACTGCTCTTTGTTTGCAATAATGTGGCCTACCAGGTTGGCAAAAGCGGCAAGGCAGAAAAATACCGAATCGGTAACGGCGTCGAAAATAGCGTATCCCTGCTTTCGTTCGACCGTGATGATAATTTGTGGATTGTTACGGGTGATTTAAAGGTGTATAAAAAAAGTTTCAATGGCCTTACACCTATCCGCACTCCGTTTACTGCGGGTGAAAAAAAGGAAGGTCTTGCCTTTCTTAAAGTGTTGGGCAAAGAAGGGCCCCAGCCATACTTTGTAACAAATTTTGGAACCTTTTGGGTAAAGGATGACAGCCTTAATCATTTTATCGACAAGTACCCCCAGTTCGCCAACACAAGGGTGGGCATTGCCACGTATGTATTGGGAGATGACGATTCAACAATTTGGGTAGGTGGCACCTTGGGAATGTCTAAATTATCCGGAAGCGCCGCGAGCCGCTTTACAAAAGGAAATGGATTTACAGATAATTCAGTAAGCTGCATTTTTACCGACAGGGAACACAACCTGTGGATAGGTTGCACATACAACGGTATTTACAAACTTGGTAACCAAGCCCTGTTTCATTTAAAGCCTTCTAACCCATCTATTGATCTGAGCCACATTTCCGACGTTGTTTCTTTAGCTAATGGTTCAACGCTGTTAAGCACCTGGGGCAAGGGACTTTTTTCTTACAAAGCCGACTCTATTGCCCCTATTGCCTTTCCATTTCCCTACATAAAGTATATAAATTCCCTGCATACAGTAGGTAACTATACATACATAGGGTGGTTTGGTAAAGGGCTTTGGCAAATGGATAATAAAACCCTTAGCATGCGCCTGGTTCCCAACTTTGGCGGAGACGAAGCAGTGGGTAGAATGTTTGCAGTTGGCAGCAGCCTGCTGGTGCAAACGCTTGATCATTCCTGCTATTTAGTGGATGATAATTTTAAAATAAAAACTACGGCAAAGCTGCCCGAAGATTATACCCTTACCGTTTTAAAAGATAAAATTTACAGGCTAAGCCCTTTTGGCCGGGTAGATATTTTAGACAACAATTTAAAGGTGGTACAACAAAATCTTTTCCCGGAGATCTCGTCGCGTATTACGGAGCTTGCCTGCTACCGCGATGACTTTTTAATTGGCACATTTGGCCAGGGCTTATTCGTATATAACCAGTGGGGCAAACTATTGAAACGGATTGATAAAAAAAGCGGGCTCAATACAAATATTATTACGTCCCTTTTGGTTGATGGAACACAGCTGTTCATAGGTTCTAATTTAGGGTTAACAAGAGGTCAATTGCCTGAGTTGAATTCAATAAAATTTTTTAATGAAAGCGAAGGCATGTTCAACTGGGAATGCCGGCAAGGTGGTTTAAGGAAGCTGCCAAACGGCGCCATTATGATCGCTACTACCAATGGGGCCTACCTATACTATCCTAACAGCGATGGCACTAATCAATATACTTCTGGTGTTCTATCTGTTGAGAGTTTCAGGTATGGCAAAGCCTTAGGCAAGCGTTACGATTTCTCTGCTGTTAATCCACGTATGATGATAGAGCAGCCGATAGAGTATGAGGATAACAATGTTACAATTACATTGAAGGGTGTTTCGCAACGTAATCCTGATGCCATCATCTATCATTACCAGATAAGCGGTTACGACTCCATGTGGGTAAGTACTTCCGACCCCATAATTAAGTGCAGCGACCTCTCGCCCGGCGATTATAAGTTAAGGGCATACATCACTGTGGCAGACTTCAGATCACGCCCTGTTTTCCTCCATTTTTCAATAGCTAAACCACTAAGTGGACGGTTGTGGTTCCAGATTCTTTTAATCTTGGTCTTATCGGCTGTTTGCTGGTTATTGCTCACAGTTGGCAATAGAATTTACCAGAAGTATATCCAAACGAAAATGGTTAACAAACTGGAAGCAAATATTGTAGTTAAACAGGAACTTACCGCGCAATCTATTGCCTTTGCGCAGCAACAGTACCAGAAGTTAGGCGATACATTAAAGGAGGCTGGCAAGAATAAGAGTTTTCAATACCTGACGCCTGTCTTTTTAAAGGACGTAAGCAACCGGCTTGCGCTTTTATGGAAGAAAGATAAAATATCATTGGACGAATTTCACCAGTATTTTGACGACCTGTTATCAGAATATGCGCCGGGTGCTAAAGTCTATCATAAACTATCTGCCGGGGAATCGGATATACTTGTAGCTGATGCGTTTCACCTGCTGCAATTGTTTTCACTTTACCTGTTTATAGGCCTGCATGAAAATTGTGCGGCTGTATTTAGTTTAGATTCAGAAAATAAAAGTAACGGGCAGGTATTGCTGCGTTTTTATACGGTTACCCATGTAGCATCCGTTAGTAAGACATCAGCCTACGAATTTTTAAAAGAAGCGATAGCAACACAAGGCCAAAACGGTGTGGTAATAGATGTAATTGAAAACCTTGAATTCGGGAATACGATAATTGCTGAACTGGCCTTGCATAACGAAATTTGATTATGACAGTATTACTGGCAGAAGATGAACAGATTGCTGCGAAGCACTTAATTAATTTATTGGATGAAGTGGGCTTTACGTATGATGCTTTGGAGCATGTGCGTAGTGTGGAGGAGCTGAGGCAGTGGCTTGGTAATAACCCCGAACCAGATTTAATGTTGCTCGATATTCAGTTGAAAGATGGTGTGTCGCTCCAGATTTTTGATGAACTGAAAATCTCAACGCCGGTTATTTTTATTACGGCTTACGATGAGTATGCTATCAAATCTTTTAAGGCTAATAGCCTTAACTACTTGCTAAAGCCCTTAGATAAAGACGCGTTGCGCAAGGCCCTGGATAAATATACTGAGATCGCTAATTTCTATCAACACAGCCCCGGACAGGTCAAGGGAGAAAAGAAGGAACGGATTGTGGTGAAAAAAGGCGTATCGAGGTTGTCTGTTCCTATTAATTCCATTGCTTTCTTTTATGCAGAAATGAAGCTGACCTTTGCTGTGGATTTTGAAGGAAGCCGTTACCTGCTCGATTATAATCTAAGCCAGGTAGAGCAGCAATTAGATAAGAAAGTCTTCTTCAGGGTTAGCCGTCAGATCATTGCTAACATTAACGCTATCAAAGAATTTAAGTCTGTCGAGTTTTCAAAAATTGAATTGTACCTGGCAAAGAATAATTACATCAAAGACTCTATTATCATCAGCCAGTTTACAGCCCCGGATTTTAAAAAATGGATCAATAATTTGTAGGATTATTATATCATGCTGTTATTGCCATTGCCCTTTTACGTCTGATTTGAGCTAAAGCTCATACATACTCATAAACCTATCGCGGTGCTGAAAGAAGCAGGACAATACAAGAAAAATTCCGCCCGTATTTAGTCGTTTCCTTATTCGTTGTCTTTTCCCGTTTCATTCCTTTGAAGCTTTGCTTCTTTACCCTTTTGCATGAAACTCAACAATATTGCGAAGCAAATGCGGCTCCTTACCATGTAACTTTCTCCAATGCCGGCGCATGCTTTTTACACCAACTTTTTCCTGGCATTTTTTTCTCACATCAACATTTAAATAACTCATTCTTTCTTTTTTATAAGTAGGATTTTTCACCCCTGCCCCTGAACAGCAGTTGTACTAACTATGATGTCTTGAGCTTTAAAGCCATTAATATAAACGTATCGACCCGGTGTGTTTCACGATGCTTTTAAACGGATAGCCTTTTTATAAAAAGGCCAATCAAAAATCTGCAAACTCTGTTTTTTTAAAAATTTGAAAGGTTCCACTTATGATGTTTACCCCGCATAATAACGATTCATTAGCCAATCAGGATTCGAGATACAGGATGCATTGATCAAAGATGATTTCGCATCCAACCTGAATTGTTTTTATACACTCCAAACTTTAATTTATGAAGAAAATTTTTACACTGATCTGCCTATGCATTTTATGGGTACATGCTACTGCCCAGAACCGCACTATTACCGGCAGGGTCACAGATGCCCAGGGCAATGGTATTCTGGCTTCCGTAAGTGCTAAAGGCACCGCCACCGGCGTAACTACTTCAAGCGACGGAGCCTTCAGGCTTGCCCTGCCTGCAAATGCAGCAACACTTGTGGTTTCTGCAGTAGGCTATACTACGGCAGAAGTAGCGATTGATGACAGAACCATAATTACTGTGCAACTGCAAACAGATACCAGGGGCATGAGTGAAGTGGTTGTTGTTGCGTATGGTACTGCAAGAAAAGGGGCACTTACCAACTCAGTTTCGCAAATCGGTGCAAAGGAACTGGAGAACCGGCCAGTGACCAATGTGCTCAGCGCTTTATCAGGTGTGGCGCCTGGTATTACCACCAACACAACCAACGGGCAACCGGGGTCTTCTCCGGCTGTGCGCATACGGGGGTTCGGCTCTGTTAACGGATCGAATGCTCCTCTTTATGTAGTGGACGGCGTGCCTTATGATTATGACATTAGTAATATCAATGTCGATGATATAGAAAATGTAAGCGTGCTGAAAGATGCTGCTTCCGCTTCTTTATATGGCTCCCGTGCCGCTAATGGTGTGATACAGATCACGACCAAAAAAGGAAAGAAAGACCGTACACAGATTCAGGCAAGTATTGCGCAGGGATTTGTATCAAGAGCCATTCCTGAATACGACAGGGTTGATGCCTATCAATATTATCCATTGCTTTGGGAAGGGTATCGGAACAGCCTTGTTTATCCTGTTTCAGGTGCTGCCATTGCCATTGATTCCGCAAATAAAATTGCTACTGGTTTAATGCCAAGGAATGCAGCGGGGTTACAGGTTTACAATGGCAGAACTCTTTCCGACATCAGCCAGCTATTAGCCTATAATCCTTTCAATGTCGCAAGAACGGAGATCGTTGGTGTAAATGGCCAGTTGAACCCGGCTGCAAGGTTGTTGTACAGCGATGACCTGGACTGGCTAAAAGATATTCAACGCAAAGGTTCCCGCAGCGATTATACAGTGGGTGTAAGCGGGGGAGCAGCCAAGGCGGATTATTATTTTTCATTGGGTTATACCAATGAAAAAGGCTTTGTTCTGAACTCCGATTATAAAAGATATTCCGGCCGGTTAAATGTCAATACCCAGCCGCTTACCTGGTTAAGAACAGGACTTAATGTGGCAGGCATTGTTACCATTGCCAATCAAGGAGCCAGTGATGACAACGGCCTGGGCGGCAACGGTCTGGTAAATCCCTTTTACATCAGCCGTATCATCGGGCCTATTTATCCCGTGTATGCCCATAATCAAACAACAGGAGAGTATCTATTGGATGCCGATGGAAAGAGAATCTATGATCTTGGCAGCCTTGCGGCTTTAGGTTTACCTAACCGGCCAACAATTACCGGGCGCCATGCTATTTACGAAACCATTTTAAATGAAAATACATTAAAGCGCAATGTCTTCAGTGGCAGGGTATTTACAGAAATGAGCTTTTTAAAGTATTTTAAATTCACTACAAACTTCAGTGCCGACATTAGTAACAGCCTGCGTTCACAATACGAAAATAAAATAGTGGGTGATGGTGCGCCAAGCGGAAGAGCCAGACGCAATTTTACTGACAACATCACCATGACGCTTAACCAATTGCTGAATTATAACCAGGCGTTTGGAGCGCATTCTGTAGAGGTTTTGGCAGGCCATGAAAACTATGATGCTACCTACCGGGCACTCACTAATACACGCACAGGGCAGGTAATTGAAGGTATCACCGAACTTTCCAATTTTACTACCACCACTGCGTTAAGTTCTGCAAAAGACCTGTATAGGATTGAGAGCTATTTATCACGTGTGAATTATGGTTATAAAAACAAATATTTTTTATCCGGTTCCTTCCGGCGTGATGGCTCCTCAAGGTTTGCACCTGGAGAGCGGTGGGGTAATTTCTGGTCGGTTGGGGCAGGATGGAAAATGGAGCAGGAATCTTTCCTGAGGAATATAACATGGATCAATTCACTAAAACTAAGAAGCTCTTATGGCCTGGTGGGTAATGATGGCCTGCTGGATGCCAATAATCTTAATATCTATTATGCCTATCAATCATTTTATAATCTGGGAAACAATAATAATTCAGAACCTGGCGCCGCCCAATCTACTACAGCCGGCAATCCGCAACTAAGCTGGGAGGTAAATAAGCAATTTGATGCGGCCCTGGAATTCGGCCTGTTCAAAAACCGGCTGAATGGTACTTTTGAATATTTCGACAGGCAATCTTCTAACCTTTTATTCCGCGTGCCTCCCCCGCTTTCCAGTGGCTCTTTATCCGTTCCACAAAACATAGGTACCATGTATAACCGCGGAATTGAAATCAGCTTATCCGGTGATGTTATCCGGGGTAGAGATGTAACGTGGAACCTTACTACCAACTGGACAACTTTTAAAAATAAGATAACCAAACTTCCTGCGGCAGAAATTCCAAGTTCGGCATCAACTACACAAAAATGGGAAGTGGGCCATTCCAGATACGATTTTTGGCTGCGCGACTGGTACGGTGTTGACCCAACCGACGGCGCTGGTTTGTATGTTGCAAAAAGCTACAATGCTGCCACCAGCCGCCTGTCCAGTAAGGGCGATTCTGTTACTACCGACCAAAATAACGCGAAGCTTCATTATGCCGGAAGCGCCATACCTGATTTTTATGGTTCAGTGATTAGTGCGGTCAGGTACAAAGGCTTTGCTTTTTCTTTCCAGATCAACTACCAGGTTGGAGGCAAAGTATATGACGATACCTATGCACAATTGATGCATTCGGGCAGCTATGGTGTTGCCTTACACACAGACATTTTAAAAAGATGGCAAAAGCCCGGCGATGTTACCGATGTTCCCAGGTTGGATAATGGAAGAAATGCAGCATTCAGTGCCTTGTCTGACCGGTGGTTGGTTGATGCGTCGCATATTAATATACAGAATACAACTCTTTCTTACAATTTCTCAAACAACCTGCTCACCAAAGCCCATATTGGCAGCGCAAGAATATATGTAAGCGGGGAGAACCTGTATATGTTCACGAAAAGAAAAGGGTTAAATCCTGTTCAGAATTTCACCGGTGTTACGTCAAATGTTTACCTGCCATCAAGAGTCATTACCGCAGGCATCAACTTAACCCTTTAAACACACCTGACATGAAACAAATAAAAATTTGCCTCTTTTCTGTTGTCTTTTTAGTAGCTGTTAGTTCCTGTAAAAAAACCTATTTAGATACCGCTCCAACCGACCAGGTAACCGAGCAAACAATTCTCAATTCAACAGCTAATGCCTTAATTGCCTTAAACGGTATCCACCGGATAATGTGGACGCAATATTTTGCGCAAAGCCAGGCAGGGCATGGGTCTATGATGATAAACATGGAGGTTTTAGGAGATGACCTTATCAATAATGCGACAGCTTCGGGTGCTTTTTTTAACTCAATGTATCGTTGGGAAGCGCACCGCAATGCAGATAATACGGATAACTATTTTGCTTACTTTTTTTACTACCGCATTATTTCCAATGCCAATTTAATTATTAATAATATCGATAAGGCATCAGGGCCTGATACAGATAAGAAGGCGATAAAAGGAGAGGCGTTGGTATTCCGGGCATGGGGGCATTTTATGTTGGTGCAATTGTACGGCAAACGATATGATGCGAGTGCGGTGCCTAACAGCCAGCCGGGTGTTCCGTTAATGGTAACCAGTACCACCAAAGGCCAGGCCCGGGCCAGTGTAGAAGAAGTTTATACCCAGGTCAATAAAGACCTTGATGATGCTATCACAAATCTTACGGGTTATACCCGCTTAACCAAATCGCATTTTAATGTGGCGGTGGCAAAAGGTATGAAAGCAAGAGTGGCGCTTACACAGCAAAATTGGGAGGTGGCGGCACAGATGGCGGCTGATGCCAGAACAGGTTTTTCATTAATGACAGGCACGCAATATTTACAGGGCTTCAGCGATGCCACAAACCCTGAATGGATGTGGGGCAGCATTATACCAAATGACCAGGGTACTTCGTTCTATTCCTTCTTTGCTTTTATGGCTTCTAATTTTAGCGCTAATTCCACGAGAACTAATCCAAGGTCCATCAATTCTAACTTGTATAATTTAATACCAGCCACTGATGTTCGTAAAGACCTTTGGTCGCCGACGGGTGTTACGCCGCCGGCAAGTGGTACAAGGTTCCCCTACACCAGTGTAAAGTTTAAAGTAAAGGATGCCTCCATAAGTGTGGGCGATGTGCCTTACATGCGGGTAGCTGAAATGTACCTGATTGAAGCGGAAGCGAAGGCAAGATTAAACCAGAATGCAGCGGCAGCGGCAGTGCTGTTTACTTTCGTTAAAAGCCGCAACCCGGCCTATACGCTGTCAACCAATACGGGTACTGCACTGCTAAATGAAATACTTACACAGCGCCGTATCGAATTATGGGGTGAAGGGTTCCGGTTCCTTGATCTGAAAAGAACAAACAGTGCATTGGATCGTACGGGGGCCAATCATAATAGTTCAATAGCCGTAACATTGAATGTTCCCGCAGGTGATAAGCGGTGGGAGTGGCTGATACCTACGGATGAAATAAATGCGAATCCGTTAGTAGTGCAGAATCCTTTGTAAGGTATTTACATCAAAATGGGCTGCTGACCGGCAGCCCACTTTAGTAATACAAAATTTTACTATTAGTTCGCCCTCTTCTTACCAAAGTTTTTATGATACAACCTAAAATTTCAATAAATCATTCCCTCTTTTTTATAAGTAACGTTTTTCGATCCTGTAAGTAAACAGCAGATACAGTATCCTTGATGTCTTCACTTCCGGAGAACCAATACCACATAACTGCAGAATGCTTTTTATCCACGCTCAAATCAGTACAAAAATTTTATCACCAAACTAAATATAGATTATGAAAAGAATCCTGACATGTCTTATGGGTCTTCTTTTTTGCCTTCCTCTTTTTGCACAAAACCGAACCATAACAGGCAGAGTAACTGATGATAAAGGCAGTCCTTTATCTGGCGTTTCGGTGCTGGTAAAAGGAAGTTCGGTGGGAACTACCACTAATGCCCAGGGAACTTATTCGTTACCTGTTCCTTCCGGCGCAAGAACACTTGTTTTTTCATTTGCAGATATGAGTTCAAATGAGGTTTCCATTGGTAACGCAAGTGTTTTAAATACAAGCCTTCAATCTGCAGACAGAACTTTGCAGGAAGTGGTTGTAACAGGTGTGGGGGTAGCTACAAGTAAGCGAAAAGTGGCAATTGCTGTAGAGAGTATTTCAGCAAAGGATCTACCTAGAGTACCGCAGGGCTCTATTGACCAGGCGTTGGTTGGGAAAATTGCCGGAGCGCAAATCAGTTCTACCTCGGGCCAGCCCGGCCAGCAGGCACAAATCTTATTAAGAGGCATTAATACATTAGGCTCAACACAACCTATGATACTGGTAGATGGGGTACAGATTAACGCCAGCAACAATAGAAACGGCACTCTTTCATCTGACGATAACCAGGGCCGCGGCTCGGCTTCCACCGTTTCCACCAATCAGTCATCACGGCTTTCCGATATTGACCTTTCCAACATTGAGAGGGTAGAAGTGATTCAGGGAGCGGCTGCTGCAACCATTTATGGTGCGCAGGGTGCTAACGGGGTGATACAAATATTTACAAAAAAAGGCGCACGGAATGGTAAAACAAGTATCACCGTTAACAGCCGGGCAAGCATAGACAATGCCTTGAAAGGTAACCTGAAATTTGCCGACAGGCATTTTTATGAAACCGATGCCGAGGGCTATATTATTTCCAATGCCGGAACAAGGCTTTCTACAAATAGTGCCACCGGCCAAACCTTGCAGCCAAAGCTGCCGGCAAGTTTGGTAACTGCTGTGAACGATAAGCCTTACAGGGAGCCGATTTTTGATAACCTTGACGCGATATTTAGGGAAAATGCCCTGAGCCTGAATAACAGTGTTACCATCTCCGGCGGACGCGACAAATCCGATTATTCATTAACGCTTTCGCACCTAAGCCAGCAAAGCATTTTTGCAGGCGATTATAAACGTAGCAATGCCTCTATCAACCTGGGTACGGAACTGTTCAAAAACTTTTCGCTAAGAAGCATCACGCAGGTTATTTATTCCGATAATTCAACGGGCGGCATTACGGGCCAGAACAACATTTTTAGCCCCGTGAATGCGGCTCTGCTTACCAGGCGATATTTAGATCTTACCAGGAAAGATTCGTTAGGAAACTATATGGTAAATCCGCAGGTAGGCGAAACCTCGGTTAATCCGTTTTATACAAGGCAGTTCCGGGAATGGAGAGCAGAGAATACAAGAGTTATACAAAACTTCAACCTGAATTATAAGCCGTTCCGCTTCCTGGAAATTGATTACAAATTTGGCCTGGATAATTACCGGTATGATTACACTGACCTGATAAAATTTCAGCAAAATACCTTAACGCCAGCATTAGGCATCACGCCTATAAATGGAAGACTTACGTATGATAATTTTAATGAGACTTATCGCAATTCGCTCTTATCTGTTTTTGTAAAAACGGATTTCGAACGCGACTTTAAAATCAATGTTCCCATTACAACTACTACGCACTTTGCGTATGATTACCGTAAAAATAAATACCGGAATACCACTACGCAGGGTACAGGGTTTACCCCATTCCCTCCCAATAACTTAAATGGTACAACGCCAGCCATTGGTGAGGAAAACAGCGAGTTTGTTACATTCGGCTACCTGGTAAACCAGCGGGTTGATTTTGGAGAACTCTTTGGTGTATCCGGTGGTGTACGGGCCGATTATTCATCTGCATTCGGGTCTGGATCAAACGCCTTTGTATTTCCTCGTGCCGATGCTTATTTCCGCCTTGGCCAGCTTTTGAAAGCAGAGGCGGTAAAGGAGTTTAAGTTGCGTGGTGCGTGGGGAAAAGCAGGTATTCAGCCTCGTCCGTACGATAGGTTTATTACCCTCACCAATGGCAACTTTGGTACTAATGGATACCTGGCGTTAAACACGGCTTATAACAACCAGTTATTAAATGTTGAAGTATCGTCAGAGGCAGAAGTGGGTGCCGATATGATATTTCAATTAGGTAAGGGTTCGTCTTTTAGGAATATAAGAGTGAGTGCAACCTACTGGGATAAGAGCAGCAAGAACGTAATCAGGCCTATTGATTTGGCACCATCCGTGGGCGCCATCAGCATCATTGATAATGCCATTGATTTAAAAGCCAAAGGCTTCCAGGCTTCTTTAGATGCCGACCTCTTTAACCAGAATAATTTCACCTGGGATTTTGGTATCCGCTTCGGTACTTCAAAATCAACTGTTGACCGTATCAGCAATGGTAAAGACATTGCGCTTGGATCTACCGGCGCCGGCCAGTTCGTATTAAGGCAGGGAGCCAGTGTAGGGGCTTTCTTCGGCTTTCGCCCGTTGCGTGACGTGAATGAAACCACTTCGGCCAAAGTGCGGTATATCCCGGATGCGCAGGTAGGCAATTTTGAAGTTGTAAATGGCTACGTGGTGAACAAAACAACCAAGGCAGTCGTGTTCACCACAGAACTTCAGCCCATTGGTGATCCCAACCCAAAGTTTAACATGACCTTCCTGAATAACTTCACACTATTCAAGAACCTTTCTATTGCCACACAGCTTGACTGGGTTTATGGTAACAAAATTTATAATCAAACAAGGCAGTGGCTGTACCGCGATTATTTAAGCAGCGACTTTGATGTGCCTGTTACTGTTAATGGAGAAACCAAAGCTTTTGTCAACTATTATAATTCGCTTTACAACACTAATAATACCAATACGCATTTTGTGGAAGACGGTTCCTTCCTTAGGTTAAGAGAGCTCACATTCAATTATAATGTTACAAAATTGCTGAAAGCGGCCTTTGTCAGGAACGCACAAATTTCCTTGTCGGGCCGCAACCTGTTTACGATTACCAATTATACAGGTATGGACCCCGAGGCAGCGGCTTCTCTAAACAACCCATTGCGCCGGGGCTTAGACCTCTTCTCGTTCCCCAATTTCAAAACTTACCAGGTAGCATTAACCTTAGGCTTTTAATATCAAAACAATTACGTTATGACACTGAAACATAAATTTATTACCGCCTCGCTTGCCGTTTTTATAATGAGTGGCTGCAGTAAAAAAGAACTGGATTTGTCTAATCCAAATGTACCAGGCTTACCCGCCCTTGATACCGAAGAAGGCATCATACGGGCAGGTACCGGAGTACAACGAAAGTTTGGCTGGAATAACCAGTACGACTATTGGTGGATGGTGCAGAACTATCATAATACCATGGGCGATAATACCTGGAGCTCGGTAGGTAATTTTGGTATGCGATGGGCTAACCAAACAGAGAAAATTATATTGGATAATGGTACCGTGCTTACGCCGCCACAGGGAAGTACGCAAGGTGTTGAATTAAAAGCAAGGAACACAAGATCAAATGGCGACCAGAACGTGTTCAATTACGAGTGGACGGTTATGTACCAGATCAATAACCAGGCAAATTTAATATTGACACAACTGCAAAGTCCCACCTTGGTGCTTACGGGAAATGCCAAGGACAAAAAAAGTACACTAACCGCCTGGGCCTATTGGTGGAAAGGGTTTGCCTATTCCAGAGTCGGGTCTATTTATGTAGCCGGCATTATAACGGATAAGCTGAATGAATCCAATACCGATTTTAAAGATCGTGCTCTCATTATAGCAGAGGCTAATGCGAACTTTGATAAAGCGACGGTGGCTTTAAATAGCATAACGGATATGGCAGCTTACAATGAAGTAATGGAAAAGCTGATTCTTTCATTTACAAAAATTGGAAACGGTGGCGTTTTTTCACCAACACAATGGAAACGCCATATCAATACTTATAAAGCAAGAAACATTTTAGTTAACAAGAAAGTAGGGGATGTTACCGCTGCCGAATGGACATCTATAATTGCCCTTACAGAAAATGGTTTGCAGGCAGGGGATAAGATCCTAACCATGCGTTCTGCAGATGCACAAGACGTAGTGGCGCAAACGGCCTGGTCGCCGTACCGGTTAACTACTAACGCCTGGGAATTTGTAAGTGAGCGCTGGGTACAGGAGTTTAAGCCCGGTGATGCCCGCCGTACAAGAAATATAGTAACCCGTTCCAATCCTGCGGTTAACCAATCAGGACGTGGTTTTCAATATGGAACCCGTTACGATCTAAGGCCGGTTGAAAGCGGGGGCGATTATGTATCGCAGTTAGCAGGCAAGGCCGAAATTCCTGTAGGCGCCACCTACGAGGAAAACGAGTTAACAAGAGCAGAGGCACTGATTAGAACCGGCAACATTGAAGGCGGCTTGCAGTTGATTGACAAAGTAAGAATCCATCAAAACGCACAGTTGGCAGCAGTGGCCGGAACAGGCTTAACACTTACGCAGGCATTGGATGAATTATACAGGGAACGCAGGATTGCCCTGTTCTTAAAAAACACTGCGTTTTATGATTATAGAAGGTTTGGTTATGCGTGTAAAGGCTGCCAGCGTACAGGCGTAGTGGTATTAGGTCCTGGAGGTACTGTAAATACCAACGCAACCATTGTGTATAATTATATGGACTATTGGGATGTGCCGCAGAATGAACTGGATTTTAACTCACCTGGCTCAGGATCGGCTGCTGTAGTTTTTCCTTATTAAAACAGCACCTATTCAACCGTAATACATCAGGCAATGCCTCCGCACGGGGGCATTGTTCTATTTACCACCAGGCTTCCATACAATCATCTACAGGTAAACAACCTGTATTGGTGTAGGAAATATAGTTTATACAACCCCGGTGATAGAGCATAAGGTGGTAGCTTTATTGTAAAACACCGGGTATAGATTCTGGCCGTGTGTCTGAACAAAGCTGGTTGCCATCAACTTTCTTTGTCGAAAGAACCGGAATGGAACAGTAGTATACTGAGCCTTACTACCACTATATCACCAAGAAATGTACCCTGGATGCCCGTATCGGGCCAGCAAAGAATGGGGGTAAACTTCGTCCGAAAGGAGGCAAAGAGAACAGGGTTTTTGTGGCATACGCACGGCAGTATAATGCGGTAGAACCGAATGCTGCGCATCATAAATTATACAATGCGGTGCAATAAAAAATGTTGACAAATTGAATACAGTCTGCCAGCTTCATCTTTCAAAACACATATTGTGCAGCCGTCTTTGTTTGATTAATGCATGGTTTAACTATATCCTTGCTAAGTTAGCTTACTATCTTTTATACTTTCCGTGCCTTATATTAGCAGGCTTCAACTGATCAATGTACAGTTGTAAAACTGCTTTGCAATAAACCGACACTAATGCGTGCCCTTCGATTCGTTCTGCCTGTGCTTATTTGTTTGATGGTATGCTCCTGTGATACATTCAACTGGAAAAAACCTTCTGAAGCCATTAGGGGTAACTGGCTCATTATCTTTCCTGATCATCGCCTGAAAACAACGCAGGAAAGAGAAGTGTACGGACGGCACCAGGATTCTATAGTGAGCTTATATGGCTTAAAATTGGTTTCTCTTTCAGCAACCGGAACGTTTACAGAAATAGATAGCGTATTAAAGCCACCGGGGAGGTGGACATTTACAAATGACAGCCTGCTTCGGATACAAGAGGGGGGAAGAGGCTTTAATCCATTTACCGCAGCCTTTAAAAAATTTGATAAAGACACGCTGCAGGTGATTCAAAATTTAGCGTTGGGAGGGGAAAAGATTAAACTGGTTTGGCATCTTAAAAAAATAGAAGACGATGGCGAAGGAGCAATGTTGTTTGATGTTGCTTACAACACCTGGCGAAAGAGGCCCACTGCCCCGGAACCCTCTGCCACCATGCGAAAGCGATTGGCGGCAATACTTGACTATTACGCAACCTACTTTACACTTATAAGTAAAGAGGCCACCTATTTTGTTCCGGTGCGGGTGCCCCTGCCTTTACATTATTACCAGCATGGCATAGGTATGAACAGCAACCTTTCACCTGCATTTAAAGCCTTGTTTTATAACGAAGCAGATGCAGCAAAAGCGTACGCCATTTTACAGCAAGGCATGCGTAGTACAGATGTGGCTTCTACCGGCGATAATTATGTAGTTGAGTACGGACTATTTTTGAAAAAGATGGCTGAAGCGCTGGAAAAATAATTTTGTATGGCCTTGCCGTAGCCACGTAAAACACTATGCTTTCTTTTTCCCGCTCATAGCCAATAAAGCATTTGCGTAACCCAGGGTTTCTGCAACGGCAGGCAAAGGGTCGGCTTCCCAGCCTTCAAATTCTATACTTATTAAACGCCCGTATTTAATTTTTTGCAACGCTTTTACTATAGCGGGCAGGTCAAGCACACCGCGGCCAGCTTCTATGGTTGTTCCGTTGGGGGCAGTACTATTGATGTCTTTAAAGTGCAGATCATACAAACGGTCCTTACATTTTACAATCGCTTCTGCCGGGTTTACTTTAGCACGTGCGGTATGGCCTACATCAATGCAAAGTCCTATGCGCTGGTCGTAGCCCTGCACCGCTTTATACACATCATAAGGTGAAGGAAAGCGTTTGTCTTCGGGGCCATGATTATGAATGGCAAGTTTAATATCATACTCCTTTACCATCTTATCCAATGTAGCCATAGAATCGGGATGCGGGCTGCATACGATAACAGGTATCGTGCAATCTTTTGCATACTCAAAAGCGCGGCGGATATCGGCTTCATCGTTCTGCATTGTAATATTGCCACAGCTTAACGGCGTTATACCGGCGTCTCTGAGCTTTTGCATAGCCGTTGCTCTCTCGGTTTTTGTACTGGTAAGGGCCAGGTGAAAGTCTTTAATCGAAATATATTTAAGATTCAGCCGTTGCAAGGCTTTTATGGTATCGTCGAGGCTTAGCTTACGGAAGGTGTAAGAGGCAATACCTACCTTAAAATCTGTCCAGGCCTCCGGGTGATCAACATCTTTTTTATCACCAGGTAGCAAAGCTGATGCAGATGATTTGCCGAGAACTGTAGTACCTGCCACAGCCAGTAAACTATTACGTAAAAGCCACCTGCGGGAGAAGGATGAATTCATAGAACAATTTTAGAGGAAGGTAGGAAAAGAGGCTTAATCCTGAAAACGTATTTAGCTATAAACAATGAAAACAAATAAGGCTAAGGAGTTGAGTTTGCTGATAGCGAATATCCTGGTGATAATAACCCTACCACCCCACCACACAAAAGCACACCATGCCAAACAGCTGCAATTGCGAACACATGGCGAACGGTCTTTTAGTTTAACCAGAAAAAATGCCAGCCCCCACAACCGGAATTTTATTTTTCATAAACTCTTCGCTTCAATCATTCGCAACGGTATAAGGTAGGCCTTCCATTATGTTTACCTCAACCACTTTATCGGCAGTCATCACTTAAATGACGCAAATGCAAAGGCCTGCCAAGTTTTAAATAGCGTTCCGATAGGTTGTTAACACACTAATAGCACTCCTATCATTCGAACGACTTTCTTTAAAATCAATAATAACGTCATTGAGGCCGTTTGCTTTATCAAACCATTCTGTAAAAGCAGTCGTAGAACCAAAGAAAAGAAGACCATACATTTTTTTAGTGCTTTATTCCTTTGTCATCAGTATATTTTTTGCCCTGATTCGTTTGGCACTTTCCCAGGCAAAAACCAAAGCGAAATAATATAGGGGACCGTCCCCTCACCAAATTCTTGTGGCAAGAGGAAAATCATTTTAGCTACCTTCTTTCGGCAAGTGTAGGAAAAAGTAATTGATGTTACTAACCACTTCTGCAAATCATTAAAGCCATTTGTATTATAAGGGTCTAATGTATCTCTGGAGACGTTGTAAAATGCTATTCAGCGTTAGCACCAACCCATGTGACAACCTGCCTCAAACGGTAACGTTGACCTATGAAAGGATTTTACACAATTGGGCTTCTGGTTTTATTAAATGTTTATGACAATTGCGTGGTATGGACATTTAAAATTCAAAGAGTTTCCGTGGTTCCCAAACCTACGTTTAGTAGGAGTGATTTAATTGGTTGGTGTATTGCATTATTTGAATGTTCCGCCGAGGTTCAGGCCAACAAAATAGGATTCATATGAAATGGTGGGCCCTTTACCCTTTGGCAATTGAAAGTGATACAGGAAGTGATTACGCTAATAATTTTTACAGCATTTACCCTTCTTGCCTTTAAGAATGAGCCACTAAGGCTTAACCACCTAATTGGCTTTATTTTTTTGGTGCTGGCAGTTTACTTTATTTTTAAAAAGTAAATATGAATGCAACTAAATTATTTAAGGACTTTTTTGAGAGTGAAAAAGCGGGTGGGCTGACTTTGATAGGTTGCACCATCGTGTCATTATTGCTAGCCAACTCAACTTTTGGTGAAGGCTATCACCATTTCTGGCAAACTCAGTTTGCAGGACATAGTATCGAACATTGGATTAACGATGGACTGATGACAATTTTTTTTTTATTGATCGGTTTAGAATTAGAACGGGAAGTTTATCAGGGTGAACTTTCAAATTTTAAAGACGCTTTGCTGCCAATTTTTGGGGCATTAGGAGGTATCATAATCCCTGCCGGGCTTTTTATGCTGTTCAACTTTGGTACTGCCACACAATCGGGTGCAGGAATTCCAATGGCGACAGACATTGCTTTTGCATTAGGAATTTTATCCTTATTAGGAAACCGGGTACCTACTTCTTTGAAAGTTTTCTTAACGGCATTAGCCGTAATTGACGACCTGGGAGCAATTTTAATAATTGCTATATTCTATACTAAAACGCTTCTCTGGGCAAACCTTTTTATTGCGTTGGGAATTTTTGCTTTGCTTTTGGTTCTTAACCGGCTAAAAATCAGAAACCTTATTCCGTATTTGATTGGTGGCGCGGCGATGTGGTATTTTATGCTTAATTCAGGCGTTCATGCCACGATTACTGGTGTTTTGTTGGCGTTTGCAGTTCCATTTGGTAATGGTGATGAAAAATCAACTTCGTATATTTTGCAACACTTTTTGCATAAGCCGGTTGCTTTTGTTATTTTACCAATTTTTGCCTTAGCCAATACAGCCATAGTTTTAAGCGGCGACATTGGACAAACACTTACCCAAAACTACAGTTTGGGTATTGCTACAGGACTTATTGCAGGCAAGCCATTGGGGATTTTCCTATTAACATTTTTGGCAGTATCATTTGGAGTTTGCAAACTTACAGACGGCCTCAACTGGAAATCAATTTTAGGCGTTGGGTTTTTAGGCGGCATTGGATTTACTATGTCAATATTTATAACACTTCTTGCTTTTGATAATGAAACCATAATCAATAATGCAAAGTTTGTGATCTTAATTTCGTCATTACTGGCAGCACTGATTGGGTTTACTATTTTAAAGCTAACATTGAAACAAGCAACAACTGACAATGATTAAAAGGTATACCGGTAGCAACGGGTTCGCCTAAAGTTGTTTGTAACATCAGTTAATTGAACTCAGCCATAATCGCTTTCCTCCTCTCCCTCATCACTAAATAAACCAACCCCAGTACATTCATTACCGCACAGCCATAAAATATATAAGGCACTCTTTCCAACCGATCCTTGAAAACCCAGCCGGCTACCATAGCACCCAGGCCAATTCCTGCTTCCAGCGCAATGTACATGGTGGCAATGCCGCGGCCCCGGTGGCTTTCACTGCTTAAATCGGCTGTCCAGGCAGAGGAGGCCGGAGAGAAAAGCCCGGTGCTGATACCATATAAAAAAGCAGCGCTTAGTAAAAGTGCAGCTGAAGAAGCAAGGCCTAAAGCAGTAACGGAGATTACGTTTAAGATGAAAGCAATCCGCAAAACAAACACTCTTCCCTTTTTGTCGGAAAGGCGGCCAGCCACAAACCGTACAAGCAGGGAGGAAACGGTATAAACAACAAAAAAAGTTCCCTTGTTGGTAATGCCTAAG